>JAKPYU010000606.1 GCA_029568995.1 Candidatus Omnitrophota bacterium | reverse complement strand
TGCACCTTCCGCCGCTTCAAGGTATTCCGGTTTCGGATCGTGTTTCCACAGGTTCAGCAGCATTCGCGCAGCAGCGAATCCATCGCTGTTGTGCAAAGTTCGCACCGCCTCGCCCCCATAAGCCTCCTGCCATTTTCCCTGAATGGGTTTCTCCCAATAGAAGCAGTGGTCCTGGTCCACTCGAAACCGTTTCCCAACGGACAACAGTCTCTGCGCCTGCTCTTGCAGCATGGTAATCCCGGCAGCGTCGTGCTGCACGAAAGCACGGTCCACCATGGACCCGACATGTGTTTTCCAGCCGTCGATCAAGACTGTGCCTTCCTCGACATACTGGATCTCCGGACTTGGCCCGATGAGAGGTTTTGGAGCCACCTCGGTGAACGAATTCAACCGGGTAGGGCCGGGCATGTAGTCCAAGTCATTCACTCTGGGAACTGTGGGGAGCGCATTCGGCGCAAGGTTCGCAAGCCTGCCGATCAGGAAGCGGTTCGGATCTTTCTCCGGCGGCAGATCCATCGACCAGACCAGCCGGAAATGGCTCAGAATCCGGTCGTCGGCTTTGGGGTAAACCAATTCATCGACACGCCTGGAACTGGTCGGATAAACCAGTGTGATGAACTGGCGGTAATACCCGTGCTGTCGGCAAAAGGCGGTCCCGACCGCCTTCTCGCTGTTGTCGGACAGGCGGGTCTCGCAGAAATCGTAAGCGACATATCGCCCGTGGTGGGCGGCCCAGAGTCCGATTACCGGGATGGGATGGCACCCCAGGGCGGGCGCGTAAGACCAATCCGACGACCAGGCAGACCGGATTCCATCCGGAGTCGATTGCAGAGAGAAGGGATCCGACAGGGGCGTGGCGATCAACCAGCCGCGTTGATGAAACACTTCCGCCTCGCGCAACATGCAGATCAGGAAATGAAAAGGAATCCGTCCCTGCGTTTTTTCCCAGGAGGCGGGATCGAACTGCTTGATTCCCATCAGGAAATACACTTCGGGAAATTCATCATCCCTGTTCCAGACCACGGAGATGGCGGAATCCTCAGAGAGTTCCAGTCCGCTGTCTTCCCGGCACTGAAACTTGCTGAACCGCAAAGTCAGTCGGGAGTTCAAGTCGGTCTGTTCGATGGTCTCCGGCCAGAAAACGGCGTTGGCCGAAAAACGGATTGCTGCGACCAACTGTCTATCCGGTGTGAATACATCGAATCCGGCGACTCGCCCTTCAATGCGTTGCACTTCCAGCCGTTCATAGAACTGGAGCGGCTGCGAGTGGGAGGGGGAGCAGAAGAGACCGAGCAGGAATAGAGGGAGGATGAAGAGAAGGAATGTGGAAAGGGGAAGTCTATTTCCCTCACCCCAGCCCTCTCCCGGAGGGAGAGGGAGACGTTCGGCTGGAGGGTTAGGGGACCCTGCAACCGCCATTCCGGCGAAAGCCGGAGTCCTGAAAGAACGAGGATATCGCCTGAGACGGCGGTGCAATCGGATCATGCCGGTTTTCTTGTATTCTGCGGGGTGCACACAGGGAGATCCAAACGCGCGATGTTGCCCCCGATCACTGGATTCCGGCTTTCGCCGGAATGACGACAACCTTAAGTTGGCACGATTGCCCGGAGGAAGACGCTTTGACCTTTCGGAGACGGATTTGGGAGGCTCGCTCTCCCGTGAATACGATTCGGGTAGCCTCAACATTGGCGATGGCCTGCCGCCGCGGGGATGTTGCCGATCATCCCGGCCAGATGGCCTCTAAGAGACCTTTCATCCATCGAAACAGCCCGACCCGTTCCAGGTCGTTAAAGAAGAAATACAGCATCAGGGGGATAATCAGAATAATCCCGATCTTTCCGAACGTTTCCATTTGTTTGAGCGTAACGGGACGTTTGCGTGCCCCTTGGGCCAGGTAAAGCACAACATGACCGCCATCCAGGGGAGGGATCGGCAACAGGTTCAGAATGGCGAGATTGGCGGAGAGAAGCGCAATGAAATCGAAGAATTTCTCGAATCCCCATCGCCCCGTCTCGGCGGCCAGCTGAGCGATGGCCACCGGTCCGCCCAGGTTCTTGCTGGAATAGTCGCCTTTAACAACCTTGTAGATGAAAAAGAACATCATGCTGCACACATCCCGCATCTTCTCGACCGCTTTCGGGGCTGCCCCGATGATCCCGTAATGAATTCGCTCGGTCTGGCGGGAGAGGCCAAGTTGTGCAACAAAAACCTTCTCGCCGGTTGTCAGTCCGCGATGGCTGGGGATGGTTTCGGCTTTGACTTCCGGGGTAACCGTACCGGTGTGGACTTCCTGCAGCGGTGTGATCCAGGTGAGTTCGAGCGGGACCCCCCGCGCTGTTTCGCCCTCCACGGAATATGCGGCGAGTACCTTGTCTACCAGGACATTCCAGTCACCGAGCGGCTCGCCGTTGATATCGATCACGCGGCTTCCGGTGGCAAGTCCGGCCTTCTCAGCAGGGCTGCCTTCTTTTACTGCTCCCACAATCGGTTCCAGGCGCGGCGCGATATCGAGGCGGCCGTGGAAGGGAATAAACACATCCCGCACTGTCTCTTCAGGCGTGAACACAATGCCGATCCTGGCTTTCGGATGGTACGGCTCCGCATCCTCCGCCGGGAAAAACAGATTCGGCTGCAATTCGGCTTCCTGGATAGCATCGTTGGGGTCCAGCCACGCCAGGCGAAGTGGTTTTGCGACAAAAGTCCTATCCTCGGTCTGTGTGTACTGCTCGGCTATCTGGTCGGCGAGTTCGCGTGCCGATACCAGGGGCTGTCCGTTGACTGATGTGATCACGCATCCCGGAACCAGACCGGCCTGTGCCGCCGGACTGTCCTTCTGAACAGTTCGCACCAGAAGCCCGTCCCGGTTAAGCCGCTCCGCCATCTGCTCCTCAGTGAATTGAGATTCCAGAGTGCCTACCGCAGGAGGCGGCGAAAGATGTTTCTGAATCGGATTCCCTTCTCGCTCGATCTGAAATGTCAGATCGCCGGATGTGAAGATTTCCGGGGTCGAGGAAAGATCGTCCCAGCTTGTGATCGGCGTGTTGTTCACCTGAACGATCCGGTCCCCGCCACGCAATCCGATCTCCCAACCGACTCCGCCATCCCGGACCAGACCGATGGTAGTCGTGGTAATCACCGGGTCGCCCGCCGCAATGAACAGCACGTAATAAATAAACACAGCCAGCGCGAAATTCATCACCGGACCGGCAAGTACCACCGCTGTTCTGCGCCACACCGAAAGAGACAGAAACTCCCACGGCTCGCCTTTGAGTTCATCCCCCGGTTCCATGCCGCTGATTTTCACGTACCCGCCAAGCGGAAGCAGGGAGACGATGTATTCCGTGTCGTGCCAGGTTATTCCGAACAGTTTCCTGCCGAATCCGATGGAGAACCGCTCCACGCGCGCACCCACCCACTTGGCCACGATCAAATGCCCCAATTCATGCACCACAATCACCAGGCCCAGTACAATCAGAAATCGAATAATGTCAATCAGCGTCACAGCTTTTCACCTGCATCTCATAGCACTTAAGATCCGATGTATCCCTACTGAATACCCGCAATGTCCTGTTTTATTCGTTTGTTGCGTCCCAACACCACAGGCTGGAAGCCTGTGCCACCCGACTCATCTCCCCTTCTCCATACTTGGAGAGGGGGGCGCGGTGGGGTGAGGGTTTCTTAAGAGATCCTAGTATGACCAGCCGCCCCTGCCGTGTCAACACGGGGACCTTTCGCGATCCAATCTTGAATCCCGCACAACAACTCTTCACACTGATAGTTCCTTTTTCAGTGTATGAATTTCAATTGGCTTGGTTGACGGACCCCACCCCTATGATATGGCTGATTCTAGTAATCCCGGCTGCAGGCATCGTCCTCTGGGCCATGCTGTATGAGCGGTTGAACTATCGCCTTCGTGAAAGGTCCATCGCATTGCCTTTCCCTGGCCCGGAACGTCTGACCATCCTGCATCTCAGCGATCTGCACCTGGTCCCGCGATGCCGACGACTGATTGCGTTTCTCCGGTCGTTACGGGGTGTGGAAGCGGATCTGGTTCTTTATACCGGTGATTTTCTCGAAGATCCCAAGGATGCGCCGCTCCTGGAAGAGGCGCTGTCGGGAATCGTCGGGCGATATGGTTCCTTTGCCGTGTTCGGGAATCACGATTATTACCGGTATGTCTGGACGGAGGTATTCGGGAAATTTCCCCACGCGGTGAATCGGATGCAGGATATTACCGAACCGAGGGAGACTCTGGAGAAGATGGGCATCCGATGCCTGTTCAATCGTTCCTGCATCGTGGATTGCGGTGGATATCCGATCCGCATTGTCGGGATCGACGATCCTTATCTGGAAAAGGATGATATCGAACGCGCTCTTGCCGATGTAGAGCAAGATGAAACGGTGATTGCGCTGGTGCATTCGCCCGGCGTGTATCGGGAGTTGGCGGATCGCAAGGTGGCTTTGATTCTTTCAGGGCATACACATGGGGGACAGTTGCGTTTGCCGTGGCTGGGTGCCCTGGTCACCCGTTCGCCCATACCGAAACGGATGGCGATGGGCATCTCTCAAATCGGGAATACAACCTTGTTTGTCAGTCCGGGGCTTGGGGTGACACCCAGGCTTCCGTTCCGGTTTCTCAGCCCGCCGGAGGCGAGCATTCTGCAGGTGACGTTTCAACCGCATACACGTGATTGAGGGTTCGGGCAGGCACGGGGACCTGCCCCTACGACAATAATTGGAGAGGCTTGGCAGGCACGGAGGCCTGCCCTACTACAAGATCCTGGTGTCCTTACGTGGACTGAATCCGGAAGACAACGTATGCTTTTTCCGGTTTTCGATCCGAAATTATTCCATTCAGGAGGCCATGATGGCTCTCAAGGATTACCAGACCATACTGGATGACCATTTTCCGAAATACATGAAACTCGCGTTCAGCGAGGAAGAACCGACATTGGAAGGAGATGGAGCCGGGCAGCTGATTTACGAGAAGATGACCTGGAAGATTTTCGATTCCGATGCGGGGGATGCGGTGGACCGTGGCCTGCGCTACGGCGAGAATCCGGGTCAGGAAGCCGCGCTGTATCGCCCGGTCAACGGTCATATCCTGATGGGTGACCTGGAAATGATCCACAGCGGAAACCTAATCGGGTCCATGGACAGCGAATCCCTGATCCAATCCGGAAAACACCCCGGTAAAACCAACCTGACCGATATCGACAACGGGCTATCCATCATCAAGTACTTTCATGCGACTCCGGCGGTGGTCATCCTCAAACACAATAATCCCTGCGGCGCGGCGCTGGCCGACGATCTTGTTACGGCGTTTACGCGCGCATGGGAGGCTGACCCCATCGCCCCTTTCGGAGGAACTCTCGTGGTCAATCGGGCGATGGACCGAGACACGGCTCAGGCTGTCGCCGCCCAGTATTTCGAGGTGGTTTGTGCGCCCGAGTATGAGCCGGGTGTTGTGGATATTCTCTCAAGCCGCAAGAACCTGCGAATCGTCCGAATCAAAAACATCGACAAGGTTCATGAATTGATCGGACATCGTTTCCTGGAATTCAAGTCACTCTGTGACGGGTGTGTCATACCGCAGTGGTCTTATATCCCCACAATCGGCAAAGAGAAAACGCTGATCCGCTCGTGGGAGGACATCCGCACTCATGGCCTTGTTCCCAGGGATGTGCCGGAACGGATTATGAAAGACGGCAAGCTCGTTCGTACGGATCGCACCGCGTCCATCGAGCGTCCCCCGACGGAGGCCGAGTTGCGGGACATGTGGTTCGGTTGGATTGTCGAGACCGGAGTGACCAGCAATTCGGTTCTGATCGTCAAGGATCTGGCGACTGTGTCCATCGGAGCGGGTGGACAGGACCGGGTGTCCATGGCGAAGCTGGCAGTTGCGAAGGCTTATGAATCCCAGCGCGCGCTTCTGGCGTATAAACAATTCGGGATGCTCTACGATGCGCTGGCTTTGGAGGTCAGACAGGGAGATCGCCCGGAGTGTGTCCTTCAGGAAATCGACGAGCAAGTCCGCGCCGATCATGCCGGATTGGTCGGATCGACCGGAGTTTCCGATGCCTTCTTTCCGTATCGCGACGGTGCGGATGCCCTCCTGGAGGTGGGAGTCCAATCCATCATTCAACCCGGCGATTCGCTTCAAGGCGATTTCCAGGTTGTGGAAGCCTGCAACGAGCACGGCGCGACCATGGTCTTTACAGGCCAGCGCTGTTTCCGGCATTAGGAAACGCGAAAACGCTCTCTCAGAGAAAGTCCAACAGGGTCATTTGAAGTACTTTGCCGCTCACCGATAACGCGGCCTCCAGGGTACTCTGGCGGGTGGTCAATTCCGTAATCAGATCCGCCAGGTCCGCATCCTCAATCAGGGACAGCTGTTCCCGCAGAAAAACCTCACCATCCGTAATCCGTGACTTAGTGGAATCCAGGCGATTGATGCGCGCTCCCACAATCGTTCGGTCGTTCAACAGAACGTCCAGGTCAATATCCATGTCGCTGATGGCCCGCTCGATCCCTTCGGTATCGTCCTGCAGCAATGCGTTGTACAGATTGGACAGGGTTCGAAAGACGTTCTTTTCTTCCACTTCATCCACCCAGCCCTGATCGCACAGTCCGATGACCGAGGCGGTGTCCTGGGTGCTGGTTGTAGTGTCCAATCCCAACGTATCGACTTCCGTATCCGTGATAAAAGTTGATTGATCCAGTCCGACCGCGGCAACAAATCCCGAAGTATCATCGGCCCGGTCGATATGAAATACATGTCCGTCATAATTGGAGGATAGTATAATCTGGTTACCGATAATCGATGCGGTGAATAATCCGTCACCGGGTCCTTCCTCTCCGTCCAAGGCGTTGATCTTCGCCACAACCTGCGCGACGGTGTCTGTGGCGGCCACGGAAACCGCATAGGTGTCCAGGACTTGCCCGGCAGCATCCACGACACTGAACTCGAAGTCTCCATTGACCACGCCCAGCGTACTGACCGCGCTCGCGGGTGTGGTGGGGATGGCGGCCAGGTTCACAGTGACGTTGCGTGGCGAGGGCGACGAAATCAGGCCGAGGTCCCGCGCCATAGTGGAGAGATCCACGTCCAGGATGGTCAGGTCGCCGGGATTGGCCAGGACCGATTCGATATTGATCCCTGTGCCGAAGTCGTTGATGGTTGCCTTGACGCCTGCACCCGAGTTGTTGAATGCACGCAGCACGTCTCCCACCGTCGAAACCTGGCCCAAGTCCACGGTTACGCGACGGTCCCCGTTGATCACCGTAACAAATCCCTGGTTCTGCGTATCCATGGGAACCGGTTCGGTGTTGGGGGGGATCGGGCTGAGGAACTGCGGCAGGCGAATCCCAAGGCTGTCTGTGCCGTCGGTCAGTGCGCCAGGAAGGTCTGACAGGCGTGTTGAGTCGGTAATCGGATCGGTGCGGGTGATGGAGCGAACGCCACTCACCGGAT
>JAKPYU010000587.1 GCA_029568995.1 Candidatus Omnitrophota bacterium | reverse complement strand
GAATTCGTGGAGGGTTCCCCCTGTGGCATATACCGGAACCTTCAGGAAGCGGGCAAGGGCGTATACCCCCCTCATATGATCGATATGTTCGTGGGTTACCAGTATTGCCTGGATCCTGTCAGCCTTACCCCCTGCAGTATTCAGCCGGGCCAGGATCTCTCTCTTCGAAAGACCGGCGTCGATGAGCAGTGCCGAGTCATCGCTCTCGATGTAGAGGCAGTTCCCGCTGCTCCCGCTTGCAAGGGCGATGCAATCCATTCTGTAAGAGCATAGGGCACGATCCAATATACAGGCGTCGATTCTGGAACGAAAAAAATGATTATGGAAACTTACCGTGAGGTTATGTTCAGGGAACCGGGGGTTGGTTCGCACCCCATGGACCCCATGGTATTCTCTGAGAGGGGGTTGTTGGAATAAACACCATGAGAGAAGACGGGGTGCGGGTACGGGTTGGTATCGGAGTCCCTGTTGTTGTTCACCTTGCGAAGCGGGAGTTCCGGGGTGCAGGGGGGCCGGCCCGGGGAATCGCGTCACAGTCTGCATCGACCCTGCTTATCGTGCATGCGCCATCGGGATACATCTTAGTTTAATTTACTTCAAATATTAATTTAATAAGTTACATGGCGTGTATTGAACGATAACTGGCTGTACTCACCACGTGGGTGAACGAAATGAAAAAAAATATCTTCATCATGATTGGGATAATGCTCCTTATCCTCCCTTCATCAGCCGCAATTTGGACTGACGATGATTCGGGGGGAGCCGACTTTACTAACATCCCGGCAGCGATCGATGCAGGATTCTGGAACGCAACCGAATTAGTCACCTATACCTATAACGGAGCCGAATATGCTGGGTACCCTGGTAACTTCTGGTCGGGTTATTCGGGTGAAGACGCAGATGGCGATGGGATCATCGACACCCCTACCGTCCTCCCCAGCGATCTCGGCACCGATTACGAACCGCTTATAGGGGCATGGAGTGATGGAGAAATACTCGGCGGTCCAACGGTTCCGGTCGCCGACTACACCGCTGACCTGACCTCTGGCACCGCCCCGCTCACCGTACCATTTATGGTTCAATCGACCGGCGACGGCATCACCGCGTGGGCCTGGGACTTCGAGAACGATGATATGATTGATAACATAACGCAGAACGCGACGCATACCTATACGACTGCCGGTTCCTACACCGTCAACCTGACGGTGACGAATGCAACGGGAAGTGATTCTGAGGTGAAAGCGGACTACATCACGGTGACTGATCCTGTCCTGCCGGTCCTCAACGTGAACACCGGCCTCCGGTACGCCACCATCCAGGCGGCAGTGACCGCGGCGACTGCCGGAGATGAGATTATCGTTGGGGATGGATCCTACACCGAGAACGTTAACGTGGACAAGCAGCTGATAATCCGCTCCGAGAACGGCTCCACATCCGTCATGGTAACTGCCGCATCTCCAACACTGCCAGTCTTCGATGTGAATGCGAACGCCGTTACCATTGACGGGTTAACGGTCTGCGGTCCGACCAACGAGCACGTCGCCGGGATCGAGATCGTGGACTTCAACGACTGTTATATTGTCGGGAACGACTGCTCAGGGTGCTACAACGGCATTCATATCGGTGGAACGGGCACGAATAACACGGTTGAAGAGAACTACTGCCACGGGAATACCCGGCGGGGGATCAGCGTACGGGACACGGCCCATGACAACGACATCCTCAAGAATATCATGGAGGGTAACACGGATGCCGGTATCTGCATCAAGGATTCAGCCAAGGACAATGTGCTCTGGCTGAACGACGTCATCAGCAACCGGGTCGAGATCCTGACCGCGAACACCGCTCATTCTCCCGACCCGATAACCTACCTTTATAACGGCGGCACCTCTACGGGCTACCTCGGCAACTACTACTCAGATTACAGTGGCACTGATCCCGACGGAGATGGAGTTGGTGCACCGTCCTACAGTTACGGGACGGGTGGCGATGACTACCCGCTGATGGCGCAGTCTGTAAATTACGTGGAAACAGAGCTGCCCCCCTCACCGGAACTCCTCTGGGGTCCGTACCTCACCGGCACCACGACAACGGGTACGATCGTAAACGCAAAGACCACGGTTGCGACCAACGTGACCGTTGAGTATACAACCGATGCATATTACGCCGCACACGCTGAATACGACCAGAGCGCGACCGATAGTGTGAACTCCGACCTGCACCATGTCGCCCTTTCCGGCCTCGCACCGGATACCCTGTACCACTACCGGGTCGTGTATGATGGCCATGCGACCGGTGATTTCCACTTCCGGACGTTCCCTGAAACCGGCGTGTTTACCTTCGTCGTGTACAGCGATACCCAGGACCAGCTCCCCACCTTCAGCCAGCTGGAGCGGCACAAGCTCGTCGCCGACCGCATTGCCGAAGAGCCTGGGGTATCATTCGTGCTCAACTCAGGGGATCTCGTGAACAATGCGTCAAATGTATCTGACTGGGACCGGTACTTCGCGGCAGGAAATGCCATGATGGCAAGCGGACCCGTCTTCCCGGCGCTCGGTAACCATGACAGGTACGATCCCTATGCAGCAATCTACGGGATTCCTGAATACTACTCATTTGACTGCGCGGATGTCCACATTACCGTGCTGAACAGCAACGACTGGGCCTGGCCGGACCTCCCCACGCAGAGTGCATGGCTCGCGGCTGATCTCCAGGCAGAGAAACCGTTCAAGTTCGTCTCGTTCCATCACCCGATCTACAGCTCGGACGCCAAGCACTTCGGGGGGTGGGAAAACCTGCGACAGGAATGGGAGGACGACTTCAACGAGAACGGCATCCTCGCGGTCTTCAACGGGCATGTCCATGCCTATGAACGGCTCGTGGTGAACAATACCAACTACTTCGTTGCCGGTATCGGCGGGGGACCTTCTTACAATCTTGCCGATCCGCGCTACGAAGCATCGGTGAACAGCCTCGAGTACATGATCGGGTATACCCGGGTGACGATCGACCCGGAGGCCCGGACCGCAACGGCAGAGGTGATCCGGGTTGCGGACGTCTCACCGGACCTCAAGAACCTGACAACGGTATACCCGCCGAACACGGTCTTCGAGACCGTGGTCATGGCACTTCCCGAACTGCCTCTCACCGTGAAGTCACCCAATGGCGGAGAGACATGGCAGCTGGGATCCACCCAGAGCATTCAGTGGAGTTATACCGAATCTGCCGGCTCCTTGGTAAAAATTGAGGTGCTCCGGGGAGAAACGGTCATAGCGACAATCCCCAGTGTGCCCATCGGGACCGGAGGGA
>JAKPYU010000573.1 GCA_029568995.1 Candidatus Omnitrophota bacterium | reverse complement strand
GGAAAGGCCACAATTCCGGTGGAGGCTGCCTGGACACAGATCGATATCAACACAAGAAACGCCCCAATAGCAGATGAAAGACTTTTCAATAAGGTACTGTTTCGAAAATCCATCGGATTCAGTTCTCCACGGTGATGGCGTTCCAGACAACTGCTGTCCGTCCCGCCAGGTCCGATACGGCGGCGCGGAGACGATAATTCCCCGGCTTCTCGATCTTGAAGACTATCTCCACAGTGGCTCCGTCCGCTGTCTCCTGTATTACGGGATGCGGCACTGTCTGCAACAGATACCGGCAGTCCTGTTCCTCCGGTCCGAATAATTCCCAGCAGACTCGGAAGTTCTCGTAAATGCCTTGCTTGTTCGTTCCCAATGTGTAGTAAACCGGGGACGACCCCTCGGTCAGTTCCGCGCGCGCGCCGATTTGGACCGGTGCTCTTGTGCCTTCTTGTGAGAGTGTGACGGCTAACGTGGGCGAAGTCCCATCGGGACGTGCAGGTGTCCTTGCGCCATCAAGCAAGGCCGTCTTACCGCCCGCAAGGACTTCGACCTTGCCGTCCTCCCGTACGCGAACAATTTCCCGATAGTCGGTTAATTGTAGGCCTTCGAGATCCCAGAGAAGGTCGTAAGAGATTCCCAGGCGGATACACCGCTCTATTTCAGTAAAGAAATTCCCCATCACGGTTCGATATTGGACGCCATATCGAGTTTTGCGCTCCAGGTTGAGTTCAGGAAGTCCCCAGAGGTTTCCCCTGCCTATATGAACGTGTCCGAGATTGTAACCGGGAGGCAAAAGAATAGCGATCTCGCCGGATCGAAGTAGTCTATCGAGATTTCGGTCAGGATGGCTTTCAACGTGCGCATGGAGATTCCGCGTGAGAGCAAGGCACTCTCCATAAGGAACACAGGCCATCTGGTAGGAATCCCAGAAGAAGAATTTCTGCGCACCGAGGTCATAAGCATGTGTCAGAAACCAGAAGGTGTCCGAGCGGTCAACCGCGCCGTAGATACTTGTGCCCCATCCCTTTCCGGTCTCCCGTGCGGCCCCGCGCAGGAAGCCGTAGATAATATCAATGAAATTCTTCGGGTTATCCGTCGGAATCTGGCATCCGTAGCTCATATTCATGAGGGGAAGGACCTGGAGGGTTCCGAATCGTCCAGGTGGCTCGAAGACAATCGAGGAGGGCGGCCCGCCCGGTTTGTCGCTCAGTTGATACACGCCCGTCGCGATCATGGTTTCCCATGTGTACAGATTATTCTGTAAAAACTCCATGTTGCCGAGATCGACATCCTCACGTGCTGCAAGGGCCTGAATAAAAGATCGCGGTGCGCCCTGTTCGTTCTCATGGCAGAATAGTTTCTCAAATTCCTGGAACATTAGTTGCGGAGTCAGACTCTTCGCGAAATCTCTCTCCTTTTCGATCCGGGGGCGAATCACGTAGTCTCTTACATGAACCGCCGGTTCATCCAGAAACAAAGTCGGTCCAAGATAATTGCTGCGATACAAACATTCCGGGTACTTGACGTGTTTCCCACCGATTCCCCAATAGAATACATTGAGATCCTTGATCCAATCGGATTGTTCCAGATCGACATTGAAGCAGGTCATTCCCGCATCGATCATTTCCATGTAGTCGTCTTGTGTAAGGCGGATCAGTTCATAGTCGGATTCGTCGTAACGCCGGGTTTCGTCTTTCTGGCGTGTATTGTGCGGAACGCCGATGAGGAGATCGGGGAGGAGTTCCAAAACGCGCGGATCTTGTGGGGGCGGAACGTTTCCCGTGGTCACTCCGCCGACAAGGACGTAGGAATGCCCCAGGTATTGGACATGCTTTGGAAGTGTGTCCGATATGAACTCACCCTCAGCCGTTCGTGGAAATAGATACTTCCAGGCTCCCAAAGAAGGAAGAACGGCCTTGCCGGTGAACTTGTCGCGAAACTCGATTGCCTGGTTGTCCCCTTCCTGAACGATGTAGCGTGCCGTTGTCTCCCTGGCAGCCGCAAGGGAGGCAGAAGGATAGCACTCGGCAAGGAGCCAGACAGTGAAGCGTTCCTCATTTGACTTCGTTCCTTGGAGGCAAAGCCATTGGACTGGTTTCCCTTCTTGTTCTTCTACAGATCCAAACGAGACACGAAGGGTCTTAACGACTGAGTCGGGAAGCGGCTCGGAACGCTCAATGTTGTATACCAGGCGGTGGCGTGGCATCCCCCCAAGGGGACAAGTCATGTCGCATACACCCACATTCAGGGAACAGAATAACATGGCTAATAAAAGAACTATTGTCCGATTCATGGATTCTGGTTTCCTCTCATAGAAGAGAAATTCTTTCATTCTCGAAAATGGTTGTCTTTTCGATTCAGGCAAGCGAGACGCGATAGCGATAGTAATCGGCCCATTTCCATTCCTTGGCGTCACATTCGCCGAATCGGGTGGCGAACACAACAATGTCGCCGTTTTCGCGATCTTGATAATAACGAAAGTTCGAGATTTGGGTACGTTCGGAGTCTTCCGGACCTTGCCGGTCGATCACTGTAATGGTGTCCCGTTTGAGGCGGAACGAAGGTTCTTCAACTTCGGCGATGACCAGGGGGCTGCGTGGCCAGTTCCCGTCCGCATGGATACCTGTCTCGCAGAGGTTTCCGATGAAGTAAATCTTCCGAGTCTTGATGGATCGAAAACAGGCCGAGCCGGTAGCGGAGGATTCGATTGTACCGCCATCCGTGCACACCAGTGGCGTAGCCTCGGACCAGGTCTCTCCAGCATCTTCCGAAAAACTAAGCCATTTATAGCCAGGCACATCCGGCAAATTGTAATTGCTACCCCGGCACAACAGCGCCAGACGGCCATCCCGCAATTCCACGGGAGTCGATTCGCTGAATCCGCGCGATATCTTTTCCGGATCGGCCTTGAGAGGACTGCCAATTCGCCATGCTAGCGATCCGTTGGGCCGATACTCCGCCAGGATCATTCGAACTTCATGGATCAGAAGTTTCGATTTCGGGTGGTGAAGGAACGTTCCATCTGTTGCCAGGGCCGGGCAAGTGGCCGGAATGACAATTCGGCCTATAGAGGTCTTAATCGGGAAACAGAAGCTGATGGTGATTCCGCCCGGGACACCAAAGTCCGTTGTGAACGGATTGGAGGAATCCGACTTCAACGGATCGAAAACACCGATCTCAATCTTCCTGGAGACATCCTGGTCGAACCGTCCTTCCGGATAGAGGAACTTGCTGACAAGCGTGATGAGGTTCCCCGTGTCCGTATCGAAAAACGCAGAGTTCTCGCAATAGCGAATCCGCCCACCCTGGACCTCTTTACCTTGGAGCCGTAAAACCGGTTCGGTCCAGGTGCGGCCGTTGTCTTCGCTGATGCTGTCATGGAAATCATCATACGTGTCCGAAGCCTGCACCCAGCCGAAACGGTGAAGCAGAACCGGTTTGCGTTTGTGGATATAGGTGATAAATCCCGGAAAGACGCCGGTCTTTTCCCTGCTGGGGATGAAGACCTCTTTACTCAGCAGTTCGATCCCAGGATGTTTGGAGACAATCGCCGGGCCGTGGGCGCGGCAGCCGGTGACGGTGACGCCCGCCGCAATGTGCGCCATGAATTGTCGTCTGGATAGAACGGACATTGAGCCGTGTTCCTCCGATTCAGTATTGATCGCTTCATCAAGAATAGCCCAAATCATCCATGGGGGGAATTCTGGTGAATTCCTGCAAAGGGTATGCTATCCTGCCGGAAATTGCTCCGGAGAAGCCAAGGTCATGATACGAATTATCCATTCTTCATCCATTGTCGTTCCTTTGCTCTTTGGGATCGCATTCTCCGCGGGATACTCCCAGGGAAGTCCTCACAGGATTGACGAGAAAGTCCTGCGCCGCTGGTCCGCGCCCTACCGGGGATGGCATTATTATCCCGACTTCGTTGTGCCGCCAAGCCCGGATGACGGTTTGCATTTTAAATCGACGGACTGCCCGCTGGTATATCGCCACACAGATCAATGGCATATTCTCTATACCGGCTTTGACGGAAACGGCTACCAGACCGCACGGGCGGTCAGCACGGATCTCATCCACTGGACTCCAGCCGGGCTGGTGATGGGCTACGGAAAGCCAGGGGCTTACGATCACGGCGGTGTGACATTCGGCGGATTGCTGCTTGAGTCGTACGATATTCGTGCGCCCCGGACACTTAAAAAATGGAAAGACCGTTATTGGGCGCTCTATGGCTGCTATCCGAGACAGGGTGGATATGAGTTGCGCCCCGGTGCGGAAGGGGCTGCCTGGAGTGTGGACGGTATTCAATGGGCGCGGCTTTCTGAAGATACGCCGACTCTTTCCGTGGAAGGCGCTGCCGAATGGGAGAAAGATTGTATTTATCAACCCTGGCTATTGGATCATCGGGGGAAGTTCTTCGATTTCTACAACGCGGCAAATGGATCGGTGGAACAGCTCGGTTTAGCAACGTCTACCGATATGGAGCATTGGACACGTTACGAGGGCAATCCGGTGGTGCGGAATCGGCCGGGTGGATATGACGAGCAATTTTGTTCCGATGGGAAGGTATTTCGAGATGGCGATCACTGGGTCATGTTTTATTTCGGTGTGGGGCGTGGCGGCGCGCAT
>JAKPYU010000548.1 GCA_029568995.1 Candidatus Omnitrophota bacterium | reverse complement strand
ACCGCGGTACGTCTGGCCGCGCCCATGGTTCGCAAAATGTAGACGTTCTTGAGCAAGTTTCCTGAATGGGGTCTTGGGATTCTCCAAGACCTCATTGTTTTTTGGTGGGATTCACACGATCCGGCGGTCTTCGGACTCCCTGGGAAATCGGATGGTGATTTCCGCGCCGCCTTCCGGGCGATTGGCCGCTCGAATTGTGCCCTGGTGGAAATCCTCCACGATACTCTTTACCCAGACCAGCCCTAATCCCCCGCCGGAACCGGAGTCTTTTGTACTGTACCCCGCCCTGAAAATGCGCGCAATCTCCTTTTCATCCAGCAACCGACCGGTGCGATCACGAATCCCCGGTCCGTTGTCCCGCGCGATGAAGACGATCTGATCGCCCTCGCGGCGGAGTTGCACCTCAATTCGACCTCCCACCTGTCCATCCTCGCGTCGCTGAATAGCGTGCGCCGCGTTAACCAGAAGGTTGAACACCGCCATTTTCAGGAGGCGCGGTTCGATGACGGCCTCACAATTCGCGGGGATGTCCTGGAGCACCTCCAACCGTTGAGACGTCGAGCGCGTGAAGAGCTCACATACCTCATGCAAGTATCGACCCGCATCTCCCCGCTCATAGCACGGTGCGCGGGCCGCTCCCAGTGCGCGGTAGATATCCACCATCTCCTGCAGAAATTGCAGGTTATTCTTCAGCCCCTCGAATGCCTGGAGCAGAACCTCCGCACGAGCCGGGTCCAACCGAATCGCGCCGCTGTTGAGAGCCCGATGGATCGTATTCAGATCCCATTTCCCTCCCGCAACGATGTTGGTGAGATCGTGGCCCATATTCGTTGCCAGGTTGATCCCGAACCGGTTTCGTTCTTCCGCGAGACGGCGCGAGAAACTGGCACATCGCAGCAGGCTGTTCTCGATAAGCCGCCGGATACGTTGCACGCTCGCCGCCGCTAAAGAACCCTCGTTGTCCAGCAGAAAAACCAGACCCGCCGGATGTTCCTCCGACCGAAGTGGAACAACCCACCAGGCCGGTCCCGAATCTCCACGGCTCAGCTGACCGATCTCCTCAGGCTGAAAATCCGGTGGCTCTTCAATGGAGGGGACTGGAGCCGTTCGTGCCCATGCACCGATGGGTTCCCACCCGCCGGTATCAGGCTCCGGGACTTTCACGAACACAGCACTCAATGCGAAACCTTCCCCAATGGCCTGGGGGATATCCCGCAAGAGTCGATAACTCATCTCATCAACGGGCACTTCGTCGTACCGCTGGTAGCTCTCCACAAGACGATCCAGTTCCATCTCCAACCGAACCTCGCGCTGGGTTTCGGCAAGCCGATTGTAGGCCGCCTCGATATCCACGCGTGGCTGGCGGATAATCTGAACAGTCCCTTCCGTTGCCAACTGTTCCAGGTGTCCCGCCACTCGCCCCAGGGGAACAATCAACCGCCGGTCCAACCACAAATAAAAGACAAGTGTCGTTATCACAAACGCCAGCGCATATCCCCAGAAGCGCAGCACCAGGTGTTCGATCTCCGGCCAACCCACCGGCGAGGTGTAATAGATCCACACAGCCAATTCGATCCCACGATCCGCATAGTCGAGATTCCGCTTCTGCACACGGGAAAAATCGCGCGACAGGAAGCAGTTTCGCCAGGTATTCCAGTGACGAAACTTGGAGGGATTGGAGATCTCGAAAATGACACGATTCTCGTCGCCGAAGATCGTGATCCGGTAAAAAGAAGCATCCTGGGAAAGATAACGATCCGAATTCTGCCGGAAAAATTCTTTGACTCGTTTCTCAAAATCCTCAAGAGTCTCATTGGCAAGCGGGTCTTTAACCTGCTTGTTGTATTCTTCATTGATCAATTTGAAATGCGGTTGCATCCGTTCGTTATAGATATCCGTGCCTCGGATGATTTCATCCTTGCTGTTCTCAAAAATGCTATCCAGCATCACCACGAAAACAACATCCAGGAGAATCAGCGATGCAACGGAGAACACGCGGTGCCAATATCCACGCGAACGGCGGTATCCCGCATACTCGTCCGTCGGCTTGTGCATGGGATAGGCTCCCGGTCGATTCATATCGGCGTATCCTCGCAAGACACGCGGAGTTTCAGCAGGGCAAGTGCGGCCAGCAGAAATCCCACAAGAGCCACAGCCAGAATCCGCGTGGATGCATAGACCAGAAAATACCGCAAAATTCCGAAATCCAGGAGCGCAGCGGGCGTTTGGGCCACCAGACGGGCATGGTTGGCGATCCCTCCGAACGGCCAGAGATAGACCAGCATGTTCTCCGTAACACCCTGTCGGTACAGCTGCGAGATCCCATCGTTGAAATCCATGGCGATGCCGAGCGACTGGATGAAAATCCCCAGCATGGTCAGGAACCAGAACGCATAGCATCTCCTCGGCCCGTGCGAACTTCCTATACCGAAGGCAAGCGGAGCCGCCAATAAGGGGATCAGCGGGACCAGGTGACGCGGTCCCCAGGCCCATCCGCCCCACCAGTTCGACCACCAGCCGTAAAACACCAGCATCGGTCCGACCATCAGCCACCACGGTCCCCACCAATCTCTTCTCCGACTCTCCCAGAGAACAAGAGGCAACAGGAGCAAGATCGGATTGTACAGGAAAACACTCTTGCCCAACGAGAAAAAGAATCCGTACAGCCCCTCAAGCGGCAACGGATTGAATCCCAGTTCATACCCCGCAACTCCACCCCACCGAGACCACTGATATCCAACTACCAGGGCGGTCAGTCCTCCTGCCGCCAGAATGCCGGGCCAAAGGTCCGAGAACGCAGCAGACTTCTTTTGCCGGAATACCCACACGATCAATCCGGGAAAAAGCAGAAGAAATTCCAGACGGAATCCCACTAACAGCCCGGCCCAAAGCCCGGCAAACAGGAAATCCTTTCTCTGACCCAATCGCCGGTATCGACAGATCGACCAGAGCAGCAAGGTCAGAAGCAGCATGGCGGGAATCTTGTTGTATTCATACCGTGAATAAGGAAGCATCATTGTGGAAAGGCCCGCCGCCAACGCCACATTCCGTGAGGCCGCCAAACCTGCGCCCATCTCTCGGCACAGCAGAAACAGCACGGCACAGCATATTGCAGCCAGAATCCCGTTCATCCAGCACATGGCACGGCGACGGATCCCGTCCGGGTCCGAATCCGGATGATTCGCGGCCAGCCAATCTCCCAGTGTGTAAAAAGGGATAAAGACCAATGCATGGAGAACTCCCTGTTTCAAACGGACCTGCGGGAACATCTCTCCCCGATCCACAATGGACTGTGTCAGTTGGTAGGCCGCGTTCGCATCCACGGTATATCCCGGTTTCGCCCCCTGCAATAGGAGATAGGTTGCGGCAAAAAACAGGAAAATCAGCAGGGCTTGCCGGGAATTCGCCTTCATGTCTCATCCGGATCGACAGGATCAATGGAGTAGAATAGCATCTGATAGTCCTTATGGGTATTGAGGAATCCCATTCCCATGGCGGAAGGGTGAGATTGGAGGAAGGCTCAGGAACCACGCCCTCTCCCACCGGGAGAGGGTTGGGGTGAGGGTGTCTTCGGGTGACAGCGCTATCATGCCTGATGCCACTCTTGCCCGGCATCATGTCAATCGAATCTGTTTGCAGGACATCCGCCAACGACTACGTTGCGGATGTTTCGTCCTCATCCTCAACGGTATTCAGCATAATGGAGTGGATTTGGGTGATCCCCATCCGGAGGTGGGCAGCAGCGACGACCAGATTATTCAGGTCGTCCTCCCGGCTGCCTTCGTTTCGAATGGACTCGATCACCGCCTCAATATGCTGCAAGACAAATTTGTTGGTTTCGTAGAAATCCGTCGTGGCCTCAATGATCGGGTCAATTCGCCACGTGACTTTGTCTTCACTCTCCTCCGCCTTTGTCTGGATTTCACGAAGTTCTCGGAGCATCTGATCGAGAACCAGGTCTCGCAAAAACCGCTTTTCTTTTCCCATGCTGTCCTCCGCCTGATTCGCAGGGCTAACCGGCCCTTTCTGACACCGCTCTCTCATATCAGGAGTCATCCGTGGAGTCAATGATCACCGCTACGAAATGGACGATTCACCCCTGTTTTTCGCCCAAGTTCCAAGGCAACCCCATTTGGAAGTTCCGGATTGAGGATGTACGATAATCATAATGGAATCCGACAAAAGAAGCGACACTTCGGTGAGGCTGTCAAGGCCCGGATTCCCGATGACTTTCCGCATCGTTTGGAAAAAACCTTCGATCTTCATTTGGAAGGTGGACCGAATTTGGCGATTGACATGAAACAGACCTCCCCATCGGGGTTGACCACCGTGATCCTGGATTCGGTGGCCGATGGGGTGTTTACAGTGGACGAGCAGTTCATTGTCACCTCGTTCAATCTGGCCGCCGAGCAGATTACCGGAGTTTCTCGAGAGGAAGCGATTGGACGGCCGTGTTACGAGGTGTTCCGAGCGGATATCTGCGAGGCGGGGTGTGCGCTGAAAGACGCCATGAACTCCGGTCAACCCGTGATTAACCGCACGGTTCATATCCTTCGAACAAACGGCAAGTTGGCTCCTATCAGTGTCAGCTGCGCCGTGCTGAGAGACGATCGGAAAAAGATAATCGGCGGGGTGGAAACCTTTCGAGACCTCTCCCTGGTGGAGGAACTGCGTCGCCAGATCCATCAGCGGTATACCCTCGGCGACATCGTTTCACGCAGCCACAGGATGCAGGGAATCTTCGCTATTCTCCCCCAGATCGCCGCAACCAACAGCACCGTTCTGATTGAGGGGGAGAGCGGAACCGGAAAGGAAGTCCTGGCCCGATCCATTCATGATCTCAGCCCCAGACGGGACAAGTCTCTGATCACGGTGAACTGTGCCGCATTGCCGGATACCCTTCTGGAATCGGAACTGTTCGGGTATGTCGCAGGGGCATTCACCGACGCAAAACGGGATAAACCCGGACGGTTTGCCCTGGCGGACGGCGGCACGGTGTTTCTCGATGAAATCGGGGATGTCTCGCCGGCGCTGCAGGTCCGACTGCTTCGCGTGATCCAGGAACGGACCTTTGAGCCGCTGGGATCCACACGAACCGTAAAGGTCAATGTCCGAGTCATTTCCGCAACAAATCGGGATCTGAAAAAAGAAGTGGAAGAAGGGAGGTTCCGGGAAGATCTGTTTTACCGCATCAATGTTGTGCGGCTGGCCCTGCCCCCCCTGCGGGAACGAAAAGAAGATATCCCCCTGCTTGCGGAACAGTTCATCAATCGCATGAATCGCCTGCAGGGCAAGGACGTCACCGGTCTTTCGCGCGAATCCACCGCCGCCATGATGAGTTACAACTGGCCCGGCAATATTCGGGAGTTGGAGAATGCCATCGAACATGCTTTTGTGCTTTGCCGCGGCGGTTTGATCGAATTGCACCACTTGCCTGAAACGCTTCAGGGAATGAAGTCCGACGGGAAACCGCGCTACGAAAATGCCACCCTGCAAGAGATCGAGCGTCAGGCCATTTACGAGGCTCTCATTCGAAACAATTGGAAACGTCTCGCGACAGCCAGGGAACTCGGAATCAACAAAACAACGCTCTGGCGCAAGATCCGGCAGTATTCGCTGGAACCGCCAGACTCCGGTCAATCCGATTCGGATCGGAAGGTCCGCCGGAAACGGGTATAGACAACAAGGGCAGGCACGGAGGCCTGCCCCTACCACATCCCGATCGAATCGTAGGGGCAACCCCCCGTGGTTGCCCCGAAATGCCTACTGCGCGCTGCCGAGATTCCCCCGCAACAGATCGTCAATCGCCTCGCGGATCAAGTCATCCGTTTCTACCCCTTCTTGCTCGGCACGTTGTTTCAGCCTTTCAATTTGCACACGAGAGAGTTCGATCGAAAGTCTGCTTTGCAACTCTTTGGGAGGAACTTGAATCGAGTCTCCGCCGGAATACAGCGCAATATATAAAGCCTCCTCGGCACGGCGCAGAATCTCTGCACGGGTCACTCCATGCTGCGGGAACTCCGCCAGACCTCCGGTAAGAATCACCGTATCCCATCGACCGCGTTCGCGCACTTCCTCATGGAACTTGTGCCAGATCGCCTTCACCACCTTGCCCACCTCCGTCAGGATGCAGCCCGGACAGAGACAGATCATTCCCGTATCGCCGTATCGGTCGTACAAGAGATCTTTGGGAGTCTCCTCTCGGAGTAACCTGGCCAGAATCTTCAACGCAGGGAGACACTCCGACGAGAGATAGCACGAACGCCGGGAATCCCCGATCTGCAGGATCGCCAGGCTTGTGGTCACTCCGGACTCCGCCGACAGGGATAGAATCCGGTCCATCATCAATCGCTGATTCGGTGCGTCTGCTTTTCCGGACTTGCGTGGGAACAGTGTTTTCCCATCAATCAAAAGAATTCCCATTTTGTGTCTCCCCGATTCGAGGATTGTCTCACCCATCCTCATCCAGTACGCTGCCAGCCCCCACCTGAAAGGGCCGAGCCGGCAGGGAAATGCAGATCATCCATACACCGCCTATCTTACCACGACTATCACTGATCTGTCTTTTCCGCTAGGCTTTTGGATCAAATATCCACGGTTTTTTTTGTCATGGGAGGCGTGATCTTCTTTGAAGCAACGGGCATTTTTTGAAAGACATTTGGACACGCTGACCCCATTGGCGTCAGAACTGCGCCGTCAATCGCGGGGCTATACAAGGCGGCTCATCTGGGATCCCGATGAAGGCGACTGGTGCATCCACCGGGACCCGATCTCCCGCAAGAGCGCCCTGAAACTGGTCTGGATGGTCTGCGAATACGACGAATCCCATCCCAACCCCAATCACCATTCCCTGATCTTTCGAATCTCGTTCCCCGAGGACGGGTACGACGAGGAGATCGACGAAGGAGAAATTGACGATTGCCTTTGGCTGCCGACTGTGGGGCAGTGTATGGAGTGGTTGAGCAGCCAACAATGCGGTGTGGAGCTGGTCCAAATCGGAGAGGCGACCCAGATCCGCTCCCTGATCGGGATTCCTTCCATTCGAGACTGCTTCCCGACTCCGAATCACGCACTCATGACTGCGGTTCTCGCCGTGCTGAACCAGCCTCGAACGATTTAATCCGACAGGAAGATCCTAAAATGCGGGCTTCTCACCGGGCCATGAGAAGTATATGCTGATACAGGGGAATCAATCGCTTTCCGGGGAGAGAGTGGAATGCGCTGTACGATGTATCTCTGTTATTGGAACGGCGGCGGCTACTGTCTCTGTGAACTGGAAGTCGCCTCCCTCATGCCGGACTCGGCTTCCTGCCCGAACTTCGAGGAGGACGAGGAGAAGGAAGATTGTTCGTATTCGACACTGACCGAAAATCCCGAATCGGAACGGTGACAAAATCATGAACAAACTGATTTGGATTCCCGCTATCATTCTGGCTCTGTTCGCCGTGGCTTATGCCACCGATTCCACCCCCTCCATGTCCGGGCTGCGCATTCATTCCATTGCGCTCCATTCCGAGACCTTCCTTGTACGACATGAACTCTCCCCGGAGAGAAAAGTCAGCTGGCGATTCCGGCCCTTGAATTCGACCATGGAAAATCTGCTGATCCCGTCGCCGGATGGTTCTCAAGTCAAAGGGAATCTATCCACAGAGTTGATCGAACCCAGCCCCGGAATGGCAAACTGCGCGCTTACCATGGATCGGAAACGCGGCTTGTGGGACCTCTCCTCCCGGCAGGAAATTCGAATCGACAAAGCGGAGGCGCTTAATCCTTACCTGCCGGATTCCGTCCCGCTGACCATCGCGGCGGGCATACTTGCAGTGAGCGATACGCTGTCCATTCAGGGAACGCAACTGGATACGACAGTCAACGTTGCGCTGTATCAGGCGGATTTTGAGCCTCGTGAACGATCGGTAACCGCGCTGTTTACCGGTGGCATGTCTCAATTCGCGGTCAAGGCGATTCAGGACGCACAGGGGGACATCATTCTGGACCCGATCCGTATTCAGGGCGATTTGAACGATCCGAAGTTCGATCCCAAAAATGAACTGATGGTTCATCTGCGGAACCAGGTCTTGGGACGGATCTTTCGAGGTTCCACAACCATCCCCAAAGAGGCTGTTCAGCAGCTGACCGCCGGTATTTCTTCCCTGCCGAGTAATGTCCTCGGTGGGGCCGAAGCAATTTTCGGAACGGCAGAGAAATTAACCGGAAAAGTCGGGTCGACCGCAAAGGATGCCGGGGCCGGGGTTGCCGGAACCGCTCAAAAGGCCGGTGAAACGGCGACGGATGCCGCCAAAACCACCGTAGAAGGTGTAGGCTCCGTCTTGAAAGGCATTTTCAATCGCGACAAAAAAGAGGAATAACCATTCCCGATAGAATAGAAAGGAACAAAGCATGTTTCGTGGCGTATTTCCTGCCGTACTGACCCCATTTGATGAGGACGGGTCCGTTAATTACAACTCATTTGAGAAGCTCTGTCTGTATCTGGCCGATGCACATGTGCATGGAGTGTATCTCTGCGGAACCACGGGGGAGTTTCCCTTGCTCACCGTGGACGAACGGAAACAACTGACCGAGCGGGCCATCGCTTCGGTAGGCGACCGGGTGACTGTCCTGGTGCAGGTCGGCGCGAATGCACTTCGCCCGACCATCGAACTCGCGCAACACGCCCAGAAATCCGGGGCAAAAGGAATCGGGATCATTGCCCCGTATTTCTTCACCTATGATGAGACAGCGCTGTATCGTTACTACAGCGCCATTCTGGAATCCGTTCCCGGATTCCCGACATTGCTCTATAACCTCCCGCAGCGAACCGGAGTCAATATCTCTCTCGCTCTGATGGAACGTCTTCGCGCCAATCACGACAATCTCGTGGGAGTCAAGGAAAGCGGGAGTTTCGACAGCATTCATGCCTGGTTGACCATCAGCGATGAGAAATTCTGCGTGTTCTGCGGGATTGATGAATACGAATACGCCTCCTTCCGTGAGGGAGTGCGGGCCATCGTGTGTTCCTTTGGGAACTGGCTGCCGCACACATTCCGCAAGTTCATTGAAGCCGTTGACCGGGACGATTGGGATACCGCGCAGAAGATGCAGCGGCGTATCCACCAGCTGGTCGCGCCGGGCCTGGTTCCCAATCAGATTGCTGTGTTGAAGGCGGGGATGAAATTGCGCGGCTTGCCTGCCGGGTATCTGCGCTCGCCAAACCGGGACCTCGGTCCGGGCGAAATCGAGAACCTGCGCCAGATCCTGGAATCCCTGAATTTCCTGGAAGGCGAACAGTAGAGCCACTGATCCACCCGGTTGTGGAATCCGCGTGAAAGTGGTTCAAGAATCGCGCATGGCTCTTCTGTAAGGTGAAACTCCCTGCCGATTCATATCCATGCGATACGGCAGGGATTCCGGTTTTGTTTCATTCACCTTCCAGGACCAGGAGGCCAACGTGATCAGAGACATTCGTCCTTTCTTGAGAATCCGTCTCCCCATAATTCTTGTGGGACTCTTGTTCATCGCTTCAGGCGCAAATCCTGAACAAGTCACATTGACGTATGAAGAATCCGCTGGCTTGCGCGACGTCAACCGGCATGAGCATGCCTTATTGATTTCCGGACAGACGCCCACTCTCGCCTTGACCACAACAGCCGCGTTTCCACTTGATGCTACTGCGGCCTATCCGGGTGACAAATATCACGGTGTTGCTTACGGGCCATTTCGCGATGGCCAAAGCCCCGTTGCTCGTATTTTTCCGACCAGGGGCGAATTGCAGCAGGATATATTCTTCCTGGGCAAACTCACCGAGCAAATTCGCACGTACAGCAGCGCCTATAGCCTGAGCGAAATCCCGCGTATTTGCCAGGAAGTCGGATTGATCTGTTATCCCGGCGCATACATTTCTGGCTCTATAGATGAGAATGAGATCGAGATAGAGAGTCTGATTGAGGTTGGAAGACAGGGCCTTAGCTGCGTCCGGGAGTTGATCGTCGGCAACGAGGTCTTCTGCGGGACAGCTGTTACTGAAGGTGATCTGATCGAGTATATTCGGCGGGTGAGAAAAGATACGGGAGGGCGTGTGCCTGTGGGCACGGCAGATACCTGGGCGAACTGGCTGAATCACCCTCAACTGATTGAGAACGTCGACTTCGTTATGGTGCATATTCATCCCTATTGGGACGGCATCGCTATTGAGGATGCCACAACTCATGTTCTGGCGAGATTGGCTGAGGTAGAGGCAAAGGTACGGGAGACTTCCTTGGATAAACCTGTGATCATCGGAGAAACGGGCTGGCCCAGCGAGGGAAATGTCCGAGACAACGCCATACCATCTGAGCAAAATCAGGCGAGATTCCTTTCTGATTTCCTTTCGATAGCGGATGCGAACAACATAGATTACTTCTTTTTCGAAGCGTTTGATGAGAAGTGGAAGAGTAGCGATGCGGCCGAGGCACACTGGGGTCTGTATTACTCCGACGGATCAATAAAACCTCTCTTGCGGTCTTTCGTTCCTGAAGACGCAAAAGAGGGAATAGATAGAAGAGAAGGGGTATTTCCGTGGGGATTGCACTAAAGAGCGATAAGCCTCAACTCACGTCTTCATCACTCCCGGCTCCAGCCCCATGTACAGTGTGCCGGTGTCCACCTGGATACCGAGGGCCTTGAGCGCCATGAACAGCTGCATCTTGTGATGAATCTGGTGGCTGTAAAGAATCGCCACACTGAGCATTTCAATGGTTCCCTTGGCTCCCCAGGGGGTTTGGGTGACCCTGGTTTCGAAATCTCCCTGGCTGAGCGGCTCAAAGGAGTCCCGGACGGCCTGATGAGCCTGGCGGATCTTCTCCATCAATTCGTTCTTGCCGGCAGTAACCGGCTTATCCCGGTCCTGGGAGTGCATCGGCCACTCGCCGCTGACCAGGCATCGCCCGATATATCCCATGGAATCGCCCAGATGCGCGAGTAATCCGCTCAGGCTCATCGTATTGGGAATCGGCGATGTGTCCAGCTTGTCGTCAGGAATCAGAGAAGCCAGTTTCAGAGTAGGTTTCTCCAAGTCATTCATCAATGAGACGAAATCTTCCTTTTTCATGAATCGTCCTCCCGGTTCGGATTTTGTGGGGTGGGTTGCAGATCCACCCAATCATACCGCGAACAGGGTTCGCAGGGGCGGGTCTGTGACCCGATTGTACGAAACGCCACTCCCATGCTTTCTGTGTGCTATGCTCTTGCTGAGCACGTATTGAGGCTGTCGAAGGGCGGCGACGTGGCGATCTCAGGCTTGCGTTCAATCCAACGGCGAGATTGCCGTGCTTCGCCCGCAATGAGGTCCTTCATTCACCCAACACTAGCTCAATGAGGATACGGGGCAGGAAGGAGGCATAGAGTGACGAAAAGAGTACTGATCAAACTCAATCCGGGTGAACCTCTTTTTGTGCAGGGTGAGGTCAGCGGCGATATCTATTTCATTGTCTCAGGCCGTGTAAAAGTGACCCGAACTCTCGGTGACGACGAATGGACTTTGGGTGAGTATGGCAAGAATGAAGTGATCGGCGACCTCGTTCCCTTTCACGCCCTGCCCCACACCTGCACCGCAACGGCCGTAGAGCCGACCGAACTGTACTCCATGTCCAGCGAATCGCTCAAACAGCTTCTCTCCACCGGCCCGGATGTGGTGGTTGCCTTTATCAAGGTCATGGCACAGAAGATCTGGGAAACAAACCTGTTTCTGGAACAGGGATTCTCTATTCGACACCGGGAGTTCTGGATTCGGACCCTGTACGTTCTCTCGCTGCTGTCGCAGCTGGCCGAGCCGTCGGACGGCGAAGTTCGTCTGCCGGATCAACCTCTTCGCATGGATCTGGCCACGGCATTGGGTACAAAGCCGCTTCAAACCGATCAAATCATCAAGAAAATGACTGAATCGGGGCTTGTTCGGATTCAGTCTCAACCCTGGGGTGAATCCACTCTCTGCTTATCAAGAGACCAGGTCAACGCTTTTATCAGCTACCTTCAGCACGGATTCGACAGCAAGCAAAAGGAAGAACGCTTCACGGATGAACAGCTGCACGTCGCCACTGAACTCGTGGCGCTTCTTCACGAGCATTACGGCAATCGGGGGCTGTCCGTGTCCTCTTTCCGGGAAGATGCGTTGATCGACCTGCTGGCGGATCGTCCGCTCTTGCCCGGCCACAGCCGTGATATGCGTCGTCGATTGCTTCGTCAGAATTTCAACAACTTCGTGGATCGTGGATTTTTCCGCGCTCAGGGCAAAAGAAACCGTCACTTGACGGTTGATCTCGCCGCACTCGAGCTGCGCATTCGCGAAGAAGAATTGATTCGTGAGTGTGACCGCTGTTACAAGATCCTGATTTCCTGATTCCACCGGTCGGTCCTCGCACGGGATTTGTCCGACTTTGAGTATAGAAAGATGAAAACATGAAAGGCCGTTCGGAACCACGATATTCCATTCGGAAGATGCGTCGGGCGGAGGTGGATCTCGCTGTCGAGTGGGCTGCTGCGGAGGGATGGAATCCCGGCCTGCACGATGCGGAGTGTTTCTATGCCGCCGATCCCGACGGATTTTTTCTCTGCGAATGCGAGGGTGTCCCCGTGGGCTGCATTTCGGCGGTGGCATACAATGACACCTTCGGGTTCATTGGATTCTACATTGTCCGGTCGGAATATCGGGGCCATCGGTTCGGGATTTACCTGGGCCGGGAGGGGCTTCAATACCTGGGAAACCGCAACATCGGACTGGATGGCGTGATCGGGAAGGTCGAAAACTACAAGGCATTGGGATTTCAATACGCTTACCGAAATGCGCGGTATGAATATACCGGATCGGGCGTTCCCTCCGGGGATCTGAATCCGCTGTCTGAAGTGCCGTTCGAGGCCCTGTTGGACTATGATCGCCAATGCTTTCCCGCGCCTCGCAGGTCGTTCCTGGAGAAATGGATACAACCATCCGGTGGAGCGGGTTATGCGAAAATGCGGGGGAACTCCATCCGGGGGTACGGGGTCATTCGCCCATGCAGAATCGGGTATAAAATCGGGCCGTTATTCGCGGATGATCCTGACATCGCCGAGGAGATTTTCCGGGCCTTGGTCGCTCGTGCAAAAGAGAGCCTGGTCTTCCTGGACGTTCCGGAATTGAATGCTCCGGCGGTTGCCCTGGCCGGTCGGTACGAGATGAAGAAGGTGTTCGAAACCGCCCGCATGTACAGCATAGAATCCCCGGATATTCGGCTGGACAGGATTTACGGGGTAACCAGTTTCGAATTGGGATGATTCCCGTTCAGGACCTGCCTCACAACCCGAACAGGACCAGAAGCCCCAGGGGGATCGTGTAATAAGCAAAAACGTGGAACCGTTCTTTCCGAACCAGCAACACGAGAAACCAGAGAAACAACAGACCGGAAAGAAAAGCCATCACGGCTCCTGCCAGTGCGGGAATCAAGGCCACTTTCCGTGTTGTCTCCATGGCCTCCAGGAGCGTAGCGCCTCCGATCGCCGGAACCGAAAGAAGAAATGAGAATCGGACCGCCGTCTCTCTCTTCACACCGAGAATGAGCGCCACAGCAATCGTCGTCCCGGAACGGGACAAGCCGGGCGTAATCGCAAATCCCTGCGCCAGGCCGATCTTCGCTGCCGTCTTGAATGACAGATCGGACGGGTCCATCTGCTTTCTCGGATTCTTGGCCGCCAGCAGGAGTACCCCCGTCATGATCAATGCGAATCCCACCGCCGGCAGACTGTCAAATAGGATTTCCAGAATGTCCTTGAATATCAGCGCAAAAATCCCGGTGACCAGCGTCCCGATCAGAATGTACGACAGAAACGCCACCGGCTCGCTCAGTTCTCTTTCCTTTTTCGCTGTCCTGAAATAGATCAGATATTCTTTCGGCGCGTCCAGGAGAGCCTTCAGCAGGACCATCAGATCCGCTCGATAGAACAGCAGCACCGCCAGCAAAGTCCCCACATGCAACAGGCAATCGAAAAACAGGTACTGCGCCCCGCCTGGAAGGCCCAGAAGATGCTCCACGATTTTCAGATGGCCCGAACTGGAAATCGGCAGGAATTCCGTAAGTCCCTGAACGAATCCCAGAATGACCGCTGCTGCAATCGTGAGCTCCCCGGATATTTTCTTCTTTCTTTTCTCAAGGAACTGGAGATTTTCAGGACTCTCATATCGTTTCTCGTTGGTCTCGTGAAACATCCCATTCCAGGTGACCTGGGAAGGAAACGGTGAATACCGAAATCCTGAAAGCCACTTGTGTCGAACCCGGAAATCAACCGGATGCCACAGAAATACCGCCGCACAGTCCAGGCGAAGCAAATCCTCTGCTTTTAAATACAAATTGCTCCGGTCTCGGTATCCGGGAGTCATATCCGACTGTCCCACGATCATATCGTAGTCGGGATTTGCGTATCGGGTCACATTGCGCCCCCCTGGGATGCCTTCCGGGATCAGGAAAATCGAAAGCATCTCACGGGGATCCGGCGACAAAGTCGTAACCGAAAGGATCGCGAGATCGAAATCGCCGTTCTGCAGAGACTGTTCGTACTCCGGTTTTTCGAGAAGACGGACATCGAGGGATGCCCCGATTCCCTCCAGATCCTGCCGGATCTGTTCCGCCGTCTGGGTGAATAGCGTCCCGGAAGGGGATATCAACGTCAACACAGACCAGTCGGAACCGCGTGTCTCCTCCAGTGAAAGCGGTATCTCCTGCGAGTGCACCACATGGGGAATATGGATCAGACTTCGCGGCAGCAATCCTTTGGTCGCAACCACCAGATGCGCCCCGATATCGCCTGCCATTCGGGAAATATCCAAGGTCTCTCGGATCTTCCGCCGCACCCGAAGATCCTGAAACAGGGTTTTTCTGAAATTGAAACCGAGCAGTGTGGTGGAAGGTTGTGTTGCTGAAATAATTTGATCTTGATATGCGGCATTTTGCAGCCACTTGGCGCACTGTTCCGGAGCCGGTTCGATCAGTGCCACGGATTCGTTGAGAAAAAGCCGCTCGATCTCTTCGGGATCATTTACGATTTGAAACCGGAGCCGCTCCGTACGGATGGAAGAACGTAAGGGGTGGTTCTCTTTAGCCTTCAGAACAATTTCCCGTGTCGGATCGATAGATTCCGGTTCCCAAGGCCCGCTGCCCAACGACGCCAGGGGGAACTGCGCGGTGACATCCTGGATAGCCGCTGCGCTTTCCGTGGCAGGCAGAATCCCTGAGGCTGGAAGTGTGAGGCAGTGCAGAAATGGTGCATAAGGATTGGTCAGTCGGAAGCGGAATGTGGTGGAGTCGATCTCTTCGATCCCGACAATCCCGTCGACCGCAATGGGATCCGCTGGGAGATTCTTCATCTGATCCTGTTTCGCTGTTGCGAAATCCGATGCGCCCAGGATGGGACGAATAACCCACCCATGCGGCGATTGCGTCAGCGGATCCATCAGCCGCTCAAATGAATACTGGACATCCCGCACGGAAGCAGGCCGACCATCCGGGAACGGAACTTCCGGATGGATCTGAAAAGTGAACTCCAATCCGTTCGGTACCGCGATTTGGCGCTCCAATTCCAGATCGGCCCAGGCTTCCGGATCCACACCCGGCGGGCAATCCGGTTCAAGAACCATTTCCGGGTCCAGGACACCGTCAAGATTGAGCTGGACGAGATTTCCATACAGAAGCGTGCAGAGAATCCGGTCGAGCTCGCTCTCGCATCGTGCCGGGTCCAGCGTAAGGGGCTGAGACGGAAAGGCAAATGTCAGTTCACTGCCTTCCGGCGGTCCCGAACCACAGGACCCCAAGAGGACAAGGCCGATGACGGCCGTGATCGACCAAAGCCGCTTCTGCACGCATGATGGCATTTCCGCATTATCTCCCGGATTCACACAAGGTTTCTCCGATAATTGATAGGACAATTCAGGCCTTTCCCGCAAAGGTAAGCCCCAGTACGGCCATGAGTGTAGCACAATGCCGGAAAAGAGGATGTGCCTGTTCCCTTTCGAATAGGCGGAAGATACGGTGGCATCCCCCTGCCAATCGCTCACCGCCGTAGGGGCAGGCCACCGTGCCTGCCCGACTCCCCTTGTGATAGCTTCATCGCCAGCGTCCCCCAAAAAAGGAGAATCCGGGTGTTTCGCTCAACAAGAAAAGCCTTCACATTGATCGAGCTCCTGATTGTCGTGGCGATTATCGGAATTCTGGCGGCCATTGCGGTCCCGAATTTCCTGAACGCGCGGGTTCGGTCCATGGTGGCCCGAACCTACGCCGACATGAAAGCCGTGACACATGGATTTGAACTGTATCACCTGGACCATGGAGACTGGGTGCCGGATTACGATGGGATCGGCATGGGGATAGGCAATTCCGAGGTGCGAACTTACAGGGCGCTCACAACGCCGGTGGTCTATCTCTCCAGCATTCCCCTGGACGTCTGGATCTCCAAAGAGGAGTTTGTCCGCAACTTCAACAAGAGCGAAAAGTATTACGAATACTACGGATACAACTCCGGCGATGCGGCACGTTTGGAGACTTGCAAGAAATACGGGATCGGTTACGTAATCCGTAGCCTGGGTCCGGATCGAAAAGCGCAATGGGGCGGCGATTTCCTGAATATCGGCTTGAGAAACCAGTATTACGCCTACGACCAGACAAACGGCCTCAATTCCTCCGGAGATATCATTGCCACCAACCGGGGAGTGCCGGAATAAGTACGTATCCCGTGGGGTCTGTGAACTGGCATTGACCGTGTCGGAAACCCTTGATACGCTTCCCATTGGATCGGTATATGGGTCCTTAGCTCAGTTGGTTAGAGTGCTTGCTTGACATGCAAGAGGTCACTGGTTCAAGTCCAGTAGGACCCATATCGACTGGCAAACCGGGCCGTATGCCATGGACCCATTCGAGGATCAGAATCGTTCCGGGCGGGTCGATTGCGCTTGATCGATTCCTGATGTAAACTATTCTCATCAGGCCGGGAATCGGTTTCCGGTCTGATTTGTCAATATATTGTTCGTACAAAACCCCGGGCTGATGCCCGTTTATACCATAACAAGATCGTAGGGGGACGCCGCTATTAGGGGACGAACACGCATCGATTTTCGCCGGGATCGATTCCGGGATTCTACCCGTGTGAACGAGCTGATCCGGGACAAAGAAGTCCGGCTGATCGACAAGAACGGCGAGCACCTTGGGATTGTTCCCATCGCGAAAGCCATGGGGTTGAGTGTGGAAGCCGGGCTTGACTTGGTGGAGGTGGGTGCGAAGTCGGTTCCACCGGTCTGCCGGATTATGGACTATGGGCAGTACAAGTACGAGCAGGCCAAGAAACAACGAGAAGCCAAGAAGAAACAGCGGCTGATCACTCTGAAGGAAATCAAGTTCCGACCTCGGATCGATCAGCACGATTATGAGTATAAAATCCGTCACGCACGGGATTTCCTGGAACACGGAGACAAGGTGAAATTCGTGGTCCAGTTTCGCGGGAGGGAGATTGCGCATAAAGAGTTGGGTCAGGCCGTCATCAGTCGGGTTGTCGAGGACCTGAGTGAGGTGGGCCAACCGGAAGCCGAAAGTCGGCAGGAAGGTCGCCTGTTGACCATGGTGATGGCTCCACTTCCCTCGTCCCGCCGGAAGAAAAAGGCGGAAGACGAGGAAGAAAAACCGCAAACCTCCTCCGAGGAATCTTCTCCTGATAGTCAGGAACAAGTCGCGTCCTGAGGACGGGTTGTTCAGGGCGGTTTGAAATACCGATACCTCCTGAAAAGGCCTTTGTGTCTCAGGAAAAAAGGAGAGTCGAAGTGGCTGGTAAAGTCAAAATGAAATCGCACCGGGGGGCCTGCAAGCGCTTCCGGGCCACCAAAAATGGAAAGATCAAGCGTGAACGCGCTTATCTCAATCACTTGCGTACCTGCAAAACAAGAAAGCAAAGACGCCGTCTGCGCCAGCAAACCTCGGTAAGTCAGAATGATCTGGCGCGGGTTCGGCGTATGATCCTCAGCTGAACTTGGCTGAATTCAATCACTTTGGAGTAGTCCAATGCCACGATCTGTGAACCGAGTCGCCTCGCACAGGCGACGTAGAAAGTTGATCCGGGAATCGAAAGGACAACAGGGAGGGCGCCGCAACCTGCTCTTCTCCGCGCGGGACGGTCGCCAGAAGGCCCTGCAATATGCCTATCGCGACCGGAAAAACCGGAAACGCGAATTTCGAAGTCTGTGGGTCATCCGAATCGCCGCCGCCGCGAAACTGAACGGAATATCCTACAGTCGCCTGATGGGGCATCTGCGCACCGCCGGAATCGACGTCAATCGGAAAATGCTCTCCGAACTGGCCATTCACGATCCCGACGGGTTCCGTCGACTGGTCGAACAGGTGACTCCCGCGAGCTGATCGATTTCTCCTCTCGTTCGATGATTCCATCCGAGCCGCTCTCGTTCGGGAGCGGATTGTTGCTGTGTTTTTCAGATTTGCATTGACTGACACGAAATCCGGTTGATCTTCCGTGGATTGTCCGATATGATAGGAGTATCACCGGGTTATGATACGGAGGATCTTCAAATGGTTCGGCGAACCGGGTTCACTTTGATAGAACTGCTGATTGTTGTGGCAATCATCGGGATTCTGGCTGCGATTGCCGTTCCGAATTTCATGAACGCACGGACAAAAGCCACGATCGCCAGAGTGGTCAGCGATCTGAAAGCGGTCACGCAGGCCATGGACATGTACAGACTCGACCGCAACTCGTATATCAATGAAAATGAGAGCTATTGCCCCCCGAAAGGGAATCCATCGGTCGAATGTGGACTGGCCTGGCTGACCCAACTCGGCTACATGGGATCCATTCCCGTGGATCCTTTTGAAAACAAGGCCGTAACGGCCAGTGGCACAACGGGAATCGATATGTATGAGGTCGCTGTGGCCCCGTCCCAGCCAAATCCGATTAAGAAGTTTTTCAATATCAGTTCTCGTGGTCCCGACCAGGATGAGGACATGGGAAGCCGTACCGATCTGATGCTGGGAGCAAGCATTGCTACCTATCATCCCAGCAATGGGGTGAACAGCAACGGAGATATTTATATCTTCGGTGGAGATGCCAGTGTGCTCCAAGGCCCACTGATCATTGACGGCAAAACCTATATGCACAATTATCCAGGCAACTCCTGGTTCTGAGATCCTGCGCAAACCTCAAGGGACTGCCACAACATTGCCGCTTGCATACAGGACCGACAACGATCCATCTTGACGCGCGGCCAGAGAGATTCCCAGACCTTCCATCCCCCTGCTCTTCCCAAACGGACGAACCGGGGGACGGAACTGCGGCTCTGCAATCGTCCAGACCTCTCCGTTTCGATTCAGAATGCATAGTCCCCGCCCCAGTGGGTCGATCTCCAGGTCAAGGGCCATATCCGATCCCCAGTATGGCGCACTCTCGGATTTGACGGCCCAGTATTCACTGTCGGGCACATATTGAGTCATGGGGAATCGTTCGCCATCCGCAAGGGCATGAATCGCACCGTGGATATCCAGCAGATACCACCCGCGCCCATCCGGTGAAATCTCCAGGTCCGCAGCCGTCGCGGCATGAAACAATGGTTCCTCCGGGATAGGAAATCCCTCCGGCAGGGAACCGACGGGGAAGAATTCCCCAAAAGAACTGATGGCAGCTGCGCCGGTGCCGTCAGGGTGGCGTTCGATATCCACCAGGCTTTCTCCCGGCGAAAGCGAAATCCGCCAGGGATTGGGAAACCAGAACGGCGCATCTCGATTCATGCGGATGTCGCCGTTCCGGAACACCACCACGAAAGCCCCATCCCAGAGTTCGAGATTCACGGCATCCGAACGACCTTCATCGGGAGCCGCCGACCACACGGGTTCCAACGATGCCGCTGGAGTCTCCCCTGTTGTCCGAAAAACACGGCCCCATCGGTCCAATAGATAAACCGCCGAATTATCCGAAGAGATTTCATGGTCCGCATACAAGTCGATATGGAATACCCATCGCGGACCCGGTTCGCGAGTTCGAAGACTCATGAGGTATCCGGTATTGTCCGCCTTTGCGCGCAGAAGCGTCATCTCGGAAACGGTCCAGAGGTCCGAAAGCAGCCTGGACTGCCTGGGGGTGGTCCAGAGTCTAGGCTCCAGCGCAGAAAGCATCCGGGCGGGGTGTTGCTTTCGCCTGGCCGTTTCCGCAAGACGGAATCGCAGCAGGAAATCCCACTGCATGGCACGTGAGAGCTGTCCGCCCCGCTCGTCGATTTGTTCTAGTACCTTGGTATATTCGCTTCGGGTCTTGCGGGCTGCGATGTCTCGGTCACCCACCCAAGCCGTAACAGAGCGTTCCTCCCGGCTTGCGTTCCACCACAATGCCAGTGTCTGGCTGTCCTCCAAGCAACCCCGCGCACTCATCAGCAAACCAAAGAAAACCGGGATCGCCAGATAGGTCTTCCGATTCGCCATATAGCGTTCGGAGCGAATCAACTGAAAAAGAGCAAAAATCCCGACCAGCACAATGGCCTTGGGCACATAGTCCTGCGGCAGATAGAGATCATGTCCCGTCGGTAAGGTTGTCGGAATGAAAACCTGGGACAGCGCAAGTCCGAGTAATGAGAGAAGTGCTGCCAGCGGCAACAGGCGACCCCCCCCCTCGTTTCGAAACCCGGCCCCACCCGCAACGCAGACCGCAAGAACCACACAAACCATCGGCCAGTAGATCAACCGCCCCCAGTTCGCAATCAAATCCAGCTGATAGAGCCAGACAACGTTGAACAGATACCCAAACACAAATAGATCGAACACAAGCCGCATCCCTTCAGGAAGCGACCACCCTTTGTGCCACCCGACCGCCGTAACACACAAAAAGCCCAGGATGGCGAGATCCACCCCGAAGGTGGTCTTGATGTCCGGCAATGCGAGCGGGAGAAACAGAAACAGAAGAAGGGTCAGGAGGACCCAATGCCGGGGGGGAAGGGCGAGATATGAGGCATGTTTGTTTGCCGCCATCAACCCTACACCCTCCCCAATCTTGGGGAGGGAAACTCCTCCCCCCTCTCCCCCAAGCTTGGGGGAGATACAGAGGGGGTTGGCTTTATTCGACATATCAATCCGACCCTACGCCTTCCCCAAGTGGTTGGTGGGCTAGCCCGCAGACGGGCTTGACCCTACGCAACTTGGGAAGCAAAAGGGCATCCGTTTCTGTGTCTCCAGGCCGATTTCTACTCGAGCGGCCTGATCCAGATGTTTCGGTATCGAACCTGGTTGCCGTGATCCTGCAACAAGATCTGACTTTCCGATCTTTCGTCGATTCCGATCCCGCCCGGTGTAATGGTGGGCAGGGAGAAATGATCGTGAATCACCTTGCCGTTGTGGATCACCGTGATTTCAGCGTTTTTGATTTTCTTTCCGTCCTTGTCGAATCGGGGAGCGATAAACGTGATGTCGTAGGTTTGCCATTCCAGTGGCGGCAGGCAGGCGTTGAATAGCGGGGTGGCAATTTTATAGATTCCGCCGCAAAGATTGTCTGCCGGGTCATCGGTAAAGCTGTCCAGAACCTGAACCTCATAGCGCCCCTGGACGAACACGCCGCTGTTCCCGCGCGCCTGCCCCCGCTCATTCGGCATGTAAGGCGTACAGAATTCCACATGATACTCCGCATCCCCGAACGATCTCACGGAGACAATGGAGCTCCCTTGAATGTGTGCCGAGCCGTCTTTGTCGAGAATCCAGTGTGGCTGAATGATCCATTCTTTCTGGAAAGTCTTGTCCGTGCCGTCCATGAGCACTTTCGCGCCTTTCGGGGGTTCCTTCCCCAGCGTCGGCGACTGAATCAGGACCCGTTTCAGCTCGATGGTTCCGCTGGTCTCGGTGCCGGTGAATTCGCCGGTAAACACACCACCGGCGGCCTCCCCTTTGATCTGGTACGCCCCGCCGAGGGCTTCTCCGAGGTTGACCGCACCTTCGAAATAGGTCCGGCCCTCTTTGCTTTTCTCATCGGTCTTTCCCTTGATCTCCGCGCGGGCTTCCTTGCCGTCATTCAGCGGAACAAAGAAGATCGCGCGATACTCCGTCCAACTCTCGCCCACAATCTGGGCGCGCAACGAGTCTGTTTCACCGCTTTTGGCAATGTACTTCCCCTCCCAGTTCCCCATGATTGGGACTTTCTCCTGTGCCGCTGCCATGCCGACCGCCAGGATCAAAGCCAAAAGGACTCCCGTTATTTGTCTCATTGTGTTCCTCCTTATGATGCTGTGAAGTTTCTCCGACGTTCTCTTCGACGGACTGCGTCCGGTCTGAACAGAGATTATTGCAGAAAGTTGTTCAACTGCGCAGAGCCGTGCGCTTCTACTTCATCGCAAACCTCCCTCCGGCGGGGCCGGTGATTGGGTGAAAAAAGCATGGTCGCAAACACTGGAAGCGAAGGAGTGATGATCTGCACACCCCCCCCTCAATCCCCCCGTAAACGGGGGGAAGAACTCCCTCCCCGTTTACGGGGAGGGCCGGGGTGGGGGTTCTGTAATCTTACGGGGAGGGCCGGGGTGGGGGATCCATCATCAAAATCGGAAACTTGTTTGCCCTTCAGTTTTCGTGCGGTATACTGAGATCAGGGGAGGGAAAAGGTCACAGGGAAACCGAAGCATGAGGGTTGGGGGAGGTGTGGCCGTGGTTGAGATGCAGTTGTTCTGCACCCGTCTCAATACGCAGATTTCGGTAAAACGTCAGTTCTGTAAACCCATGCGCGTCGGATCGGTCAAGGGATTCGTCTTGGTCTGCAACCTCGCCGTCTCCGGTGTGTGCGACCAGGTCTGCGAATTGAATCCCCGCATGAAGAACACCTCAAAAATCCCGGCGCATGTGCTGTAACGGAAATGGCGGTTTATCATTCTTCGCGGGCAGCCGCCGGTCTTACTTCCCCTTTTTTGCCGTTTGACTCAAAATCAACTCTTGCATATTCAAATGAATCGGTTCCGGGAATGATCATTCCGGACGGACCGGAGATTTCCAGGGATATTTGGCGATTCGTATGCGGCAAACCCGGCAGAAGGAGGATCGAACGTGTCAGTTTGGGACGGCGCGACCATCTTAATCACCGGAGGAACGGGATCCTTCGGCAAACGGCTGATTCAGGAACTTCTGGCAGAGGGCAAGGTTGCGAAAATCATCGTTTTCAGCCGCGATGAACTCAAGCAAATGGAGATGCGGGAGACGTTTCAAGTGGATTTCTATTCACCCTTGCGTTTTTTCCTGGGGGATGTGCGAGACCAGGACCGGCTGTACCGCGCCTTTCGGGGCGTCGATATCGTGATCCATGCGGCGGCGCTCAAGCAGGTTCCCGCCTGCGAATACAATCCCTTCGAGGCCATCCTGACCAACATCATGGGCGCAAAGAACATTATTGACGCGGCCATTGACTGCGGCGTTCCCCGTGTGATGAGTGTCAGCACGGATAAGGCGGTCAATCCGGTCAACCTGTACGGTGCCACCAAGCTCTGTGCGGAAAAGCTGATGATCCACGGGAATTTCTATACGGGACCTGCGCCCACACGGATTTCCTGTGTTCGATACGGAAATGTGCTCGGCAGCCGTGGCAGTGTCATCCCGCGATTCAGGCAGCAGAAGGAAACCGGCGTTCTAAGGATTACGGATGAGCGGATGACCCGTTTCTGGATCACATTGAGCCAGGCCGTTCGTTTTGTGATGCATTGCGTCGAGATCATGCGCGGCGAGGAAGTCTTCATTCCGAAAATCCCCACCGCCTCCCTGATGGATCTCGCCAGGGCCATCGCCCCGGAATGCAAGCTGGAAGTCACCGGCATCCGACCCGGCGAGAAGCTGCACGAAATTCTGATCTCGGCAGATGAGGCCCGCAACACCGTCGAGATGGACAATATGTATATCGTACGTCCTCCGCGCCCCAAAGAAATGTGGAAAGAAGGCAAACCCCTGCCGGATGGATTCGAATATTGCAGCAACACAAATCCCTGGCAGCTCTCGCAGGAGGAGATTTTGAAGGTGCTGGATACGGTTTGAGGTTATGAAATTGAATTGTCTTTGGGTATGGTCTTCTTGAACTGAGGAAGAAAGTTCGGTTTTTCGATGAGATTTCTCCCTTCGGTCGAAATGACAAGACGGCTGTCATTCCGAACGAACATGAGGAATCCCTTCTACTCCAACAGACTCGGTTCCGATATCTTCGGCCCGTATTTCAATGGTCTCCCGCGTTTCTCTAACACACCTTCCTCGACCAATCGCCGAAGCCATTTTCCTGCCTTATATTTCGACACCTTCAAATCCTCCGCTACCTCGTCAACGGTCTTCGGCAAAGGCATATTCATAAGCATTTCTCGCGCCCTGGCAAACTCGTCGTCCACTGGTTTTTTGGATGGTTCGGGGCAAGGCTTCTCAGCGGGTAATGTCGGCGCGATTTCGGGAACCGTTTTCGTTTCCGCAGAAAGCAGGGAAAACAGATTGTCCTGTTCGGGCGTGGTTTTCTTCGGACTCACCGGAATTGTAAGCAACTCCCGCAGCGCCTCCGGTGTATCGGGATTCGGCCAGGGCCGTGCTCCTTTGCGTTGAAGCGCCTGCATTTCCCTGCCGGATTCCCCATCAGCGCGCACATACACCGGCACGAACCGGAATTTCTCCAGCTGCTCGACCGCACCGGCCCACGTGCCGCCCTTCTCATAATCCGAACTGACCACCAGCGCCGCATCCGCCAGCGCGTAAATCAATTTATTGCGGTGCATTGCGTACCCTACATTGAATATGGCTAACGGATCGAACGGCGAGACAAGAACCAGGCGGTTCTCCATGAGAAGATCGCGGTTCTCACGGTTCAGAACAGCCCGTTCCAGGCTGTCCGCCAACACACCCGCCACGTTGCCTCCGGCTTCCAGCGCACCCCTCATGGCGGCCCGGTCGATCCCGCGCGCACCGCCGGAGATCAGGGAACAACCGGCTTCCGCTGCAAGCCGACCGATGCGCGTAGTGTACTCGACCAGCGCATCCCCCACATTCCGCGAGCCGACAACCGCCAGGCCACCGCTGTCCAATATCCCGGCATCGCCACAGCCATAAAGAATCGGCGGCGCATTTTCCTCCATGCGCATTTTCAGACGACTGGGATACCCGTCATCGGTGGAACTCATCACCCAGATCGCCCGTGTCTGCCAGCGTTCGACTGCCTGGCTCAGCAGAAACCCACGGTCCAACAGGCGTTTCATGCGATCTGTGTCGATGAGAACTCTGCACTGCTCGAATACCTCTTCCGAGTCAGGAGCAAGCAAATCTCCCGGCTGTAATTCGTTCTCGCGAAGCAATCGAGCCAACTTCTTGAATTCGCCCGGCGTCAGCAAATCGCCTGACGGCTCGCCCCGCCCCAGGATCAGGGGCGCGGTCAGCAGCAGAATGGCCTGTGTATTCGGGGGAAGATCCGGGTTCATGTTTTCTGTCCGATCAATGAAAGCGCCAATGGGAACACCTCACCGCTGCCGTGCGTCCGCAGGAGCCACGCCGCGATGGTCATGGTCCAGCGTGAATCGACAATGTCATCTACCAGGAGAACAGGTCCCCTGGGCAGCCGTAGCGTGCGGATTTCCAGGGACCCGTCGATATTGCGTGCCTGTTGGGAACTGTTCGCCATGGTTTTCTGTTTCGGTCTTTCGTCGGTTTTCTCCAGCACCGCATAAAACGGTATTTTCAAGGCCGTCGCCAACCGTTCGGCGAAATCCCGAATCGCTTCGGCGTGTCGCGACGGAATGCAGGTTACCCATACGGGCGCGGGCTGCGGATTCCACTCGTGTACCAGGTCCACACACGCCGTCACCAGTTTATCGGAGAACCGCCCATCCCGGTACTTTCCCTCCCGGACCATGCGCCCCCACCCCGCATCTCCCCAGATACAGAGCGCCTTGCCTGGCTGTGCCTGAACGCCGGGAACGATATTCCCGTTCAGTTGATAGTCCGGCAATCCACCGGCAGGCCACTGTTTTCGCGGCTCGATAGGGAGAGCCGTTCGACGAAGAAATGTAATAGCCTCCTGCACCAGGATCGGGTCAACCCATGTCGGCAATGGCGGCAGGACCGGCGGGCGAACTGTGGACGGGTCGCCATCCAATGCACGGATGAGAAACTCCATGTGTCCCGACTGAAGACTCACATAATCCACCATCTGCTGTTGTTCTTCGCGACGAAGACGGGTCAATCGTTCCGCACGCTGCCAGAAGGTCTCACGCAGGTTCGCCGCGGTCAATTGCCATTTCGTCCCCTGTTTCGCAATCGGCGCGGGAGACTCCAACGAGAGCAGCTCCATCGTCTTTTCGATGCGGCCCCTGCTGACATTGACCTTTACCATCAGCTCGGGAATCGAAAGGCCGCCCGGCGATGCCTCCAGCGCCTCAAGTACACGTTGGACTTCGCACCTTGTCGGGAAAGCCGTCGTGATGAAGTAGTCGTTAATCTCCGTCTCTTCCTCACCGCTGAGCAAAACACCATAAGCCGCCTTCAGTGCTCTGCCCGCGCGCCCTACCTGCTGGTAATAAGCGACCACCGAACCGGGCGCCTGGTAATGAATCACAAACGCCAGGTCCGGTTTATCGAATCCCATTCCCAGCGCCGTTGTCGCTACAAGCGCCTTAACACGGTTCTCCAGCAACGCCCGCTCCAACATAGGCCGGTCTTTCCCTGTCTCGCCCGTATAGGAAGCCACATGGATGCCGCGCGATTTGAGCCAGTCCGCTACCTGTACCGCATCGCGAACCGTAAGGGTATAGATGATCCCGTGACCTGGCAGCAACGGTACACGTTCGGCCAGCCATGCCATACGCTCTTCTTCCTTGGGCAGGCGAATGGTCTGAAGCGTGATGGATGGACGGTTCAGGTCGCCACAAGATACATGAAGATGGGGACCCAGCACCGCGCGCAAATCATCCATGACCCGATCATTCGCGGTAGCCGTTGTTGCCAAGAGACGCAGATTCGCGGGCAGGGTTCGAACGATACGTTCCAATAGACGGTAATGCGGGCGGAAATCGTGTCCCCAGTCCGAGATACAGTGGGCCTCATCGATTACAAGTAAAGAGACTCGCGCGGCGACACTCGCCAGTACCCTGGTGCGGAAATGCTCGTTTGCCAGCCTTTCGGGTGAGATCAGCAGGAAATCGACCTTGTTGTTTCGGATCTCGGTTTCGACATACTCCCATTCCTCCTGGTTGTCGGAATTGATCGTGACCGCCCGGACCCCCATCCGTTCCGCTGCCGCGATCTGGTTGCGCATCAGCGCCAGCAGCGGAGAAATCAGCAGCGCCGGTCCCGCGCCCGCCTCACGCAGCATCTTGGCGGCGATAAAATAGACATAACTTTTTCCCCAGCCGGTTTTCTGTACCAGCAGCAACCGCCCGCGCCCTTCCACAATATGCCGAATCGCTTCCTCTTGTCCTTCACGAAACAGGACATTCGGACGTCCGAGTCCAAGTCGGAGAAGTTCAGAGGCTCTGGGATGGTTGAAGGTCATGATGAAGGATGTCGGTTTCTCCGCAATATGACATAGAAACTTAGCTTGATAGACTACTTAACGATCCTTTCCGGGGGGATTGATAACAGCTCATCTATTGAGAAAGAGACAAGGAATCGGCGCTTCATGTCTATCCAGTATTCCCGACCACTTGGGATCAGAGCATACAGCGTATTTGTCGTATTTGACCATTGGATCGGGGATATGTTCTTCTGGGGACAGACCGAGATTTGCGACGTGCCAATGTCGAAAAACGCCAGTCTGGGAGCTGAACTATCGGAGAGCTGCTCCGAGAGGAACTGGCACGCCACGGTCTTTCCATCCGGTGAGACACAGTAAGGGATGGCTTGTACAGAACCAATTGGCTCATGCAGCGAGAATTTCGACAAGAGATTCACAGACACAGGTGCACTCCCTTGTTCAATCTTCAATAGATCCCATTGTTCCACAAGATGGAGTCCTGGCACCTCGATATGCCCCTGATCGGGGGAAATAGGGCGTGGTCTGGTACGCGCGAAATATACATTTCCCGTATTGTCGTCGAGCAGGAAGATGTCGTTCAGTGGAGTGGGAGATTGATAAGTAATTTCGAGACCTGGTGGCTGCGTGGAAAGATCAACTCGATAGATGACAGGTCCAACCGGAGATTGCTCGTTCCGATGGTCCGTTCCAACCGCGAATAGACATTGCCCCTTCCCCCAGACAAGATTGTAGAATGAAATATTGAAATGGTGCATTTCTTTCACGTTGTTTGTTGCATTCACTATCGCCAGATCGGAGCCTTTGGTCTTTTCATGTTCAGCAATTCTCTTGTTCAATTCAGAACCAGACAGGCCTTCGGTTCCACGCAAATCAGGGATAGTAATCCACGCGATTTTCAAGCCGTCCGGAGATATCCTCGGACGGGAAATGAACTCCGGCGAGGAAGCGCGCTTATACGCATCAACGGTTCGCGCTTCCGAACTCGACTTGGATAGAAGGGTAATACGGTGTCGATCCGGTTCCTGGGTTGATCCATCTTGCCCAGGACTATTGGGAGAAAACTCGAGGCAAACGCACAGATCGTCGTGGATTGAAATCGATGCCGTTTCCACGATTGGGTGAGTGCCGTCAAGGACAAAGGATGACGGCTTGGCAAGAGGAGCCAGATCTGAAATCGGCGGAATTTGCGCGTGCAGGGGTAGCGGATATTCACTGCCCAGAATGAACAATAAACATACGGTAATAACAAGAACATGAAAGCGGGAATAATAAACGGATTCCAAACACCTGACAGTGTTCATCAACGTCTTCCTCCTTGACAATCGTTCTATCGCAACAACCGGAGGTTATCGATTTCGCAATTCCTTTCATGACAGGAGATTGCGAGGATTGTACGGCATATCGAGCCGTATGCCCATTGCGGAATGAATTTGTCCCCGGCCGTTTTTTCTGGCTTGTGAACTCCCCGGTTTCATGCACATGAGAAGAATCCCCCTCTCGATCCCTTCTTGTTGAAACTTCATTCAACTACGCGGATAGTATACGCCATCCTCCCTGAACTCGTCAATCGCCTCAAGTCGCCCGGCGGGGCGATTTTTGTTTGCATGTTCGGACGGCGGCTCGCGAACCCGCGCGTCTCGTTGTTTGCTGTGGTTCCAGTCTGATCTTGAGCGTGCAGCCCACTGCTTCAGCATACTTCCTGAGTGAGACCAATGAGGGCGTATGCCTGTTGGCTCCTTCAAGCCGTGAGACAGCGCTCTTCGTTGTGCCCATGCGAATCGCAACGGCTTCCTGCGTGAGTCCTGCACGGCTGCGAGCCGACAACATTTCTCGTGCAAGGGCATATTCATCTTCGAGGGCATCATAAGCCTCTTGAAACCCTTTGCGCTTCGACGCTCTTTCAAGAAAGGCTTTGTGATCGTGTGGAACAGGTTCGTATTTAATTCCAGGCATAGTGTCTTTCCCAAGCGTTTTCGATTTCATCTCGATGTTCCTCTATGACATCCGTCAGTTCGGCAATCTGAGAGTCGGACAAGCCGTAATTCCTGGCGAGGGAGATTTGGGGTCCCATCCAGAACTTGGCTTCACCGTCCGCACAGTGGACATGAACGTGCATTCTCGGCTCCTCCATTGTGTTCACAAATAACGACGCTTCTTATGCCGGGACTTGAACTTTTTCATAGAGGAACTCCGGGGCTATGTCGGCACCGTTCGGCCATACAAGCGTATGGAATTCGGGATGGACGGAGAACTGTCGGAACAGCGCTCGATCCTTGAGAGGCTCGAACAATTCGCCGTACAACTCATGCTGAAGATCCACATCGCCTTCCATTCCATCGGTGAAACGAAGATGGATTATGAAATCCTGCACATAGTATGCTTCCGCGACTCTGGGTATCATCTCGTTACTCCAAAGGTGCAATCTTTTTGGCCGGGCGTCCGTCCCGTATAAGATTCCAATTATGGAAAATCTCATCTTTATGAAGATCGAGCCATTCAAGCACAAGTCGCAGTGCCCGCTTCGGAAATTCCCCACGCACAATTCCACTGTCGATATCGACTGTAATCTGATACTCTCCATAGACGGCATGGAAATGCGCGGGGCCATGATCCCGTGGAAACATGCCGATCACGATTCCAAGAAACCTTGATATTTCCGGCATTCGTATATCACCCATCCATTCTCCCACATCAGTGATAACCAAGGCAAATCAGGCTTGCACGAAATGTCAACCCAAAGAATACCTTATTTCTGCGATATCTCCCTATAACACGCCTATAATACCCCCACCCCAGCCGGTCCGTCAATCGCTCAAGTTATCCGCCGTGGCAATTTTCGCTTGCCTGTCCGGCCGGTGGGTTGCCCGTCCCCTTGCTCCGCCGATAGCATTTCTCGCGCAAGGGCATACTCATCTTCGAGGGCATTGTATGCCTCTTGAAATCCTTTACGCTTCGAGGCTCTTTCAAGAAAGGCTTTGTGGTCGTGCGGAACAGGTTCGTATTTAATTCCAGACATGTGTTCTTTCCTTCATCCTTCATCCTTCATCCTTCATCCTTCATCCCCCCTCCTTCATAATCCTCACCAAAACCTCTCTCCCCCCCGCAATCGGCTCAAATGTCTTCACGGTGTAGGGATTGAGTACCTGCCGCAGAGTCTCCTCATTGAAGCGATGCGGAGCCTCGCCGGTTCCCGGATCGGTAAGCCGTCTGCCCAGCCAGGAGAGAAACGGATTCTGTGACGTGGAGAGATTCCGTACCGGCTCCGTTACTATAACATATTTCCGTGCGGCGTCTACTAATTTCCGCAAGACAATTTCGTGATCCGGAATGAACTGGTACAGCGAGGCCTGCATCAGGATGATGTCCGCTTCGGGGATGGGATCGCAACGGACATCGCACACCCGCGCATTCACCCCGCGCCGCGTCAACCAGCGAATAAACATGGCGTTAATATCCAACCCAAGGTAGTCAATATTTCGTGTAGAAAGAAATCGCCTGTACAGGTAGCCGTCACCGCAACAGACGTCCACAACACTTGTCCCGTCGGGAATCGCATCGGCAACGGCGCGGAATCGTTCCTCAAACCATCGGCCGTACACGATCCGCATG
>JAKPYU010000547.1 GCA_029568995.1 Candidatus Omnitrophota bacterium | reverse complement strand
GTTTCTGATGTGGAGACACTCATTGATGAAAAGTACGACCCACTATACATTCCTCAGCGTCCTGGCTGTGTTGTTCTGGGGATCGGTCATCGCCGTTTCGCGCGATATTACCGAGCAGATCGGCATCTTTCGATCTCCCTGCTACATTTACTGGACTGCCGGATTGCTCAGCGCATGTTATTTTGCCCTGTCCCCCCGCGCGAGACAGGAACTCACCCACTTCTCTTCACGCTACTTGCTGGCCTGCGGAGCCTGTTTTGTCGCCTATACTCTTTTTCTGTACCTCGCCCTTGGATGGATCCGACATCGTGAGCTCACGTTCGTCATTTCCATCTGTAATTATCTCTGGCCGGTGCTGACCGTTGTCCTGTCATTTGTCATTCTGCGCCATCGGTGCACGTCCTGGCTGTTCTTGAGTCTGGGGATGATCGGCTACTGCGTCGGCGTGGTGACTGTCATGGTGACGTTAGCCGATGTTTCCCCGGCAGGACTCGCGACAAGTTTTTCATGGATGGATATTTTGGCCTGTTTGGCCGCTCTGGCGGCCGCGGTCTGTTGGGCGTTGTATAATAATTTCGCCAGGCTGTGGGCGGGGAATACTCCAGGCAGCGCCGTTCCGCTGTTTCTGATCGCCACGGGACTCCTGTTGTCGCCGCTTCTTCTACTGGAATCGAAAGAGGCTGTGTGGACCGGGCGTCTGGTGATGGAAATCATCTTCGCGGGAATGTGTCCGACTTTCCTCGCGTATATTTTCTGGGATGCCGCTATGAGGAACGGGAATTATTTCACCGTGGCAACCCTCTCTTATTTCACGCCAATGGTATCCGGCATCGCCATCGGCATCCTCTGCCGAATCTATTGGGATATTGGATTGCTCACCGGATTCGCATTCGTAGTCGTCGCTGCCGTTCTGTGCCGGAAAGCCGTTCGGGAAACTCCGGATAAAGTTGCACCTTGAGAGATACGCGCCTTTGCTCAGTCAAGACGGGTCGCAAGAGAACGCCAACGCATCAGGGCTGGTGTGATTTCCCAGGAAATTCTCAGGCGGTTTTACACATTCTTGCTC
>JAKPYU010000520.1 GCA_029568995.1 Candidatus Omnitrophota bacterium | reverse complement strand
GGCCATTCAGGCCATTGTTCAAACCGGCGATGTGCTCCCAAACCAGCATGTAAGAGGGGAACTCATAAACGGTGATTTGCGAGTCGGGCGTTTCCGAGTTGTCATCAAAAACGAACTTGCCGCCGCTGGAGGAGGCGGACTTGGGGGGTTCCGGGCCCATGCCCATCAGGGCCATATTCAACAAATGCACGCCCCAGTCGGTCATCAGACCGCCGGCGTAATCCCAGAACCAGCGGAAGTTGAAATGAAAGCGGTTGGGATTGAACGGCCGTTTGGGCGCAGGGCCGAGCCAGAGATCGTAATCCACTCCCGCCGGGGGGTCCTGGTCGGGCGGGTTGCCGATTCCGCCCACCCAGTCCAGGTAGGCCCACGCGCGGACCTGACGGATCTTGCCGAGTTTCCCGGATTGCACAATTTCAATCGCTTCCCGGAAATGCTCTCCGCTGTGCCATTGAGTTCCCATCTGGACAATGCGCTTGTTCTGTTTCATTGCCTCGAGCATGGCGCGTCCCTCGGCGATTGAGGTCGCTAAAGGCTTTTCGACGTAGACGTCCTTACCGGCCTCACATGCATACACAGTCGGTAGTGCGTGCCAGTGGTCCGGAGTCGCCACGAGAACAACGTCCACGTCTTTTCGATCCAGCACTTCCCGGAAATCGCGGACACCATCCGCGCCATGATTTCGGTGTTTCTGCACCAGTTCGATCCCGGAGGCGATATGGGAATCGTCTACATCGCACACCACCGGGCAATCGACCTCCGGGTTCTTGAAAAACGTCGCCAGATCGCCTTTCCCCATGCCGCCGGAGCCGATCAGGCCCACGGTGACTTTCTCGTTCGGCCCACCGGCTGCCAGGATGGCATTGGGGCCGGTAAAAACCGCGGGGGCCAGCATCGCGGTGGTTGTGGATCGTTTGAGGAACAGCCTGCGGGTCGTCTTGTCCATAGAGGTTCTCCGGTTTGTGTATGGGTCAATTATCAACGCACCGCGTTTTTAATCCCAAACATGCGAAATTTCTAGTGCCGAGCAACTGAATAGCCTTGCCATATACTGTCATTCCGAACGAATGTGAGGAATCTCGCCGTTGGAGCGCGTAAGCCTGAGATCGCCACGTCGCAGCCCTTCGCAGACTCAGGGCGGCTCCTCCTAAGAAAGCTCGCCTGCAACCCTCACACCGAGAAGTCTTGTGCTATCCGGTCAACCCCCACCTGACCTCCCCCGATCTTCGGGGGAGGGACCTCTCCCCCACTTTCTTTACCCCAATCACCGGCTCCGCCGGAGGCAGGCTCGCGATGACGAAACAGGCACTCGCGACCGGCGTTTACAAATGCACCAATCCCTGATGCACTATGAAAGACTTGTCAGAACTCGATCACACGCAGGGAGGGAACCTGATGCAAACACGATATCTCGGTCCAAAGAAACTGGCTGTATCTGCAATCGGCCTTGGCTGTATGGGCATGTCGGAGTTTTACGGCCCCATTGACGAGCAGGAGGCCCGTGCAACCCTGCGCCGTGCGCTGGACCTGGGAATCACCTTTTTCGACACGGCGGATGTGTACGGTGTCGGCCATAACGAGCGATTTATCGGCGAGGTTCTGAAAGACGTTCGCGACCGGATCGTAATTGCCACAAAGTTCGCATCGGTCCGTACCCCCGATGGTGCGTTCAAAGGCATCTGCGGGCGACCGGAATATGTGCATCAGTCGTGTGACGCCAGCTTGCAGCGGCTGGGAATCGAGACCATCGACCTGTATTACCAGCACCGAGTCGACAAGGAAGTCCCCATCGAGGAAACCGTGGGCGCGATGGCCGAGCTGGTGAAACAAGGCAAGGTCAAGACTCTGGGATTATCGGAGGTTTCTGCAAGAAATCTGCGCCGCGCGTACTCGGTTCACCCCATCACGGCGGTCCAGACCGAGTATTCGGTATGGAGCCGCGAGCCGGAGGAGCATGTCCTGCCCACCTGCAAGGAACTGGGTGTCGGATTTGTCCCGTACAGCCCGCTTGGACGCGGATTCCTGACAGGCAGGATTCGGTCGCTCAATCAACTGGCAGACGGGGATTTCCGGCAGATCGCGCCGCGATTCAAGGATGAGAACCTTCAGCAGAATCTGAAATTGCTTGAGAAACTCGAAGAGATTGCCGCACAGAAAGAATGCACGCCCGGCCAGCTGGCTTTGGCGTGGCTATTAGCTCAGGATGAATGCATTGTGCCGATTCCGGGAACACGGCGCGTTCGATACCTGGAGGAGAATGCTGCCGCAGCGGATGTGCAACTGACCGCCGAGGAACTCCGCGCCATTGATGCGGCCTGTCCACGTGGCGCAGCAGCCGGGGAACGATACCCCGATTTCATGATGGGAAGCATTGATACGGATGAGTGAATGCGGTCCGAGGGACTCCGTCATCTCCAACAATACGTATGCCACGGCTGTGTTCGGATTGAATCCGTTTCGGCAATGAATTCATGGTTCTCCGAGACATCGCGGACCCGCGCACCGACAGGCACTTTCCAATCTATCGGCTCGAATGCATACAAGACCCGCGCATCGCCGTTCGTGTCCATCCATTCCACGCCCTGCCAGGTCTCTCCCGAACCGATCAGTCGCCGTTTCTTCATAAACGGAAGGACTTCCACGTAATCGCGATTCGCGCGGATGATTCGCTCTCGATTCTCCTGGGGAAGTTGTTCGAATTCCTGCGCGCAGCGAATTTCAATCACGCCTTTGCTTGCCAGTGTGCGGTAATAACTGTCCGGTTCCAGCGGCTCGCCCTGTTCGTGTGAATACAGGAAGTAATAGCGTCCGTACTCCTTGCCCCGGCAACCTTCCAGGCCGCTGCTTCTGGATGACAGACCGAATGGGCCACATCCCTCTTTAAGAATCTCCGTGCAGCCCATCTCCTGCAAAGCGCGCTGGAGATCCACGGTTTCATCCAACTGGGGATATGGAGCCGGTTCGGAAAAATCGACCAAACTGCCGAAACTGCAAAAGGAATCCTGCCATACTCCGTCAAAATTCGTTGCCGCACGAATCGCCCGATATCTCTCGGTCATGAAATCAAAATATTCCCGGCGCAGACTCATGCCGGTTATGTCCAGGTAGCCTTTTCGCTCCGGTTCGCCGTCGGCGGTCCATGCAAGCCAATTCGGATTCTCGCGAATCACGGGCGATGATACGGACTGATGAGCCGGCGTGGACCATAGCAATACCTTAATCCCCATCTCGTGTGCCTTTTGGCAGACATAAGCCAGTCCTTGCTCTCCCCCCAATGACGGACTGATCTCCAGTCCCCAGGGAGAACAAACGGACTCGACACGGTCGAGAGAACCTTCCAGAAACTCACTTGGGTCGTGATCCGTATCGGTGAACAGCGCCGCGCGGATTTCGACCGTCTTGATGCCCCATTCCTGCGCCTTGGGCAAAATGGTATTTGCGAAAAAATAGAACCAGGATTGTCCCAGGGGTGGGATCTGCTTCGTCTCTCGGTAATGCTCACGCACCGGCCCCATCTCCAGCCCCGGCGTGGTTTGTTGCTGGTGAAACAGGATGGGCATCGGCTCAACGACTTTCACACCCTTCTGCGCTCGATATCGTTCCGCGACAAGGTCGAATATCCAGGTCCACTCATTCAGCGCATCCCACTTGTCGGATAAGTTGCCTTGCCGAAACAGCCACAACTTGCAGGGTGTCTCAATCCGATCCCCTGCTCGAACCGGAATCCGCGAACGAAGAACAATCCGTTCTCCCTCTCGTCTTTCGCTCACTTCCGCCATCACGGTCTTGTCGAAGAAGCTAGTGGTCGATCCCCGCGTACCCGCCAGGAAGAAATACGGCATCTGACGGGAGTGATATTTCCTTGCTTCCATGGAATAGGGATCGGAATAGTTCAGTCGGAATTCTTCCTCGGAGCCTTGTTGACCTTGCACCCCTCTTTGCTGGAAGCGCCAGTCGCTTTCCTGGAACACCACCGGTTCCTCGACCTGGACTTCATGGATCTTCCCCGTGTCTTTGAGTCGCAGTTGCCAGGAAATCCCCTGGTATTTCTCGCCGCCGATTTTTTCTGCGACAGGTGAAAAGACCCATTCCGCTTCGCCCTTGCGCAGTGCGACCCGCACGGCGACTCCGTGCCCTCCCGAGTGATATCCCAGGAATCTCCCCTCGATGGTTGCGCTCTCGATAATCAAACCCCCGCGCTTGGGATACTCGCCGCTTTCACCGCATTGTTTCTTGCGCTCGATCAGATAGGCGGCCCAATCTTCAACCGGCTGGATTTCCCCTCCCGTTATGATCGAGGCGGTCGGTGCGCTGTTTTCATTCGAAGGGGAATCAAGAACGTCGATCCCCTGCACAGTCACGCGCTGAATCCCTTTCACGATTCCATCGGAAACAGCCAGTGAGACGCTACCGGTTTCAGGAAATGTGACGGTGATTGAGTTTTCAGAAATATCGACACGGGTGTCGGATCGCTGCGTGGAGACTGTCAAACAAGCGGATAGCACGACCAGGGGTAGAATGAACAGGGATAAATAGATTCTTTTGGGGGGCATAATCGAGATTGGGAAATCATCCTGTAAGGGCGACATCGTGAAGGGGCGACGCATGTGTCGCCCCCTACACGATGATAATCAGATTCGGTCCAATTCCATCAGGGCTTCAGGGGAATCAGGTCCAACTTTCGGAAGAAGATTTCGGCTCCTTCGGACTGGAGTTGAATCTTGCCCTTGCTGGGCTTTGTATCGAAACATTCGTTGACCGTCACGCCGTTCAGGATGATCGTAATCTTGTCGCCCTTGGCGATGCACTCCAGACGGTTCCATTCTCCGACCGGCTTCTCCACGTCCGCCGCGCCGCGAAATCCTTTTACATCCTGCCAGGCCGGGTCCCGTGCGAACCAGTTGATTCGTCCGTCATGGACCGTGACCGGCTTTCCGTCCTTCTGGTACTGATTGTAGGTATCCTTCTTTTGCTCGGCGACATTCGCGGTCAGCGCGTAGGCATCGCTCTTGTCACCCACCACGAGAAGATCTCCCGTGCCGCCCTCGATGACCTGGCATTCAATGGAGAACAGCCAGTATCCCGCATACGCTCCGTCCTCTCCCACAGAATGCAGCAGAATCCCGCTATCGCGGGCTTTATCCGCGCGAGGCGGATGCGCGATCTCGCCCCATTTGAATTCCGCAATCAGATGATAGTTCTCGTATTCTTTCTTTGTTGTGATACATCCCCACTCTTCACCGGAAATCCGAAGAATCCCATCCTGCACGGTAAACACTTTCTTCGGATCGTTGTCTTGCCCACGGTCTTTCAGGAACGTGTAAAAGCCATCCAGGTTCTTCCCGTTGAACAAGTGGATTGTCTGTTTGTCGGCGGCGTTCTGAGCTTGAATCAGATCAGGTGTGCAAACGCAGGAAAGACTTCCTGCCAGAACCAGAAAAATCAGGAACCGAGCCATTTGTGTTGATCCTCATTCCGTTCCGCGGTTTCGTATGGCGGAACTGTTTCTTGAATTATGTTCAAACTCAATCATCCAGGCAAGCGAGATATAGAACGATCCGCGCCCTCATTCCGTCTCGCACGTGATCTCCATTCCGCAGAGAATCGGCGGTTTGGTCCTGTCCTTCTTGGCGGCCTTCAGTTCCAGGGATAGATCGTCCTTGATCGGAATCCCTTTGAATGTCTTGGATACGACACGTTTCGGTCCCTGGGCCTCTTTCGCGATGTTGAATCCGGCCAGGACTTTCTCGCCCTGAAGGTAGACATCGAACACGCGCTCATCGACGCGCTCTTGCTCCTTCTCCGCAAATACCAATGTGACCGAATATGACTGCGGCTCGGAATGTTCGCCCAGAATCTGGTCCGGTTTCTTGTGAAGATCCCGTGTGCTGAAATTGTTCAGGTAAGCGCGAACGATTTCATCCTGATCCGGCTTCTTGGGTTGCACAAACGGACGAATCACGAGCCGCATATCGCCTTCGAGACCGGATGCCGCCACCCAATTCCAGTGAGCCTGTTCTTCGGTTTCTTTGACCAGATAGGACGGGTGCTGACGAAAAACCTTGGGATCGCCGGAATCGACGTAAATCGGAAGATCCGGCGACGGCCCGCCAACGCTGGGGAACTCCAGCCACAAAGTGCCGTTATCATCCATGCGGTTGCCCGGTGCGCCGAAATTGATCCCGACCCGCTTAACCGGCGCAGGCTGCTCCGGCGGGGGATATGCATTGAAACTCCATTGCTCCACCCACGGATTCTCCGGAATCTCGAATGGGGTGTGAACCAGCGCCAAAGAGGTCTGGACCTGGTAGGAGCAAGTGCAGGTGCGCGTATAATCCGGCGCGTTCAGCACGCCGTCCGCTGCGATCAGGTTCGAGGTGCAGCCGGAACGAAATCCGCCGATGTTCACGGTTCCGCTGTTCTGGGTCATGTCCATATACGCAGCCGAGGCGGACCGGAATGTCAGCAGGTGCTCGCTGCAGATTGCCGTATTGCAGCCCTTGAACCGCACCCAGCTCCAGGGAATCTTCTCGCCGGTCAACGGATGGGTGGTCATGACCGGTTCGCCGGTCAACAGGGAGAACGCCTTGGCGAACACCGATTCCTGGGTGCTGCCTCCCGTCTGTGTGATCAGCCTGTCATGGCGAATCATACAGGGACCGAAATACTTCTCACTATTCTTCCAGAGAAGATCGCCTGTAGCGCCCTTGAAGGCTGCCATGCCTTCACCGATTTCATCTTTGGCCCGGTCACCGGCCTGGCTCCCCGCCTCCAGCAGCACGTCGTATTCCGTGGAATACCCCAGCCAGGTTCCGAACACATCTTCCTCGCGGCTCCATAGTTCCTCCCCGGTTCGAATATCGAGGGCGAGGATTTTCGGGCTGGTTTGCACTTCCAGTCCCCTGCGTTTCAGGACGTCCATCCGTTGTGTAGAAAGGTTATCGATACAAAACAGTTTGCCGTTCCCGGCTGCAATGGAGTTGTGCCGGAAGTTGTACTCGGCTTTTCGCTGCCAGATCCGTTCCCCGGTGATGCGGTCCATGGCCACCAGGTATCGGCTGCCGACACCGAAACGGTGATTCACTTTTACAATCTCTTTTCCCCCTTCCACCGTAATGTGAACCGGCGCCGCACCCGCAATCAGCAAGTCCTCGTAGACTCCGATATACCCCCAGTTCGGCGTGCCGACATCCAGAAGATCCGTTTCAAGAGGAATCGTCCACTCGTTCAGGGTTGCCCCCGTCGCCGGATCGAGGACCATGCAGACATTCTCCACAGTCAGGTATAGACGGTCGGGCGCAAGAGTAAAATTGGAACCGTAAGCGTTCGCACCGGGAATATGAACTTGGTTGTAGGTCCGGTCGAACGGATCCTCTTTGTAGGTCTTATCGTAATACATGTCGAAGGTATTCAAATTGGGGATCTCTTTTTTCCAGAGCACGCGGCCTGTGTATACATCCCGTGCACTCATCACCTGGATCCCTTCAATGAACAGCCGACCGTTCATGATTTTCTGCGGTGGCCCATGGGCATGTCGCGGAAGGACATCCGTATGGGCGGGTCCACCGAACCAGAGCGGTGCTAACGGGGGTTTGACCAACTGGTCTTTCGAACAAACATCGTTCGACATGTCCCCATACTGGTGAGTCCAGCTGTCGCTGCCCGGCAAGGCTCCGTTTCGCTTTAACAGGAGATGGGAATCTTCAACTGTGACCTCTGCATTGGGCAGCGATTCCGCCGATTTTCGCAAACGGTCTTCCAGACCTTCTTCTTTGGGCAGCCAGGCAACACCTCCATAGGGGCGTAGGACATGAAACACGCGCTCAAAGAAATGCTCCTTGTCGATCCCTGCCGCTTTCGTATCCTCCACAACAACAAGGTTTGCGAAATACGGCGACATGGGAACTGTGAGAATGCTTCCGGGAATGAGCGCAATCCGCTGTCCGTATAGACCCGCATCATCAAATCGGCGACGCAGCGACTCGACTTTTCGCGGATTCGGTTCAAGAACCACCATGTGCAAGGCGGATTGACGTGCCAGATCCTCAATCCGGTCTCCCGTGCCCGCACCGAGGACGAGGCAATACCCTTCCGTGGTCTCCAGAATCTGCGCGGCAGCCGATTTCTCTTTTCCGGAAGATCCTGTCGGCTTTGGAAGTGAATGCACTTTCTCTTCGGTCTCTCTCTCTCCGAAACAATAAATCCGACCCTCCTCCGTAATCACAAACAATTTCCCGTCTGCCACCACTGCGGACCACGGATTTCCTTCCATCTCCGCCTGCCAGGCAATCGAAGCGTTCATAGAACCTCGGCTCTCAGGTATCCGAATGGCGGCGATCAGTCCGGGAGAACCGCAGTACAGGTGGTTCCCCGCGCGAATCATCAATTTTTTGAAAGGGGTTTTTGCCTTCCACTGCTGAACAAATTCCATGCGTTTTTGCGGAGTGCCGCGCCGATCTGTGAATTCCTTCCAAACCGGCTCCCAGGACCAGGCATGGAGGATGCCGGACTCATCCATGCCGATCATCAATTCCTCAGTCAGAATCGAGGCCACGGACGATCCGACCTGGGTTCCATCGGAGATTTGATAAATCTGCCCGTCATTGAAGAACCACTCTTTTGACAGGTAAACCTCGCATCCGCCCAGCTTGGTATCGGCGTGTTGATACAGGAACTCACCGGTAGCGCGGTTGTACGCCGCCGGACGGTTCCGGCCGCCGGGGATGAACAACTTGTCTTCCGTCAGTCCCAGGATTCCCTGGGGCGAGACTCCGGCGAACGCGGGGCTGGTATGCGGTTGCAGCATAAAATCCGGTCCGCTGCCGCTGTTGGTCCATTTCACCGTGCCGGTTTCGGCGTCCAATGCGTGAATGAATGTTCCCATGAACGGCCAGATGCTCGCGGCGAAATAGACGATTCCATCCGCGATCACCGGCCCGCCACGAGCCGGCCACATCGAAATCAGCCGCTCGTTTCCCAAGACTTTGTAGTTCGACGGTCCACCCGGGCATTTCCATTCCAGCGAGCCGTGGACGGCATCAAGACAATAGAGACAACCGTCATCCGAGACGAAATAGATCTTTCCTTTCGAGCCAACGGGGGCGAATCGGACCGGGCCGTCGGTATAGAATCGCCAGCGTTCCTCGCCGGTTTCCGCATCGTACGCGGTCATACAATCCCGGATCATGGAGGGGACAAACAGCAATCCATCCATCACAATCGGTTCATACGTATGATCGAACTGCACTTTGTATTGGGATGGGTACGGCCAGCAGGGAACCGGGGTCGGCAACTCCAGAACCCATTGCAGGCGGAGGTTTTCGGACAACTGCTCCGGGGAAGAGCCGGTGTGGCCGACATCGTAGCGCCACATCGGCCAGTCTTCCGCAAGGGTGGAATAGGGCAGTGCCCAAACGATCATTGCGATTGAGGCAGGTGCAAGCCATCTGCAGAGGAAACGCATATCAAAACCTCCATAAAAAGAGATCCGGCGTATTTGTCAGGTATTTCTCAGAAAAAGGCATTATACAAAAATTTATTCAAATCAGGTTAGTGCGTCGAATTTTGTCATACGTAAGCATTCACAGGGACTTCTTCATCCGTCGGTGATCTCTGCGGAAGGCCCGAAGGTTTTACGATGATAGTGCCCTCTCGCACTCCCTTCCAGTGTGAAGGATTCTGTGGCATTTTCGCGTTGCCTGATGGCGTGCCTTCCCAATCAAGTTGTCTCAAGGTGCACCATGAAAAGAACAATGCTCCTGCCTCTCTTGCCGGTTATCACCATCTGGCTCCTTTTTTCAAATTGTCAGTCTTCTGTTACAACCTGCGATTCCGAGAGTCCGAATTGTGTGCGGGATATCCTGTGGGTGTGGGGGAATCCGGAGATGGCGGAACCGGGGCAACATACGGCTGCTTCGTTTGCCCAGGCGGGACCGGCGGAGCGGGCGACCATCCTCGGCGTTCCCAATATCATCATGGCCGGGCTTGGGCTTCCGCACGATGACCGGGAGGCCGAAAGGCTGACGGAGGGAGTGGCGCATTGTCCACGGTTGGTCTGGGAAATTTCGACAGACACCGGCGAATCCGAGTTGCCTTTTGTTTATGAGGAAACGATTGGCCGCGTCAGAAGGATCGCCGGGCAGTATCCGCAAATCGAGGGAATCCTGCTCGATGACATGAGCTCGGTCGGAATCGACCATGGATTCAAGCCGGAACATATCCGTGAAGTGCGAAGGCTGCTGGGACCGGATCACTCTCAGCTGAAAATCTGGGG
>JAKPYU010000513.1 GCA_029568995.1 Candidatus Omnitrophota bacterium | reverse complement strand
GACATGAAGTGATTTCTGGGTTGAATGGGATTTGGCGATGGTGTGTTGTTCGCTGGGCGCAGATGTGGGTATAAGCTCGGCTCCGGATGGTGCGGTGGGTGTTGCGATCCTCCTGCTCAGTCCCTCAATCTTACCCGGCGTTACGGTTGCTGGTTGATCCTTCCCACCCGGCCACAGCACCACGAGAAGCACCAACAGGACAACACACAACACTATCGCCAGATACAGCCGCGCCTTCATTCTCCGGCTCTCCCAAATCCTTGACTTCTCTGCCAAATGTAGTATTACTTTTCGGGATCTGTCAACCAGATGGAGAAAGGAAGAGTTGGCCTGGATTACGGCTTCCGCCGGAATGACGAACAAGACTCCCTCTCCCGCCGGGAGAGGGTCGGGGTGAGGGAGATTGCAGCCGGCATTCAATTGTGCAAGATATATCCATTACACAACGCCCGCTTGTTGGAGGAACCCTTCGATGCCCCGGGACAGATTCCCCGCCTTTACACTGATTGAACTTCTGATCGTTGTTGCAATCATCGGGATTCTGGCCGCGATCGCCGTACCGAATTTTCTCAATGCGCAATTGCGGGCGCGGATTGCGCGGGTCGAGAGCGATCTGCGCGCGCTGGCTGTGGCGATGGACTCGTACAGTGTCGATCTCGGCAACCTGCCGCCGGACTGGGTTGCCACAGGGGGCGGCGTGCAGGAGAAGGGATTCATTCGCGCCATGCACATGCTTACCACACCGATTTCCTACATTTCAAACGTGAATCTCGAAGATCCGTTTTACACCGGTGTCGGAAAGACAGTGGGGTTCCCCGGCGGCGGAAGTTACCAGGATTCCTCGTATCGCTATTACTGCTATAAGTACGGCTGGGGCGCGAATGTCGGCCATATTCAGAGCGGCTATGTGATTCTTTCATACGGCCCGGACAAATTTGAGAGTTTCGGGGAGTGGTGTGGAGTCCGAGGGAGAGGCAAGACATGGAATGGCGTGTTTGCGGTCTCGAACGGGATCCGAAGCGATGGGGACATTGTTCGTCCCGGCGGGTCCGTGGATTGCAATGCCTGGCAGAATTGACGTTGAAACAAATCCTCGCCCCAAGCCTCTCCCATGTACGGAACGCGGATATGGGAGAGGGATAAGGCGCGGGTCTATTGTGGGAGGTTGAGGGGTGAGGAATCGGGTTGGTGGCCACCCCCGATTAAGAGACATTGTCCTT
>JAKPYU010000366.1 GCA_029568995.1 Candidatus Omnitrophota bacterium | reverse complement strand
GTGAAATCGAGAATGATCTTCGCGCCTGTTGTGCCGTAGGTGTGACGGTCATATAAGCCCTGAAAGACATCATTCCGCGTCAGTTGCGATGCTCTGACCGCTGCCAGTCCGTGATGCGGAAGGCCGGGATGCGCCCGGTGGTCATCGGAGGAGGCAATCGTGGAGAACATCAGACCCATCATCCAGGCATTCTGCACATACGAGGGGGTCTTCACACTTTGTGAATCGCCCGTGAACAGGCTGTTCTCGAAAGCCAGTGGGTGCTTTGGGTTGTACACCTCGCTGAGACCGTGTGAGGAATAAATCTCGATATTGCGGCGGAATTCGGCGTTGTTATCCACAAAGGTGATGTCTTTCGGCATCTTGCCGGTGTGGTGAGGAATGGTCAGGGCGTTTCCGGCCTCCAGCGCCTCCCACAAAGACGGCAGCGTGGAATCCCTCGAGTCCATCAACGCACCCGGCTTGTCCCGGAAATAGACATTGTGATGCCCATAAGGAGTGCCGAGCGAGCATTCATACGCCTGGATAGTGACAAATCGGCCGGGGACGTTGAATTTCTCATTGAGCGCGGTGTATTCCGGCCAGCAATAATCGCTCAGGCCGCGTGTATAGCCCTGCTCGGTGGGGGTCATCGAATGGTCGGTCATGGCATAGAAGTCGAGTCCGGTGGTGTAGCGGGCGAAGTTGAACTGGTCATCGCCGACACCATCCCAGCTGTAATGGGTATGAGAGTGAATGTCTCCCCAATAGATGTTCTCCCTGGGCGGCTCGATGGTGACACGAGCCGGGTTGGAGGTAGTCAGCAGCTCCTCGCGCGCTGTGCGCGCATTGATCCGGAGCACTCCCGCCGCTCTGGGAACGATTTCAAATTCGACATAGCCGGTTTTGGGTGGAATGGTGACCTGTTTGGGAAAATCGGCCTCGCCGGTTCCCGGTGACAAGTCGATCCGTGATACGTGTTCCACCGGATTGAACTGGCTGTCCATCAAGGAGACAAGACCACGAATCGGTTGCCCGACGACCGCCTGGGATGGAAGATGGAACAGGATATAAACGGCAGATCCGGGGCGGCAGGAGATTGTGGGCAGATTCTCCAGCTCGCGGAACCGGCTTTTCCCGGTCGAATCGACCGCGATCAGAATCGGTTTCGGACTGGAGGAGATCGTCCCGGCGGGAAGCCCCGCGCCGCCGCTCGAACGGTCTCCATAGATCACTGAAATGGTGTCGCCTTCCTGAAGCATCCCTTTCTCAAGAACCGTACGAACCACAAAAACATTTCGTGCATAGCGGCCATCCAGCGAGACTTTTGAATGCTTCACGAGCAGACCATCTGTCTGCGCTTCGGCGGTGGTTTTCAAAATGACATCCGGGCAGGAGCAGACAGCACGGACATAGTGCTCCCCGGCAGGATCGGTGGCCTGGAGAGGATTGGCGGAATTGCGCGGCCCGGCGTTGAATGAGTCCGGCAGCTGGACGCGAATCCCACCGCCGGTCTGGATACCACTCTTGCCGACCGTGTAGGTGACGGTCCAGGTCCCGTACTGTCCTGCAATCCCCTCATCGGGGACAACAACGGCGCTGCCCTCGCTGGTTTTCTCCGCCATCATGATCGGCGTGGGAAATTCATCTTGTGCGAAGGGCTGAACGGAGATGCACAGCAGAGACGAGAAGAACAGCGGAAGAAAGATTTTGTTCGGCATCGGGCAAATCCTCCTGAAGACAACAATTCGCTTGTCCATACTTTTTCACAAATCGGCGGGTTTGTAACCCTAAGTCAGAAGAGGTGTGGACCGAGTGAACGGGGCGGACATGGCATGAGCCGTGCGCATTGACGCCGTTGCGGGTATCGTATTCGGCAATTCTCAGGCAGAAGAGGCAGATATCAAACCATGTTGATTCAGAAAATGCACATCGTGATTCCGGCAGTACTGACCGCAATGTCCGTCCCGGCCTTCGGACAGGCAGACACACATTTAAACAAGGTGATCGCGAAACTCGAGCGGAACGAGGTGGTGCTGGGAAGCTGGTTCAAGTCGATGTCGATTTACACGGCGATGGGACTGGTGGAATCCAACGCATGGGTGGACCGTGAAACCGGGATGAAGGCCGTGATGATCGACTACGTACTGATCGACATGGAGCATCTTCCGTTCGATGTGGAGCATTTGCAGACGATCCTGATGGCGTTTCACTCGAAACGGGAGGTCCTGGAGACTGGGAGTTTGCAGCCGAGCATTGCGCCATGGGTGCGGATTCCGTGCGATGCCGCCGGTCCGATTGAGCCATATATCAAGCAAGTGCTGGATGCCGGGGCGTTTGGGGTGATTGTGCCACACTGCACCAATGCGAAGGACGCGGAGCGGGTGATCTCGGCATGTCGGTATCCCCAGCCGAAAGGAGATCCACAGCCTCGACCGAAAGGAAGACGCGGAGCCTCGCCGGATATGTGCGCCTATCTCTGGGGATTGACCTCGGAGGAATACGTATCCCGCGCCGATGTCTGGCCGCTGGACCCGAACGGCGATCTGCTGGCGATTCTGATGATTGAAGATAAAGAGGGCAGGAAGAACATCGACGAGATTCTCTCCGTGCCCGGTGTGGGTGCGATCTTTTTCGGGCTGTACGATTACAGTTTCAGTTGCGGCGTGGATGGCGACATGAAAGACCCTGAGGTGATGGAGGGATTTCAGGCAGTGAGTGAAGCCTGCAAGAAACACAATGTGCCGTTGATTGTCGGGGCGGATGACAAGTCCGTCGAGCAGCGGTTGAAAGACGGGTATCGAATACTCATCTCCGGGATCGACCTGCAAGCCCCCCGTTCGCTTCGAGAGGTGTATAAGCGGATGCAGGAGCTGAAGAAGTAGGGGTTAAAGACCCTCACCCCGACCCTCTCCCGGCGGGAGAGGGGGTGGTCAGATGCTCTCCCGGCGGGAGAGAGGTTGATTCGCCGCAGTTCAGGCCCATCTGTCCTGATATCTATGATCAATCAGTAAGGACCAGGACCTCGCAGATATACCCTTCCGGATTCAACTTCATTGTCAGCCACTCCGAGTCAATGCTGATAAAGGATCGCTGCGGTCCGAGGAAATACACAAAATCACACTCCCCGAAACGCTTCTGATCACGCTCACCAAGCAACGCTACGACCTCTTCCCGGTTCATACCGATCAGTTCATTCCGGCGAAGGAGGTCATCCACCATCCGGAGACGAGGGTAAGGTGGATTGTGCGCTGTCTTTGTATCTTTCCAGATCTCTGAGTTGAATTCAGTACGCTGTAGATAGTCTTTGAGTATGTGGCCAAAAAAGAAATACGCAATACAGATGATCGTGCCTATGAAGAGTATCGAGAGAACCCAGGACAAAATTCTTGTTCTCTCATTCACTGATTCTTGAGTAGACATAACAGAAATTCCTTCTCAACACCGTATTCCCTCGCCCAAGGTGCGGTCATTTTAATCGTGATTTACAATCCGACAATCATACAGGGTTAATACCCCGCCGCGCAGATGTCGAGTTTCAGCTGCTGGAAGTTCATCCAGAACGGGCGATCCGAATCGGATCGAAGGGCCTTGGAAACCAAATCTCCACGCTTCTTCGTGTCGATCGCTCGCGCTGCTTTGACTTCGACGCGGACACCTTCGATCCACAGGTCGTACTGTCCTTTATGATCTGCATCGACCGCTCTATCCGCTTTCCTGAACCTCGAATCCAGATCCCTGAGATGCTGTTCGCCCCAGATCTGCCCGAAAATCCGGGGAGCAAGGCCAAAAAGGTTGAGGTATCGATTAGCCGAAACATACCTGTTCCTTAGATCCTCGTATTGTTCGAAAGAGATCACCGACCGATCCCGAAGAAACATGAGGATGTACTCGTATTCATTGAAGGGAAATACCGAAGCAAGGGACTGCAGACGGGCGTCCAGGAGATCTCTATCGCGTTGTTCCAGTGTCCTGATGAATACCTCCAGGTATTCACGCACTTGTTGCTGCGTCATAGACTTCCTCCATTTCAGGGAACGGATTATGCCATTGCCATCCCGTTTTTCCGGTTTTTCGGTAGTGCTCAAGCCGCCGGATCGTCAGTTCTGCGAACACCGGATCAATGTCAAAGGTCACAACCCGTCGCCCCAGTTTCTCTCCTGCAATCAGCGTCGTCCCTGAGTGGGAAAAACAGTCCAAGACACACTCGCCCGGCTTGCTGCTTGACTGAAGAATTCTCTCGATTGCCTTGAGGGGCTTCTGCGCGTAACATCCCGGAACGTTCTCCTCCATACGGTAGAACACCTGTTGCACATCCACCCACACGTTCCCGGGGCGGATATTGCCGGATTTGCTACGCTCCAGGTTCTCCGTTATTTTCCCATTCACGTTTTTGTAGTAACCTCGGAGGATCTTTGGAATATCAGTGTACTGTACTGTAAAATCGGGATCGCCATGGATGTAATGAAGTAGTTCCTGTCTCACCCACATCCAGTTCTTCTGGGTTCCATAGCCTCTCTGGTTGCGCAGGGTAATGAAGTTGCGCGGTCTTAGTTGAGGAATATCGCGCATCATGATCATAAAATCGGGCAAAGGCTGAAAATTGTCGCGAACGTCAGCCCCGAGCCAGATATAGAAATGGGCTTTTTCGGCCATCACTCTTACGCAGTTGTCCATCCATTTTCTTGAGAAAATCATGTAGGCGGATAGTCCCGTCTTTGAAAGACTGGGTGTGTTCGAATTTCCAACCGCCACGTTGTAAGGCGGATCGTTCACCAGAAGCGAGGGCCTATCGTCTCCGACGATTTTTGCGACCTGTTCGTAATTCGTTGCATCCAGCACGCCTACCCGATGCCCTCTCTCCGCGTCCTGCCAGACTTCGCCCGCACATAATCGACAATAACCCAGCAATTTGGCGTGGATTGCCGGATCGGCATCAATCCGGCCATAGGGTTCACGAGTGTCGCCGTTTCCGGACGGAGCGGAGCGAACGGGATCGTCAAAGAGGGTCTTTTGCATTGTGATGCTCATATTTCATTGTCGGTTTCCTCCCATCGCACAATTCATTCTTACATGGTTTCCCGAAAGCGTCCATCCACCACCCTGCAATCCGTTGATCGCGCTTGTTTCGCCCCATAGTCGGGGTACTCGGGTGTTGTTGATGCCCCTCCTCAATACCCCACCGCGCAGCCGTCTTTACGCGGGTCCGAGCCGGCGAAATAGCGCATCGGTTCATCCTCACGCCAGATGGCCTGGTAGCCGCCGTACATACCTCCTCCACGTTCTTTCATGACGTGTCCCATCGTTTCCAACCGGTCCATTACCTCATCGGAAATACCGAATTCGCAACCGACCGTACCACCTTCGTTTATTACGCCGCCCCATGGCGTCGAACTGCCGAAATGTTGTACTCGTGGCTGCTCGCCTGCCTGCTGGGGAGACATGCGGAAGTCGATCATGTTCATCAATACCTGTACATGACCCTGCGGCTGCATGTCGCCTCCCATTACTCCGAGCGCGCATTTCGGTTTCCCGGCTTGTGTCAGGAATCCCGGAATAATCGTGTGGAACGGCCGCTTGTGCGGCTGGAGCGCGTTCCGATGTTTGGGATCGAGACTGAAGCTGCGCCCGCGATTCTGCAGGCAGAATCCGAGTCCGGTCGGAACCTCCCGCGATCCCCAACTGGCGTAAATACTCTGGATCAGCGAAACCATGTTCCCGTCCTTATCGGCCGTACACAGGTAGATGGTGTCTTTCGAGCCGTCCAGGTTCCCCGGTTTGACGGTAGTCGACGCCCGGTTGGGGTCGATTGACTTTGCGCGGGCTTGCCCGTAGTCTTTAGAGATTAGTTGTTGAAGCGGTACATCGGCATAGTCCATGTCCGCGTAATAGACAGAGCGATCTTCATAGGCTAATTTCTTGGCCTCGATAAAGAGATGTAGATGTTCCGCGCCGTTCGGTTGAAGCGATCCGATATCGAATGTCTCCAGCATGTTCAGCATTTGGAGCGCCGCAATTCCCTGCCCGTTCGGCGGGATCTCCCACACATCGAAGCCGCGATAGGAGGTCGATACGGGTTTCACCCACGTGGCCCCATGGTCTCGAAAATCGTCGAGAGTGAACCGTCCGCCGCGTTCATTCGAGTACCGGACAATTCGTTCGGCGATCTCGCCCTGGTAAAATCCGTCCTCCGCATCGCGCATCAGGATCTCGAAGGAATTGGCAATGTCGGGATTGGTGAAAACCTGGCCGTAGTCGGGCGGTTTGCCATTGATGAGATAAGTCCGGGCCGCGTTGGGGAACTCCTTGAAATCTTCCTCCGCTCCACGAAAATATTCCGCGATGAATTCCGTGACCGGGAATCCTTCCCTGGCATGGCGAACCGCCGGGGCGAGGACTTCTTTGAAGGTCAATTTTCCAAACCGGTTCAGTAATTCCGCCCAGCCGCTGACACAACCCGGCACGGACCAGGTCAGCGGCCCCAAGTTCGGCAGGCTTTTGTCAAAACCCGCTTTCCCGGCCTCTTCCAGGCTCCAGGAATATGGGGATCGTCCGCTGGCGTTCAGAGCATACAACTTTTGATCCGCCTCCACCCAGAGGATCGCGAACAGGTCTCCACCGGGGCCGCAGCTCATCGGCTCGACCACGCTCATCATCGCGCTGGTCGCCACAGCGGCGTCAATGGCGTTGCCGCCCGCCTTCAGGATGTCCACGCCCGCCATGCTTGCAAGCGGCTGGCTTGTCGCGGCCACACCGTTCCGGCATACGACTGTCGAGCGGTTAATGTTCCGCCCGCGCAGTCGCTGCCGGTCGATCCTGCCCGGCTCGCCCAGAGGGATAGCGCCGGGGGCGGACTGGATTGTCTGACTTGCGTGCACTTTTCCCGAAGAACCAAGCTGAGATATCAATCCTGCGGTGGCGCTTGCCCTGATGAACTCTCGTCGTTTCATGGTCCGGCTCCTTGATAGAATCCCGCAGCGAATCACTGCAGTCGATGGAATGGACACCCGCAGAATCATGTATCACACAAATCCGAATCCATAGAGAGACACCCCAAAATCTACTGTTCTTTGGTTGGGAGAATCCGGAAGGGGCCGGTTCTTGAGCTTATCGAAAAGCCAGCGCTTCGACTCTTCGGCAAGCTCAGGACAAGCAGGCTCAAGAACCGGCCCTTCGACGAATCGCGGATTCCCGCCTCCTAAGGAAGTTCGCTCATCGACAGGCAGGCCGGGGAGTATTCTTACGAGAAATCCTCGTCGGTCGTCAGTGGACGTATCGGGATGAATGGCGATACACTCTTCCATAAGTCGCAGTTTTTCTTTTCCGGCTGGAGGTCTGAATGAATCGAAGAATTCTCGTCGGTCTCTGTTGCGCGATCTTTTTGTTCACCGGTTGTGCGGGACGGCTCGTGTTTTCACCGGGCGGCAAGAAAAAACTCCCGGTCCCGACCATTCTTCCCCGAACCAACTGGGCCGGCGGGATGCCCAGCGGAACTTACAAAACCCAGACTCCCGCCTATATCACCATTCTCGATACCCCCAACGGATTCGATCCCGACAATCCCGGCGCATACCTGAGACAATTGGTGGAAGACTACGTTGACTCCAAAGGCGTTGGGGATATCCCGGTCCATTATATTATCGATCAAAAAGGAGGCATTCTGGCGGGCAGACCCGCCAATACGGTCGGACAGCTCACTTACGGCGACCAATTCTTCCGCGCCGAGGTTGCCCAGAACCACCCCATGCGCGGAAAAACCATCGACTGCAGGGGACATATTCTCGTGTTGCTCCTCGGCGACTATGAATCCAAGCCGCTACCTGCAAAACAACAGGAAGCCATGCTGGATCTGATCCAGTATCTCGTCAAAGAGCATCGAATCGCATACTTCGATGTCTTGGGCTATCGAACCTATATCCAGGACAGCATGAATCCCGGAACCGCTTTGAACGATCAACTGGCTTCCCTGATGCTCAAATTGGCAAAATCACAAGTGAAATAAGCCTGTTTGATTGACGGTCTTCGGACACAAGGTAGGGGCGACGCATGTGTCGCCCCTACCTTGTGTCCGCCTCAATAGGCACCTTGCCTCTATCTCCCCTGCACAATCAAATACACCCAATTCCCGACGATCGCAAAGAGCATAAGAAGACGAAGCCCATTTCGTTCCCAGAGTCCTGCCGGTGAAACGCGGACGCGCGGCAAACGCAGACTCAACACAACAAGCGCATAAAGAAGATAGATTGACGCTCCCATCGCCAGCATTCCAATCAATGGATTCCACGTCAGCGTGGCTGCGAGGTCACCCTGCACAAATGCCAGAAGACTCCGGGTCATTCCGCACGTACAACAGGGATATCCGGTGAGCGCTTTCAACGGGCACGAAGGCGGATGAATCATCTGAAATGGAAACCAGCGCGCCGCCGCCAGAACGAAAAGGATCACTGCCCCCCAGATCATCTCATGATCGACTTCCTGCTTTCCCAGACGCCGGATGGACACGATCACTTTGTTTCCTCTCGATGATCCTACTTCAATAG
>JAKPYU010000503.1 GCA_029568995.1 Candidatus Omnitrophota bacterium | reverse complement strand
CTCCTAAGAAAGCTCGGTCATCGACAGGCAGGCCGGGGAGTTTTGTGGTACCCAGTCAACCCCCACCTAACCTCCCCCGATCTTCGGGGGAGGGACCTCTCCCCCACTTTCTTTGCCCAATCACCGGCTCCGCCGGAGTGCCGCTCGCGATGACGGGACTCTGTAAAGGTAATTCAGTTACAGGACACTAGTTCTTTTCTTCTCGAACCAGATGAACCGTCTGAGTCGGGAAGGCGATTTCCAACCCCATCTCTTCCATAATCCGCATGATTCCCAGGTTGATTCGTTCCCGAACCTCCAAATACTCATCCCAATCCGTTGCTTTCGTGAAGTAGTATAGAAGAATGTCGAGCGAACTTGCCCCGAAGTTCTGAAATCGCACCAGCATGAGTTCCTGCCAGACTCCCGGATCGCTGCGAATCAGTTCTTTGATCCGTTGGAGGAGGCTTTCCATCTCAGCCGGTTTTGTCGAATACGTGACGCCGATGGTCATGTTCACTCGTCGTACCGGACGGCGGGAGATGTTTTCGATATCGCGGTCCACAATGGCGGAATTGGGGATGGTCACCAGCGTCTTTTCAAAGGTGCGGATTTTCGTGCTGCGCAGACCGACACTCTCGACTTCCCCCTGGGTTCCACCCGCAACAATCATGTCCCCCGATGAAAAGGGGCGATCCAACAGAAGCACGACGGAACCAAAGAAGTTCTTGATCGTATCCTGTGCGGCAAGCCCGACTGCCAGACCACCGATTCCTGCCGCTGCCAAGAGGCTGTTCACCACGGTATCGAATTGCAGGTAGTCCAGGGCCTGGAGAATGGCCACGATGAGGATGAACAACTTGATGATCATTCGACCAATCGGCAGAAAGGTTTCGTCAATTGTGAAATCCGCTTTTACCGACCATTGCGATGCCCACATCACCGCAACATCGGTAAGGCGCAGCATAGCCCACGCCACAGTGCCCAAAAACAACAGATACATCACAGACCGGAAGCACTGCCGAAACCGATCCAGGACTGTCACGGGTTCCTCCGACAACGGCTGACCGGAAAAGAAAACCTGGAATGCAATGTAAATCCCCACGAGCGCGACGGCGAATCGCAGACACGGCAGGCACGCATTAATTGCCCGGTTATCCAGATCGGTTTTTGTGCGGGCCGCGAATTTCTGCAGAATGTTCCCAGACCACCGGGCGACCATGTGACGGAGAAAAAACGCTGCCAGAACGATGAACAGCGAGAAGAAATAAAGCCACAACGGGCGGCCCAGCAATTCCGTGGTAAAAACAGAAAGAATGCTGTCGATCACCATCCCGAAAGTGGATAGTTCCCCACCGGCGGCATCCACAATCAGGTTCTTGGCTGCATCAATGGTTTGCGACACGCTTCCCACCATTTTCTGGCTTACGGTATCCGCCGCGTCGAGAATGCCCGGCTGGCGGGTTACATCCTCGACGGTCGACGCGGCAATTTCAGGAGTGGCGGAAAACGGCCTCAATAGCGGACCGGCATACGCGGGCGAAGCGGCCAATAGGATAAGAGTCATGAAAAGCAGTGATGGAGGTATGAAGGGAATGCGTTTCATTTTTTTGTTATTCCCGGAAATGGTGACAACCGGGCAGGCACAGGGGCCTGCCCCTACGACATACGATGTACCACGTGCCTCGAATCGTAGAGGCAACCCCTGTGGTTGCCCTTTTGGTCGGGCAGGCACGGAGGCCTGTCCCTACGACATAGGATGTACCACGTGCCGCGAACCGTAGAGGCAACCCCCTGTGGTTGCCCTCTGCTCTCTTCAAGCGAGAGATCACCTTCAGTATCATGTAATGCTTCGGGCAAAAAGTTCAATAGAAGTCGTCAACAAAGAGGATTATGGACCTGAAACCGATTTCTTACGCAGATCTCCCCGCTCTCACTGAGATTGCTCGCGAATCGCTGATTTACGACAGGATCACGGCGTCGATTATCGGCGAGAAGATCTTCGAGGAGCCGCATTACCGTCCCGATTTCGCTCTCAAAGTCCTGGACAATGAGCAGATTGTTTCTTTCATGGTCGGGCATGTGGATGAGGAAAAGACCGGGTGGATTAAGGTGTTTGCGACTCACCCGAAGTCCCGCCGCCGGGGATATGCGAAGGCTCTCCTGAAGGAACTGGAGGGTCGGTTTCGTCTCGAAGGGGCATCGAAGATTCGAACAATGGATTGCGTGCCGAACTATCTCTCCGCCGGAGTCGACCCGCGCTATACGGAGGCGATTGCGTTGTTCGAACGGAACGGGTACACCAAGGTGGATGACCGGGTGGACATGCTGTGCCCTCTCGACCAGGACCTCTCCACGGAACAGGAAGAGGAACGCCTTGCCCGGATGGGACTAACGGTTCGAAGGATCACAGAAGCGGACCAGGATTCCCTGTTTGACATGGTGGAGAAGCACTGGCCCAGCTGGCGATATGAATGCCGGAACGGCATTCAGAACAACCCTTCTTCAATCCACGTCGCCGTCGATGGGGACCGGGTTGCAGCGTTCTCCGTTTATGAGGGGAACAACAAGGGAATCGGCTGGTTTGGCCCCATGGGAACCGATCCGGAATA
>JAKPYU010000364.1 GCA_029568995.1 Candidatus Omnitrophota bacterium | reverse complement strand
TAGGGGTGACAGAAACAGTCCTCGACTTGGCAATCAGAAACCATATTGGAAGATCCCCCCATGCAGTCCAGGCAGAATTTGCGAACGGCTTTCACGGACGGCCTTCCCCTGCCAAGCCGGAATCGGTGAAACGGACACGTTAACCCGTCGCACTTGTGAACATCGGAATAGCTGCCGCCGACACAATGAACGCAATATGCCCTGATTGCCTGTCCAGGTGTTAGTCGTTCTTTTTCTTCCATCTGTACCTCTTTTGGAATCGTCTCCCGCACTCGTAACAATGCCACTCGCGCCCCTTGCTGTGCGGCGTTGCTCCGCACTCCGGGCAGGATGGAATCGAGTCCTTGAAGTCCTCGTTCGTCAGGCAAACAAAACTTCCGACCTGTCCCGCTGTGCTTCCCCCTGAAGGATTCGCTTCTCCCATGTAATTCTCCCCTCTGCCGAAATGTCAAACCTGACGAGGCCGAAGTGTACCACGCCCACACATTGCCGGGAACCAAACTTGTCGCCAAGGCCCTGCAATGACGGCGTGACAAGACCAATTGTTCCGTCGTGGTCTGCCGGTCCTTCGCAGTAATGCACATGAGAGCGGATCAGGATGTCGGCCCGTGGCTGTACCCCCATTGCGGCCCATATCCGATTCCACTCGATGTGCTTCAACAGCGCGGTTAGTCTCCCATACGGAACGCTTGAAGATTCAATCTTGTGCTTCATGTTGATTTCCCGACCGTTTACATTCAGGAAAACGTGGCTCTTGATTTGTGCATCAACCTCTTTGGCTATGAGGCGGTCGCGCACCGTGTTTTCGTGGTCCTCGAAAACCCCGGCGTGGTAGGGAGTCCCGTATGCCATGCGGACCCTCTTGCATCCCGTTTTCAATATGGCTTCAACGGCCATGTCCGCCTGTTCATAGCGGTCTGTGGTTATCAGTTGTGTTCCTCCGGCCCGTTCCGCCTTCCCGTCAATCATGTCGCCGTTGACAAGAACAAGGTCGAACGGTTTCCACAATTCAATCGTTTCGATGTAGTAATCCCACAGGGTCCGTTGCAGTTTCCCCCACTTGAAGGCCATGTCGTCCCACCATTGCGGGGGGGTCAGTCCGCACCGATGACCACAATGCGGGTCCGCCATGACGAGAATTTTCCTGTCTTTTCTTTCTATCGTTTCCGCCTGTTCTTTTCTTCGGAACACGTCAAGGATGCTCATGCTTCCCCCTTACTTGAAAAAGCAGTCGAAGAACCCGCCCCAATACAGCAGGGACAGAACAAACGCATGGATGACAAGGAAGTGTCCCAAGCTAACGGTTCTTCTTTCTCCGTGTGCCATTATGGTAATCCCAAGGGCGAACCCGACAAACAACAGATAAATTATCTGCGGCCACATATTATTCCCCCCTCCCTGCTTTGATTTTCCTGTACACCCGCTTGAGTATCAGATACCCGATAAGGTCCGCCTCGGTATCTTCGCTGATGTTCTTGTCGCCCCGGTTCATCAGGCGTTTCAACTTGTCGTCAATACGGACGTTGATTTGTTCTTCGGGGTCAGACTTGGAGAAGATTTGCACGGGGTCAGCAAAGGAGTTCCCGTAGTCCTGGTTTTTCTTCACCAGTAGGTCGGCGATTGCGGCGCACTCTTGCCGGATGAGACGTTGCGTGTCAGAAACGATATGTAATTCATGAACATCACTACACGGAATTCCCGATCCCGGAACAAGATCCATAAATTTTATTGATTCTGCGTCTATATGTTCTGTCATTTCACCCCCTCATCCATCTCGGAATTACGTTAAACGCACGTTGAAAACGCCTCCGGTGACTCCTTCGGCAACCGAAAATCCCCATGATGTGAACCCACGAACACGCCTCGCCGTAGAGCATTTCACGCTTCGTCATTTTCATCATCCTTGAATTTTGACAGCACCACTTCTGCACCTTCTTTTCCCGTAAAACCAACGGGATGCCGTTTGATGTCTATAATCGTCGCGATCTCTATCATGTCCGATAGGGATAGTTGTCCCCGTTGACGAAACCTGGAACACGCCCGGATCGGGTCCATGGAACGCGGTCGAATGGATGGTGTTTTAAAGGCCGCCTCTCGGTCGTATGCACAATATACATACTCATCTCCCAGGGCCGTGAGTCTGTACTCCATGTGATGACACTTGGAACACAGACCATAGCTCGCGGGAACCTCGCCCCGGCCCTCCGGGTCGCCAATGCCGCCAAAGGCGTTTGTCAACCTCCGCGCATAGTCCCAACTGCTCATCGCTCAATACCCCCCACGGGTTCCTCGTCATCCTCGCCACCCACCGGCGTTTTCCCCACGTACTCCGCGCTGTAAGTGTGGTCTATCGGGACCAACGGAACGGATTCTGGATTCTTGGCAACGACATCATCC
>JAKPYU010000471.1 GCA_029568995.1 Candidatus Omnitrophota bacterium | reverse complement strand
AACCCCCACCTGACCTCCCCCGATCTTCGGGGGAGGAATCTGTGCGAGCCTTACAGTCCTTCGCCTATCGCCCGAGACACGATGCTTTCTTGGTCCCAATCACCGGCTCCGCCGGAGTCGCGCTCGCGATGACGGGACGGGAGAGAGAGTTCTCTGTAAAGGCATTTCGGTTACAGGACCCTACCGGCCATTCTGTCCGTTGGAATTGATGTATTTTCTTGCAGCCCAAAGCAGGCGCAAGGTTCCGAGAACCGTTTTCCAGACCGGCATTTTGCTTTGGCCGCGCTTTCGCTCGTAATGCAGAACAAAGGGGATCTCGGTCAGGCGTGCGGGTTCGGTATGAGCCAGGACTTTCAGCAGCAGTTCGCCGGTGCAGGAGAATCCTGTCGCCTCCAAGAGCCGATTACCCCAGGTTTCATACGTCCGCTTCAGAACATCCCATCGGATCATCCGATAGCCACAGGAGAAATCCCGCACAGTATCCACGCCAAGAGCAAGCCGATACACCATCGCCGCGCCATGGCTCAGCAACTTGCGAAACACCGAGACACCCAGTTCCTGCCCGCCCTCGGCATACCGTGAGGCGATCACGACATCCGCATCCCCCTGGACGGCCCGACGGAGTTCGGAGATGAGTTTGGGGGAGTGGGTCAGGTCGGCATCCATGAACACCACCAAGTCCCCCGGCTGGCCGGAGCGGACGATTTCGGCGATTCCGGTTTGCAGCGCACCCGCCAAGCCACGATTTCGTTCATGCTGAAGCAGCAGAACCGGAGTCGGCCCGGTGTGGCGTCGCACCCGGTCGGCGGTTCCATCCATGCTGCCATCATCCACAAGGACCACACGGCAGGATTCGACGAATGTGGGAGCGGCGGAGTCAATTTCCCGAAGAAGATCTTCGATGGTCTCCGACTCGTTGTATGCAGGCAGAAGAATATGAATCACAAAAGCATCCCTTGTTTCCGGTCATTTTTATTGCAGGTGAGGATAGCGTTCAGGGCGGGGTGAGTCGATGGAAGCGGACCCGGTTGGATTCTTTACGGTTGCGGAAGGTTGCTGTATTGTCAGCCGCTGAAAGAAGTTCTTGGAACCCGACATTTTGGAGGTGGGCGACCATGTCACCCGAAAAACAGACCAATCGAAGATCCTTCATGAAGAGAACCGCGATGGGAACCGCCGGGATCTCCCTGGCGCTTGCCGCCGGACCGTTTCCGGGGAAAGTGCTCGGTGCGAACGACAAGATCGCTGTGGGCCTGATCGGTTGCGGCGGGCAGGGATGCTATGACATGAGAAGCATGATGAAAACCGGCGAGATTGTCATATCGGGGCTATGCGATGTCAGCGTAAGCCAGCGCGACAAGGCCGCCGAGCAGGCCAAGGAATACGCCATGGAGAATCCCATCCGGGGCTATAAGGACTTCCGGGAACTTCTGGAATGCCCCAAGACGGATGCGGTGATTATCGGTACGCCGGACCACTGGCATGCACTGCCCACGGTGATGGCCTGCCAGGCCGGGAAAGATGTATATGTGGAAAAGCCGCTTGCTTTGACCATTTACGAAGGGCGCAAGATGGTTGAAGCGGCGCGGAAGTACGAGCGGGTGGTCCAGACCGGGACCCAGCAGCGTTCCGGATCGCACTTTCAGAAAGCGGTGGAGCTGGTGAGGAGCGGGCGAATCGGCAAGGTCAGTTTTGTGCGCACATTCAATTACGACAATTCTCATCCCCAGGGAATCGGCAATCCCCCCGATTGCGATCCACCGGCGGATCTGGACTGGGATTTCTGGCTGGGACCGGCTCCGAAACGACCGTACAACCCGAACCGCTGTTTCGATTCATTCCGGTGGTTCTTCGATTATTCCGGTGGAAAAATCACCGATTGGGGAACCCACCTGATCGACGTGGTTCACTGGGCGATGGAAAGCGAATGGCCGAAAAGCGCCTCCGCGACAGGCGGCGTTTACTACCTGGAAGATAACCGGGAAACGCCAGATACGCTTACGGTCACCTACGAATTCGACAGCCCGCAAGGCCCGTTCATCATGGAGTATCAGAACCGGGAGTGCAATTCGAATCCGATCAGCGGCCATGGATACGGGATTTTCTTCTACGGTTCGGACGGCACACTGTTCGTAGACCGCAGCGGATATGAACTGATGCCGGAAACCCGAAGACGAGACCGAAACGAAAAGCCCATCAATCGGACTCAACCCGAGAAGGGCGATACCTCCGATCAGCATTTCCCCCATGTCAAGAATTTCCTGGAGTGCATGAGAACGCGAAAACGCCCCACTTCCGATGTGGAAATCACCCATCGCTCCACCAGCACCCCGCACTTGGGGAACATCTCTCTGCACGTCGGACGCAAGATTCACTGGGACGGCGAAAAAGAGAAGGTGATCGGCGACCGGGAAGCCTCCAAACTTCTGAAGCCGAAATACCGGAAGCCGTGGAAGATTTCCATGCTGGATGCGTGATGAGTTGCCCCCCCTCAATCCCCCCGTGAACGGGGGGAGGATTCTGGTCTCCCTCCCCGCTCGCGGGGAGGGCCGGGGTGGGGGTTCTGCGGCGCGGGGAGAGCCGGGGGGAACATACACACCGGACGCTTAATGATTATTCTCCATGTAGTCGAGAAACCGGTCGAAATGGTAGGTGGCGTCATGCGGGCCGGGGGAGGCTTCCGGGTGATACTGAACCGAAAAGTACTTCATTTCCCGGCATTCCAGGCCCTCCACGGTCTGGTCATTTAGATTGATATGCGTGACCTTCACGTGCTTGTTGTGGGCCAGTGAATCCTTGTCGACGCAAAATCCATGGTTCTGAGCGGTGATTTCCACTTTGCCGGTGGAGAGATCCTGCACAGGCTGGTTGCCGCCGCGATGGCCGAACTTGAGTTTGTAGGTTCGCCCACCGGCCGCCAGGCCAATGATCTGATGTCCCAGGCAGATGCCGAATATGGGTAGTCGCCCCATCAGGCTCCGCACGGTCTCAATCGCGTATGTGACCGGTTCCGGGTCGCCGGGACCATTCGAGAGAAACACACCATGCGGCCCCAACGCAAGAATGTCCTCGGCAGGTGTGAAAGCCGGAACAACCCGCACCTCGCAGCCACGACGGATCAGGTGGCGCAGGATGTTTCGTTTCACGCCGAAATCAATTGCCACGACCCGCTTGGAGCCGTTGGATTTCCGCACCGGCTCCCCCAGCGGGACTCCCATCGGCAGCAGCGAGTCCTCCCAGAGATAGGGGTGGTCCGTGGTGACATATTTCACCAGGTCCTGGCCCGCCATATCCGGCAGCGCCCGCGCCTTTTCCAGCAAATCGTCGGGATGGTCGATGTCCGCGGAAATAATCCCCTGGGTCACACCGCCGATTCGGAGACGCCTCACCAGAGCGCGGGTGTCGATTCCATACAGGCCGGTGATTCCCTGTGCTTTCATCCAGTCTTCAAGACTCCCGCCCGCCCGCCAATTGCTGAACCGCGCAGATGGCTCTTTGACAATGAATCCCGCCACCTGAATCTTCTGAGATTCCAGGTCTTCCGGCGAGATCCCGTAATTCCCGATGAGCGGGTAGGTCATGGTGACCATCTGCCCGTAATAGGACGGATCGGTCAGGACTTCCTGGTATCCGGTCATGGAGGTGTTGAAAACGACCTCGCCGCCCGCCTCCCCGTGCGCGCCGAAGAGGCGGCCACGGTAGGCCGTTCCATCAGCCAGGACAAGCAATGCAGGTGGGTGTTCGATTTTCTCTGACGTCATTTTTCATCAACGGCTATATCTGCCGATATCAATCAGTGTTATCTTCTTCGTGAGGTGTACCGGAAATGCCTTGTCTTGTCGGTCAGTCGCGGGGAGAATCCCTCACCCCAACCCTCTCCCGGAGGGAGAGGGAGAAGTTGCCCGAGGCACGGCGGCAGACAGACGAGAATATTCCAATGTGCATTTACACCAAACTCAAAGCATATCATGAGGACAGGCCAGTCTCCTAGTACGCTGCGAAATCAAAAATGAACTTCTCGCTGATTATCCCAGTCTATAACGGTGGAGAGACTTTCCGGGAAACGCTGGATGCCGTCCAGCAGTGTTCTCCTCCTCCCACGGAAGTCTTTGTAGTGGATGACGGGTCCACCGATGGCAGCGACCGGGTTGCGGCGGAATACCGAGTGCGGGTCGTGTCCATTCCGGGACCATCCGGACCGGCAACTGCACGGACCCGTGGGGCGGAGGCGGCACAAGGAGACATCCTGGTATTCACCGACGCGGATGTGTTGATCCCCGGCGATCTTTTTCTTCTGCTTGGAGAGGACTTTTCACGGGAGGAGGTCTCGGCGGTCCAGGGGACGTTTTCCGATGAGTGCCCGTTTGGGAATTTCTGTTCGGTTTACAAAAACCTATACAATCGTTACGTGATCAACGCCTTACCGGAGTGGATCGACACGACGTTCACCTCGCTGACAGCGGTCAGGCGCGAGATCTTCTTTGCCTGCGGCGGATTCGACTGCAACATCTCCACACCTTCGGTCGAGGATCGAACGCTGGGAAGGAACCTGGTCCGATTTGGCGCGAAAATCCTTCTGGATCGACGAATCGAAGTGGTCCACCACAAGGAACTCACGCTCCTGGGCTTCATTCGAAACCAATTCCGCCGCTCGCGGGATCTGGCCAGACTCCTGTTGCGAAATCGGAAAGACAAGGGAAAGTCGTCGGCTGCTCCGAAATCGTTCGATCCGAAAGGGCGTTTCGGAACGAATGCGCCTTCCACCATGGCGCGGATACCGGTGGCCTACCTGGGCACGGCAGCGTTGATTGCTTCTTTCCTGTGGTCGGGGGCCTGGCCACTCGCAATGATCTGTCTTGGGATATTCCTTGGATTGGCTTACCCGTTCACTCGTTACCTGGTTCGGGAAGAAGGACTGGGATTCGCGTTTGTAAGCCTGTTGCTGAATTTCCTGGATGCGGTGGTCAGCGGAGCCGGTGTCGCGTGGGGGATGTTCAGTTTTATCGTTTTTGGAAGGCGCTATTGAGTGTCTCCTGAGAAAAATCCCGCATGTTCTTCATCACGGACGATAGGAAAAGCGGGGCGCTTGGATGAGATTTCTCCCTTCGGTCGAAATGACAGGCCTATTGTCATTCCGAACGAATGTGAGGAATCTCAACAAAGCCTGAGATCGCCACGTCGCAGCCCTTCGCAGACTCCGGGCCGCTCCTCCTAAGAAAGCTCATCTGCAACCGTCACGCCGAGTAGTCCTGTGTTATCCGGTCAACCCCCACCTGACCTCCCCCGATCTTCGGGGGAGGAATCTGTGCGAGCCTTACAGTCCTTCGCCCATCGCCCGAGACACGATGCTTTCTTGGTCCCAATCACCGGCTCCGCCGGAGTCGCGCTCGCGATGACGTGACTCTGTAAAGGCAATTCAGTTACAGGATATCAGTTCACAATCCCGCCACCCCACCCGGCGCATACACCAGGTCGCCGGAACTCGCAAGGCCGTTAGATACGTTAAACGGGTGGGGATTATACGCAGGCAGGATATCCTCGACCTTATCCGGTCCCGGACTGGTAATGATATATTCTCCGTCTACCTGGGACCGCTTCAACATATCGCGCCATTGAACGGCCCAACTTTCCGGAGTAATCGCGGGATTCTCGCCGGTAAATGGTTTGCGGCGCGCTGTTCGATATCGCGCGTGTGGCGTGCCGGGTTCCGTTCCGAGATCGGCGGCTTGGCCATAGATCTTGTACTTGATATTGAACTCATCTTCCGGCAGGCTGTTCAGGTAGGCCACCGGTGTTGTCAGCCCTTCCCGCAGGAATCCCCAGTTCCACCGTTCGCGGGGTTCGTGGCCCATGATAATCCCCAACGGGAATTCACCATGATCGGCGGAATACGCGCCGAACGCCGTCCCGATGTTTCGCATATCGGCGACAGTCCGCGTGAGTTTTGCGCGGACCCGGGCATTGAGAAAATTCGGCACCGCAATCGCCGCCAGGATTCCGATGAT
>JAKPYU010000359.1 GCA_029568995.1 Candidatus Omnitrophota bacterium | reverse complement strand
CCTGATGCGTTCCAGCATGTTGGAGGTTCTGCGGCGGGAGTATATCTGCGCGGCGCGGGCACGGGGCGCATCGGAATGGCTGGTGGTTCTGAAACATGCGCTGATTAACGCGCTCAATCCGGTCCTCACGGCAATCAGCGGTTCGCTGGCGGATCTGCTGGCCGGGGCGTTCTTTGTGGAGTTCATCTTTCAATGGCCGGGGATGGGGCTGCTGGCGATCCGCGCCATTCGGACGCTGGATATCACGCTCATCCAGGGAACCGTACTGGTGGCCGCCGTCATTTTCGTGCTGGTTAATCTTCTCACCGATCTGTTCTACAAAGTACTCGATCCGAGGGTGGAACTATGAACGAGCCGATGGAGAGAGGAGCGCTGTTTCGCCGGATTCGTGAAGAGAAGATGACCATGTTCGGCCTGGTGCTTATCGGCGTACTGGTGACATTGGCGATTGCGGCTCCATTGGTTTCCCGGCATTCGTACGATCGACAAGTCCTGGAAGACAAAGTCAGCCCACCGTCTTCCGTGTACTGGATGGGGACAGACCGTTTCGGGCGGGATGTTTTTGCGCGGGTCATGTATGGGGCGCGCGTGTCGCTGTTTGTGGGATTTGTGTCGCAGGGAATCGCAGTGCTGATCGGCCTGCCGCTGGGTGCGCTGGGGGGATATTTCCGGGGAAGAACGGATGATGCGGTCGTATGGCTGATCAGCGTGTTCTGGTCGTTTCCGCCGTTTCTGCTGATCATGGCGGTGAGCCTTTCGCTGCCGGAACACGTGCCGGGGATTGTGCGAGTGTTTATGGCGGTGGGGATAGTAAGCTGGGTGAGCGTGGCGCGTATTGTCCGGGGGCAATTCATCTCGGAAAAAGAGAACGACTATGTGGAAGCGGCACGCGCATTGGGGTACAGCCCGCTGCGGATTATTTTCCGGCACATCTTACCGAATACGTTCCCGCCGCTGCTGGTTGTAGTAACCCTGGGATTCGCTGGCGCGATTCTGGCCGAGGCCGGATTGAGTTTCCTGGGTCTGGGAGTGCAGCCACCCACACCCAGTTGGGGCCAGATGATCCGGGATGGGTACGGATATGTAGTCATCGGCACGGGCTGGTGGATGTCGGTCTTCCCTGGATTGGCGATCATGCTGGCGGTGTTGGCGTTTAATTTCGTGGGAGATGGGTTGAGGGATATGCTCGATCCGAGGTTGAGAGGAGGAAGGTAGGGGATTGGGGATTGCGGATTGCGGATTGGGGATTGCGGATTGGGGATTGGGGATTGGGGATTGCGGATTGGGGATTGCAGATTGAACAGACATGGTTTATTGGTCGCATGTGAAAAACGGAAAGGGGTCGAGACTATTGTTGTCCGTTATGCGGGGCGGATTTCTTTCGGGCACGAGCGGTCTTGATGGAAGCAACAACCATAGAGAGGATCTCGTCGGCCTCTTTCATCAGTTCAGAGACACGTCTTTCGTCAATCAATCCGGCCTGGACCATCAATTCTATCCAGTATATGGCCTCATCGCATTCTTCTTCGACGATGGCCATTTTCGCAAGGAAGTCCGCTTTCGATTTTGCTCGACACGCGGAACGATAATTCGCACCGACTGAAGTACCGCACCGAATCAACTGCCTGCCGAGCACATCCCCCGTCCGGCCTTTCGGCAACGCCTCAACAAGTCGAATCACACGCAAAGCAAATTCGCCTGTTCGATTCTTAAATTCCCCAGCATCCATAGTAACGAAGTCCTTCCTCTTCTTCTAATCCGCAATCCGCAATCCGCAATCCGCAATCCGCAATCCGCAATCTACCGTTCCCCTTCAGCGGTGGTGTTTGTGTCCTCAATCACCTGATATCCCTGCTCCTTCAGGTTCGCGGGAATAACGGAGTCGGAATCCTCTATTTCCGATTCGGCCTCGGTTTGTTCTTTTTCCATAGAGACCTCTTTGGGGGTGGGACGCTTGTCGAAGATGACCTCTTCCTTCTCGTAAGGAATCTCGTCGCTCCAGTCCAACAGGGACTTATCCACATTTGCCTCTGTGAAGTCCAACGCGCCACCTTCCCGCAGTTGGCGAATACGTTCTGTGTTTTCGACGAAAGCGAAATCATAAGGATCGTCGATGTTGACAATGGTGGGGGTGATGAAAATCAACAGCTTGGTTTTTTCGTCTGAGCTGGTTGTTTTTCCGAACGCGGCTCCGAGAATCGGGACTTTTCGCAGGAAGGGTACACCACTTTTCCCATCGTTGGTTTTCCGGTTGATCACGCCACCCAGCACCACGGTTCGACGGTCTTTCACGGTGACACGGGTCTCGATCAGCGTCTGATGGACGCGAAGCCCCTGCTGATCGTTGCCCAGGTCCACGCGGTCGGCGCTGCTGTCTTCAACGCTGATTTCCATATCGATGTATCCCGCCTCGCTGATATGGGGGATGATATCGAGGATCGTTCCAACGGGGCGCGAGCGTTGGGTGTAGTAATCGCCGCCGTACCCGCCGCTGTAGCCACCGTATCCCCCATAACCGCCGGAATATCCTCGCTGGCGCACCGAATAGGGTTCTTCCGAACCGAGGTTGAAGTAAGCGGGCGTATCGTCCGCCGCCAGCAGGCGGGGGCTGGCGATCACTTGCGCCTTGTCCTCCCGGACCATTGCCTCGATTTCCAGTTTGTATCGCCCGTCGCTGATATCGGTGAATGTAATTCCCGAAGAACCGATACTCGCAAACGGGTCCAGCGAAAATTGCGCCGCTGTGGTCGTACTGATTTCCGCACCGGCGGACTCCCGACCGATGGCCATTTCCGTACCCAGATTCAGCTCGTCAACCTTGTTCACCTGGACAATGTCTACTTCCAGGTATACCTGAAGTGTCGCAATGTCCAATTGCTCCAGCAGCTTGGCCATTTTATCCAAGCGGCTGGGGGTATCCTGGATAATCAGACGCATGGTTCGCAGGTCGTACTCCAGGAATCCCGAAGCTGACAGCATGGGTTCCAGGAGACCGATGATGAAGTCGATGTTGTATTCATCCGTAAACTTCAACGGGAACACGCGAATCTCCAGGTCCTTATCCAGCTGCTCGATAATCGCTTCCGCCTGGTCGAGACGATCGATCGTGTCCGTGATGATCAACATGCTGTTGCGTTCATCGACGATCAGTTCGCCTTCCTGGGTATTGATGACTCCCTCCAGCTGGTCTGCAACGGCCTGTACATCGGCATGTTCGATTTCAAATACGCGTGTTTCGGTCTGGATATCCAGCTCGGCGATGATTTTCTCCATCTCCGCGACGGCTTCCGGGGTATCTTTGACGATGATGCGATTGGAATCATTTTCGAAAATCAGCTGGCCCGCATCGGTGCGAATCCCGCCTAATGTTTCTTTCAGGGAGTCGATATTGACATAGTTGGGCCGGAAGGTCTGTGTGATCAGTTCCAATTCCCCCTGCTTGAGAGCATTAATGACCGCCTCATTTCCAATGCGGATGTTTCCGCCTTCCGTGACGAGATAGGCCAGTCCCTGGCCCGGCAGGACGGTATCCAGGACTTCCCGGATGGTTGGGCTTTCGAGGGAAAATGTCACTTTCGGATTGATTCCCTGGTCAAGCGTAAAGTGAACCCCGGCGTCTGCACCGATCAGTGTCAGCATCTGGCTCAAATCGGTTTGGGTTGCGAGAATCGGGCCGGTCAGCTTTGTGTCCAGACCGCCGCCGGTCCCGCTGGCGGTATCCGCGCCGGCAGTGCCCGCGCCCTCGGCGCCAGGACCGGCAGTGCCCGGCGCGCCCGGAGCGCCCACATTTGGTGGCGCTCCAGGAGGAGCCTGCCCATCGGAGAGCATAATCGGCAGGAACAGGAACGCCATGATCCAGAGGCTGTGGAACAATCGGCCCGCGATGGATTCCCTCGTCAGTCGGATATGTAACATCTTCCTTATACCGTCCTCGCTTTGCATCATTTCTCGATTCAGAATTGACATGCTGTTTATTACTTCTTTTTCGGCCCGCCCGGAGGACCTGCCGGTGCAGCCGGCGCGGCGGAGGGCGGCTCGATGCCGATGAGCCATTTTTCATGCCCGTCCGAGATCAGTTTTACTCGGACCCGTTTCTGCACCGCATCGATTTCCATGATCTCGAATGCTCCGAGCGGATCATCGATTCTCGTCCCCACGCGGACAATCTTTTGTTCCAGGGTGTAGCTCATCAAGATCGCCGAGGATCCCAGGATATTCAGGATTTTGTAATTCTCCGCCAAGGGCAGGGGAGAGGGTACGGGGGTTGGTTCGGGCGGCCGTGTCGGGGTTGGAACCGGCGTGGAGATCGGATCGAACACCCTGGTGTCGCGGAAGACGGAGACAACCGCGAGGCGGTTCTTCTCTCCTTCCACCCCCGGGACATCTACTTCCGGTACCGAATTGGAGGGACTCGGTTCGCTCGACTCGGAGACAGGCCGGGGCCGAGGCGCACCGGGGCGAATTCGTTCACGGATTTCCAGCCCCATGTAGAGTGCGGACACAATCACGACGGGCGCTAAGATCAAATACCAGATGGTCATTCCTTTTTTACTGGGCATTATTCTCTGGGCCTCCTTCCTCGCGATTTATTTGCCTGGAGATCTTGAAGTTCAGGCGTCGAATACTCCACAAGCCGGGCCACGCGCATATTCATGGAGAGCGCCCCTCCCCCGCGTCCGAACCGTGCCCGGCCTCCGGTATCGGCATTGACGGTCAGTTGTTCCACGTCCATGACATTCGATTCGTTTTCCAGGTTATATAAGAACGTTCCGAGCTGCTCTGGTGTTCCCTGCACGTCTGTTACTTCGACCAGCAGTACCTTGAAATCGTCCTCAATGCGAGGTCTTTCCTGCTGGCCGAATTCCCGCACGCTCAATCCCGCCCCCTGCAGGAGGTTTTGAAGCTCCGTTCGGAAATCCGCCACTTGGGCTGCTTCGCTTTTATCGATGGTCAGCTGCGATTGTGTCTTGTTGTAATCTCCTTCGATACTGGCTTTTTCCAGCCGATCCTTCTGAAGACGGGTCAAATTCGTGTGCTGTTGTTCGATTTCCTCGTCAATCCCGATCCAGAGATCATATAGTTGCCGGCCTGCGAACCATCCGCCTGCGCCGAGGATGCAAAACCACACTAATGTGAGTAGTAATCGTTCTCTTGGGCTGCGAACCATGGACCAGTCTCCTATCGTCCCGACTGAGTGCGTGCCGTTATCTTGTGACGGACCTTTTCCCGCGCCGTCTCGTATTCCTTGTACTCCAGATCGCACTCAAACGTAAAATCTCTTGCTTTCAGGCCGTCGATTCCCGTGTCGCGTTCCGTGTGTTTCCCCGGAGATACGGAGCGGAAGATCTTGGTGGGTTCGGCGGACAGTTGATGGATCAGGATATCGCTCACACGGTTCACATCGTCCGATGTCCGCACGAGTCCTTCCAGCGTCAGAGTTTCCCGTTTTTTGAAGATGATTCGATTCAGAGCCACATTCTGCGGTGGCTCGTCCGGAAGCGCCTGCAAGACTGTGGAGAGCACCTCCAAGCAGGAATGATCCCGGTCCAGGTAACTGTCAACAATATCCACTTTTGCTTGCATGTAGCGCAGATCCTTTGTTTCCGGCTCGATTTCCTTGACCTGCGCACGGAGTTCCTTGAGCTGGGTGTATTTCTCTTCCCATTTCAGATACAGACCCACACCACAGAAAAGAAAGGCCAGTAAACCCAAGAGGAATGCACTTCGGAAGAACGCCCGTTGCTCCTTGCGTTCCTGCTCGGCAATGATATCCCTCGGCAGGAGGTTGACGGCCTCACCATTCTTTCGAAGAGCGCGAAGAGCAAGCCCGATCGCGACCGCCAATTCCGGTCCCTGGTAGGATGAATCGGAAGGTATTTCCCCATCCAGCGGCAATTCCGCAACCGATTTTGTCTGAAGACGCACCGCCAAACTATCCGAAGGGCCGGAGGGCAGGTAGGGTCCTCCGCCGCACAGGATGATTCGGCCTACGCGATTGCCGGGATGCTCGCACACGAACGCGCTGACCGACCGCATGAGATCCACATAGAGATCTCCGATCCACTGTTCCACTTTTGCGCGGTCTTTTGGGGGCAGCGTTCCGATTGCCGTGAGCCGCGTTCGGAGGTCGCTCCAGGTTTTTGCTCCCGGAAATCCTAGAAGAATTTTTGATTCGGAGACCGACAAGCTGCGGGAGAAGAGAATGCGGTTGTTGGAGATGATCCCCAGGCCGGTGCTTTCGCGTCCGAAGTCGATAATGGCCTTTGTCTCATCCGCCTTGCCGTTTGTCATGTAGGCATGGCAGGCTCCCAGGATATCCACGTCGACGGTTTCGGGATTGACCCCGGCTTTGTGGCAGATATCCAATAGTGGCTCAATCTCCGAGCGGGGAGCGCTCACCATCATGATTCGGCTTTCATGCTCGCCGAGTTTTTCGAGGACCTCGAAGTCGATTTCGACGTTGTCCACGGAGAAGGGAATATGCCGCTCGGCATCCAGGAACAGCATTTCCTTAAGTTCTTCGTGACGGCTGGAGGGCAAGGTGATATATCGGATTGTGGTGGCGTCCCTCGGCAGAGCCAGCACGATCCGGCCTGTAAGACGGCCATGGCTGTGAAGGGCGGCTTTCAGCGCCTTGACCTGAGCCTGGTGCAGGGCGTCCTCCTCGCCGGCTGCCGCGGCAAGATCGAGCGGTTGCACGGTTGCCCGCTGCACGACCGCCAGCCCGGCCTCATCCAAGGCTACGGTGGCGATTTTGACCGAGTAATGGCCGATATCAATCGCGGTGGCGAACCGCTTCTTCCGACCGAGTTTTTTCTTCTGGGGCGCGGCACGCCGAGCACCCCTTCGGGGAGTCGCTTTCGCTCCTGCCGGTCGGCGAGCGGTTGTGGTTCTCGTTCCCGTCGGCCTTCTTGTCCCTGTTGCAGCTCTTGCCATTCTATCGTGTCCTATCGTGTTGCCGCTAAAGATTCTTTTCTCATTCCCCACAGGCTGGAAGCCTGTGCCACCCGGGCCGATCAATCCCACCCTGACTCTCCCCAGTCTTGGGGAGGGTAATTTGTTACAGCCTTCTGAATCGCCGGTGACTGCGCTCGGCACGTCTCCGGGAAGCACGATCCACCGACTGCGAGAACTGGTCTTCCGCATTGTAAACCGGCTCGAAAACGAGCACATTCATCTGGACCTGCTCCAAATCCTCGACAAGATTTGTATCCACGCCGAACAACGGGAGACGCTCCTCGTCCAGCCATTGCCGGTTCACAATTGCGCGATAGCCCTTCTGGACATCCTGGAATTCCCCAAACACCGTCACTTCAAACGCATCCGAACGCAGCGTGGCCACATCGGACTGCTGGAGTTTCTGGATAAACTCCGGCGTCATCCCGTCGATCTTGTCGAAGTGAATGTCGTCCTCGTCCGTATTATCCCAGGTGCGGAACGGTTGATCGTCGTCCGTATAGGGGATCCGGTCATGTCCGTCGCGAAACTTGATGATGTTTTGGGCCATGCGTTCGGCTTCATCCGCCACAAGGGGATACAGGACTGCATACAGGACCTCGAACGGTGCTGTGTTCAGATTGACCGCACCGGAATAGACCGTGACATAGTCTCTCAGCCCTTTCTGGAGAAAAGCGTCCCGGTTATCGAGAGGTGGCGACTTATCGCCGTCCCGCTCGTTCGGATCCAGTTTGCCGTTGTTGTTTGTGTCTTCGCCGAAATAGACCGCCGGTGTGATCCCGCGCACCATGAGGAGTTCGTCCGTCGTACTGAATCCCGAATTCTTGCAGAGATACTCCGGGCCAAAGCGCTCCAGGTCACGTGTACTTTGGCGGGGATTGTAGAAGGCGGCCTCCGTGCTGGTGTCGCGGACGCCCCGTTCGCCGTTTTCCGTGGGGACGTCGTCGGCGTCCCGCCAGTCCTGGATGGCTCCGGCCATCACCAGGGCTTCTTTTTCTTCCCATCCCAACGCCATCAGGAGACGTTGAAACGATTCCGGCGGGACCTTCCCGTTCAGCGGCAATTTTCCGGCTTCATCCCTCACCGACACGCGATAATACCCCCCGCCGAATTCCCGGTCCGTGTACAGATCATCCCGACGTTCTCCACCGTGCGCCCAGCATTCATTTCCGGCATCGTACAGAAAGCGATCCGTGGGATCGAATCGGAAAACCATTCCCCGATCGATGCTGTCGGCATGGTCTTTGTAGAGATCTTCCCGGATCAGGATGAGTGCCTGTCTCAGTCCCGCCCGGGCGATCATGTCCGCTTTAAAATTGTCCGACTGAAATCCGGCCATTTTTGCGGCAAGCCGCGTTTCATGGGTGAAGGTCAGTGTCATGGTGGTCAGCACAACAATCACCCAGAGAACCAGCACCAGCACGACTCCCTGCTCCCGCTCGCGCCCGGCAGGGCACACATTGTCCCATCCGGAGCGGTGTGGCTCCGCAAAGCGGGCTATGGGAAAGTTCGTCAACACTGTCTTCAAAGTCCTTCTGCTGAATATCCACAGGCTGGGAGTCTGTGCCACCCTCTTCTCTGCGAGAGGGTTTCAAATTCTTCTTCGCAGCATTCGTCGGTACATCTGGGCGCCCCGACGTTCCCCCGGCTGGGCCGTTCCCGACTCTGCCTGGGGACCTCGTGCGAGATCCCGCTGCCGATCCCGTATCCCCAGATGATTCAGACTTCCTGCCGGAATATCGATTTGAACTTCCAGTTTCGCGCCGTTTGCCAGCACCAGTTTGATTTCCATAGCGGACGGAAGTCCTTTTTCCTGGTGCATAAAGTCATCTTCAGGATTCTCATAATAGGTGTCGTCACGGTTCATCGGAATCAACGGGATTCGGATGTATTCGGTGGAATCCCAGTCTTCCGTCCACTGTTCGCCATCGGAGTATCGAAACTCGACTTCCTTGATTCCGTACGCGATGGGCAAAGACCGCCCATCCATTCCGGCATCGCCGATGAACTGCTTCATCGCCGGTTCGTTCGGGGAAGAAATCTGCCGGATGCGATGTGCCTGTCCGGCCTGATCGATGAGGATTTCCGCATTCAACTTGGTCTGAAAGAGATAGGCAAAATACCAGCTGGCGATTTTGATTTCCAGAAGTGACTGGATGATCTCCATCCGAAGTTGATTCTTGGACGAATCCACAGAGAAGCGGACCTCCTGAAGATCGAAGTCCCGATTGGAGGTTCCACCGTAGACTTTTCGCGCAAAAGTGACCTCATCGGACGATCCGATGAATTGGATCGGGCCGGGTTCGTCTTCTTCGACGGCGTTGCCGAATCGGACCAGTTCCATAGCCTGTTCCCAGGTCATGGTTTCCTTAATTTCTGCGCCCGGTCGCCAGAAAGCGGTCGGGGAAAGCGCGCCGCGTATTTCGTCGATCAATCGATTCAATCCGATCCGAGCGGACTGGTAGAGTTCCATATCCTGCTGCCCCTTGCGGTATGCGGTGAATCCCATCTGCATGGTTCCCTGGATGGCTCCCACGACCACGGCCAGGATCAATACGGCCAACATCAGCTCCACGAGCGTGAATGCGGGCCTTCTCCGGATATGTTTTCCACAGGCGTTCATCATCTCTGTTTCACCGAACCAATCGGTCGTCATACCGTGGCAACGGCACAAGAGTGGTCATCGAGTAGGAATAGGTTTTGTTTGCCTGTTCCCATAAGGTAGTAACTGTGATCTCATGCGCGTATCGTTTTCGATCGACCTTGACCGATGCCTCCCACGCCATATCGGGAAAACCCATATCGCGATAGCTGCCGTGGTGCTGGGCGCGGCGAACGGATTCCATTCCATAATAGAGAAACTCCATGTCCAGGATTCTGCTCTGCGTGAGATAGATCGCCTGCGAGCGCGACTTGATCCGTCTCTGGGCGTCGATGGAGGCCTGGAAACACTGAATCAGCGCCGTGCCGGCCACGGCAAGGATTGTCATGGACACCAATACCTCCAGGAGAACGAACCCCGTTCGCCGGGAGCAACGATCTTGTCCGTGCAAGTCCGGTTTCATAGTTCACTCATCGAATCGAATTTCCCGTCAAAGAAATCCCATCCGTCGTCTTCATCGTGACTTTGCCAGGTTTTCACCTGTCCGGTTGTTCCCATGACTTTGATAAAGATTCGATATTCGTCCTCTCGATATTCTGCGGTCTTCAGGAGTGTCAGGTTGACAGCGTCCGCTGTCCCATCGGGATAGAATCGAATGCTGTTCTCGCCTTTTTTTCCCTCCTGATCCAGCAAGGGATAGTAAAAAAGTTCGATGGCGTAGTCGTCCTTGATCTTCTGACGAAGGCTCATCAATTCCTCTTGCCGTCGGGATTTCCGTACCCGTCCACGCTGCCTCCGAGTTTCTTCCTTGACCACCGGAATCCAGTACGCCCTTTCCTCCAGGTCCAAAACCACTTCCATGTTCTGGCGTTCCAGGATGGATCGCTGTTGGGCGTAGCGGAGCGTCTGCACGAGCCGCTCCGCTTCCGCCGAGAGTGCCGCGCGTTTCTGGAATCCGCTGAACGCGGGTAAACCCGCCGCCATCACGATGGCTAATATCACGACCACGGTGGCCAGCTCGATCAGCGTGAATCCGCTGCGACGGGTGTGTTCCATCACGATTCCTTGTCCCAGTTTCCTATGTCGTCGTCCGTACCGTCGGTTTCATCCGGTCCCAAAGAGTACAGGTCGTATTCCGGGCCGTAATTCCCCGGATATCGGTACTGGTAGTCGTTTCCCCAGGGATCGGCCAGGGAATTTTTCTTTAAGTACGGGCCGTTCCATCCTTCCTCGCCCGGATCCTCCAAAAGACCCTGCAGGTCTTCCGGGTAATCGCCGAGATCCATTTCGTAGAGGCTGAGAGCGCTTTCCATCGTGGCGATGTCGCTTCCCGCGCGGGAGACTCGTGCGCGCTTCGATTGCCCGCTGATGTTGATCAGTACCGCTCCAGCCAGAATGCCGATGATGGTGACCACCAGCAGCAGCTCCACAAGCGTAAATGCCCCGGCCCGATTTCTACTCTCTCTCTTCATCACGATGTCCTCCATTTTGTAGAATCAAATTCCCTTACCGGGATCTTTCGTTGCTTTATGAACATTGCCGTTTCCCTCCGTCCCTGCGAAGTCACGGAGGGCGGGTCACAGACCCGCCCCTACTGAATACTCTGGCTGATCTGAAAGATCGGCATAATCATGGCGAATACGATAAACCCGACGATCATGGCCATTACGACAATCATCATCGGCTCCAATAGCGTGGTGACCGTTTTCATTGCGCGTTCCGTCTCGTTTTCGTAGGATTGGGCTACTCGGTTTAACGTATGCTCCAGATCCCCGGTTTCTTCGCCCACCGCCACCATGTTGACAGCGAGCGGCGGAAAGTGCGGGCTTTGGGCCATTCGGGCGGAGAGTCTTTCTCCTTCCTTGATGTTTCCCGCCATCTCGCGAATATTCTTTGCGATGATCTTGTTGGAAACGACCTCCTCGGTAATCTCCAGGGCGCGGAGAATGTTCACGCCGTTTGCCAACAGTGTTCCCAGGGTGCGGGCGAACTTGGAGACCTCTCGCTTTTTCACCAGATCTCCGATCAGCGGAACCTGCAATTTGAATTCATCCCACTGAATCCGTCCGACCTCCGTGTGGATGTAATGGCGGAACAGCACGATCAAAGCAGCGAATCCGCCCAGGATGACCCACCACCACAACTGGATAAAGCGGCTGACTCCCATGAGAAACTGCGTCGAGATCGGGAGAATCGCGCCGCTTTCCTCGAACATGGTCTGGAATTTGGGGACAACGAATGTGAACAACACGATCACAACGAGGATGCATACGACCACCATGAAGGCGGGATAGGTCATGGCGGTAAAGAATTTGCTGCGGGTTTCCTGCTCGGACTCCAGGAAATTGGAGAGACGCTCCATGACGGCATCCAGGCCTCCGCTGATCTCCCCGGCGTGGACCATGCTGCAATACAGATCGCTGAACACTTTCGGGTGACGTTTGAGAGCATCGGCGAAGGTGCTGCCTCCCTGCACGTCACTGCACACGGTCCGCAGGATGCTTAACAGTTTCGGATTGCTGGTCTGCTTGGTTAAGACTTCCAGCGACTTGGCTAATGGGAGTCCCGATTTCAGCAGGTCGCTGAGCTGACGGCTGAAGGTAGTAATGTCTTTCAACCCGACTCGGCGAAGCGTATTCAGTGAAAACTCCGCCTGCAGTCCTTTCCCTCCCGCTTCCTCCACAACAGAGATCGGGAAGAATTGCATTTTCTGCAATTTACCGATCACCAGGCGTCGGTTTTCGGCCTCAATATAGCCTTGAACCACCTCGCCCGAATTCTTTTTTGCTTTATAGGAGTATCGCATTCCTACCACTCCTGGGTGACACGCATCAAATCATCCAGGGTTGTCACTCCCTGGCGGACTTTCTCCAATGCGGCCTTTCGAAGAGTTTTCATTCCCGCTTTCAGCGCGTGATCTTTCAGTACGCTCGTGGAAACCCGCTGGACGGTGAGGTCGCGGATTTCCTCGTCCATCAGCATGATTTCATAGATGGCCGTCCGGCCCTTGTATCCGAGGAATTTGCAGTCTTCGCATCCTTTCCCCCGGTAGTACCTGATGTCCTGGAATTCGGGTGCATCCATTCCCAATCCGACCAGAACGTCATGTTCCGGCTGATATTCCTCTTTGCAGTTGGAGCAGATACAGCGCATCAACCGCTGTGCCACGACGCCGATCACGGAAGACGAAACCAGGTAAGGTTCCACGCCCATATCGATCAGGCGGGTGATGGCCCCCGGCGCATCGTTTGTGTGCAGCGTAGTGAACACCAGGTGACCGGTGAGTGCGGCCTGGATGGCGATTTCCGCCGTCTCGAAGTCACGAGTCTCACCGACCAGCATGATATCGGGGTCCTGTCGCAAGAAGGACCGAAGAATATTTGCGAAGGTCAGGCCGATTTTCGGACGAACCTGGATCTGTACCAGACCTTTCATCTGGTACTCCACCGGCTCTTCAATGGTGAGAATTTTCACATCGGTTTTGTTCAGTTTATCGAGTGCGGCGTAAAGCGTGGTGGTTTTTCCGCTACCGGTCGGGCCGGTCACCAGGATGATCCCGTGGGATTTGCGGATCAGTAGATCGAACTTCCACAATGACTCTTTGTCGAATCCGAGCTGCTGCAGATTATGCAGGCTTGAGTCCCGGTTCAGGATACGAATGACAATGCTTTCTCCGTGCACGGAAGGAACCGTTGACACACGAAGGTCATACTCCAGGTTTCCAGTCTTAATATTGATGCGCCCGTCCTGCGGCAGTCGCTTTTCCGCAATATTCATGTCTGCCATGATCTTGATACGGGAAATCACCGCCGACTGGTAGTGGCGAATCGAGGGCGGCACAGAGGCTTCGTACAGAATCCCGTCAATGCGGTATCGAATCCGCAGCTCGTCTTCGAACGGCTCGAAATGAATATCCGTGGCCCGGTCCGTGACGGCCTCGGACATGATCTGGTTGACAAATCGGATGATCGAGGCGTCTTCTACCTCTTCGATGTTGGTTTTCTCGGCCTCTTCTTCCTCTTCTCCCGCTTCCTCCTCAGTCAGAAGACTGTCTACCGTATCCGCGCCAATTCCGAAATAGCGCTTAATGCAATCGCGAATATCGGCGCTCGGGGCGAGAACCGGCTCGATATCGCATTTCAAAAGAAGACGCAAATCATCCAGAGCCTGGAAATTCAGCGGGTCCGCGGTTGCTACCTTCAACAGGTTGCCCTGCCTGGCGACGGGGAGGATGTTGTACCGGTGGATGTAACGTACCGGGATGGCGCGGAGGATTTCCGGGTCGATTTCCAGGTCGGCGATATCCATGCTTTCGACTCCCAGGTGGGATGAAAGCGTCTCCATGATGGTCTGCTCGTTTGCCAGACCGTTGTCGATGATGATGGTATCCAGGTTCTTGCCGGTTTTCTCCTGGATGGCAAGCGCACGGTTAACATCATCACTGGAAACCACCTCCAGCGACCGCAACAATTCCCCATATCGTTTTCCGAGCAGCCCGGCGCCGTCTCTCATAATCTTGTATCCTCCGATAGATTGGAACTTACTTTCTTGTTGGTTCGCAGCTCAAAGACTCTAAACGAATCGCTTTGCCCGTTGTATCACCACAGGCTGGAAGCCTGTGCCACCCTTCCAAGAAAGCTCGCCTGCAGCCGCCACGCCGAGGAGTCTTGTGCTACCGGATCAACCCCCACCTAACCTCCCCTGATCTTCGGGGGAGGGACCTCTCCCTCCCTCTCAGCATTGAGAACCACTTATATATAAGCAGGCGTCATTCCAAATTGGTTCCGAGATCTTCTCGATAATAACAAACGACCTAACTGATTGATATGGAATAACTTAGAATCCAAACGGCTTTTCTGATTCTCCTGGCACAGGGGTCCTGGAGGATTTCTTTCATCGGGATATTTCGATTAAGACAGATGGGAATCGAGTTTTCACGATTGAATCGTCTATCTCAAAAGGACGGACAATCACCTGTTTTTGGTCGGAGCGATCTGTAAAATGAGAAGCATGGCGAACGATCCAAAAAGCCGACGGATGGCAGAGGCACTGCTGAACCTCCATCTGAAGCAGGCGGAGAAAGAGACTCTCCGGAATCCCGAAGTGCGCGAAATGGTGATGCGTCTTCGGAGAATGTACGAGGAAGACAAGGAGGGCGTATTCACTGCATTTGCCCTCACCGCCCGGGACAGCGCAAGACCGCCCGCGCGGGGATCGGCACCACCTCCCTCCAAGATTCCCAATTTGATTCTCCTTCTTTCCGAGTTGACCGAACTGGCCGAGCAAGGTCCTGCTCAAACTCGCCCTCATCCCCTCGATCCCACGATTGTGCGCCCTGTCAGGCCATCGGTTCAGCCCCAGCCGAGAGAGTCTTCTCCTGCAAAGGAGTCGGTTCCTGAGGATGATCGGCAACGGGAACTGATCCGGGAAATCGAGCAAGCCAGGCAGGTCTTGAGAGACCTCAGGAAAGAAGAGCCTCAAATCAAGGATCGAAGAGGCAAGTACGGTCTCCCAGGCGAGCGGCTCAAAGCGGAGCGCATGTTGCGCGAGCTTCCCGGAGAGATCCGTCAAATGGAACACAAACTTCAGCTCCTGCGGGAGGGGATTCTATGATCGGGCAGGCACGGGGGCGGGCAGGCACGGGGGCCTGCCCCTACGATGAGTATTGGTTCGTAGGGGCAATCCCCCGTGGTTGCCCACGCAATCCGTGGTTGCCCGCCGGTGTCATCCTGGAACGAATGTTGCGTTTCCTGCCGGATGAGATGTTTCGAATACCGGATTTCACTCGTTTTGGGTGCGATGGGGGCCAAAAACGGGAAATATTTGCCTGAAGAAGAGAAATCCGTGTATAATGATCTCGAAATCGGCATGAATTATCGGGACTGAGCGAAGATATTATGGGCGATCTGCTTTCCCAGGAAGAAATTGATGCCTTGCTGAACGCCAGTTCGGGCATCGGATCCGCGATGGAACCGGAGGAGAGTTACGAACCGGAACCTGCGCCGGCACCTTCGCCGCGTGGCGGACGAGGATCCGCTCGCAGGCAGCCCACTCCCGACATGTCTGCAAACAGGAATCAGGCGGAAAGAACCCAGGGGAAGCTCCGGAATGTCCGTGGCGATCCGGATGATGTTGTCATTGCTCCCGCGGTGTTTTATCCGCTCGATGCGGATGACGAGGTCATGGATCAAACCAACATGGATTTGATCCTGGACACCGACCTGGAAATCCGGGCCGAACTGGGTAGCGCGGTTCGCACGATCCGTGAAATCCTCGAACTGGGACCGGGATCGGTGATTGAACTGAACAAACTTTCCGGTGAGCCAGTCGATCTGTTTGTCAATGCCCGCAACTTCTCACGAGGCGAGGTGGTGGTGATCGCTGACAGCTTCGGCATTCGTGTCACCGATATTCTTTCGGTCCAGGAGCGAATCGAGGCGCTTGGTCCCGGCTGATTCGGTCCCATCTTTTTCGATTCGATATCCCCCATTACAATCCCCTGTTCATAGACCCCGGTTCGGATCTGTTCTGTGGCAGTTCTCGAACATCTCAAGGAAGAATCATGACGATCCTGATCACAGGCGCGAGCGGTTTTCTGGGAGCGAATCTGGCTCACGACCTTGCTCAAACATACTCGGTAATCGGGACTTACAGGAACGAGTATCCGCCCGTTCCCGGTGTGGACTGGGTGTCGATGGATTTGACATGCCGGGATTCCGTGCGGCAGGTTGTTGAGAACTGCTGTCCCACGGTGGCTGTTCATTGCGCTGCACAAGCCAACACGGAACGAGCGCAGACCCATTTCGATGAAGCGGTGCAGATCAACCGGGACGGGACGTGTCTCCTTGTCGAGAGTTTGCCCCGGGATTGTTATCTGATTCATATCTCCACAGAGCATGTATATAACGCATCCAAATCATGGTTCCTTGAAACAGACCCACCCGGTCCGGTCAATCAGTATGGGAGAACCAAACTCCTGGCGGAACAGGAAGTCCTACATTTTGAAGGAGATTGGATCATTCTTCGAATGGCCTTGCTGTACGGTGGGAGAAAGGAATACCGCCTCTGTTTCAGCGACCGAATTTACTCGCAGATGAAACAGGGCAAGCCTGTGAGCTTGTTCATGGATGAATTCCGAACGCCGCTTAATATGTCCGATGTGGCGATTGCCGTTCAGGCTGCGATGGAAAGACATCCCGCACGGGAGATCTTCAACCTTGGCGGGCCTGATCGGCTCAGCCGTGCGGAATTCGGCGCGATCCTTGCGGAAGAAACGGGACTTGATCCGGGCCTGATCCAGCGGATTTCCGTTGACTCTTCTCCCACAATTGCTCCGCGCCCCAGGGATCTTTCCCTGAATAGCGACAAAATCCGATCCTGCCTGGGGATTCATCCGTTATCGGTTCGGGAGGGAATTCGACGAGCGTATTCAACTTGCCCTTGAGGCGGGATTTATGCTTGTTCAATTCGAACACAATGATCCACGGCACGAACCATTCCATCCATGCTTGCATGAATGGGGCAACCCAGCTGACCGGCAGGGATCTCGCCGATCACGTCGCCGATTCGAACCCGATCTCCCGGTTTCACCGTCGGCTGGGCGGGAGCGCCGATATGCTGGGACAGGGGGATCTCCACACTGCGCGGCTGCGGAATATCGGAAACCAACGGGCCTGTATTGTTGAACACTTTCAGGCCCAGTTTCCGCATCAGGTTGGACACCGGGATTTTTCGGTCGCGGATGAGCGGATGGGTGTCGCGAGGCTGCGCGGGTGGAGTCCAGCGCACTTCGCTTTTTCTGACAATGTTCTTGCCACGCACACAGGCGTTTTTCGGGTCCAGATCCTCCGGGCAGGAATACATGGTGCACAGGTTGCACTCGCAGCAAAACTCCGTGCCCAGCAACTGGCCCAGGTGATCGTCCACAAATCCGAGTGTTCGCATGGCTTTGTGCGGTTCAATCGGGTGACCGAGAAGATACCTGGGGCACAGTTCCGTGCAGAATGAACACTGGTCGCAGGCCGAACGCCCGATCCGGTTGACTGTTGTCTGATCCCGAAGATAGCGAATCGCGACCGGGTGATCCCTGGGCAGGATAATCAAGCCGCCGGTCGTCTTGGTAATGGGCGTACTGAGATCCTCTTGCAGTTTTCCCATCATAACCCCGCCGGAGAGGACAA
>JAKPYU010000448.1 GCA_029568995.1 Candidatus Omnitrophota bacterium | reverse complement strand
GACCCTCTCCCGAAGGGAGAGGGGGAAGAGGTCGGCATAGACTTCCATTCTGTAAAGACATTTGCGTTACACGACGCCAGATATCGCCGCGGCAGGAACTCGCCGGAATCAGATATCGATGAATCGCACTTCCGGAGCGTGGTTCTGGATGAATTCCCGACGCGGTTCGACCTGGTCTCCCATCAGGATGGTGAAGATGTTTTCGGCCTCGACCGCATCCTCCAGACTCACTCTCAAGACAGTTCGCGTTTCCGGATTCATGGTTGTAGACCAGAGCTGTTCTGCGTTCATTTCGCCCAGCCCTTTGTAACGCTGGATTCCGATTCCCCGTCGGCCCATCCGCTGGACGGCCTCCAGCAATTCGGGCAGGGTGGCCAGCCGTTCCTCGGAATCTTTATAGGCCAATTTGAACCAGGCCTTTTCCTTTCCGTTTCCTTTGGAGAGACCGTTGATATAACCGTCTTCCTCAGGCCATATATCGAGGAAGTCCAGCCCCATTTTTTCAAGTTTCTTGACGATCGGCTCGAGTTCCTGGGCTTCCAGCATCTCTACGACACGGTAGTGCATTTTCTTGCCGTTGCCCTTGGGCTTATCCGGGGCATCCTCGCCGACATCCCAAAGTTTCTCTTCCCCCGCGTCTTCCAAGGCCTGGACAATTTCAGTGAATTCTTTCTCGCTCCAGGCATATTCGACGCCTGCATCGCTGACGATCTGGTATAACGGCAGCCCTCGGTCGAGTTCCTCACGTACGCGGAGCACTTTTCGGAACGAGACTCCGCGACGTTTCATTTTCCGCGCAAATTCCTCCAGCTGGAGGATATGTCGCAGCAATTCCCGAAACCGCTGCGGTGGGACCTTTTCATCTTCACCGGATGGATTGGCGTTCAATACGTACAGGGTTGCACCATCCGTCGCGTTCTCGATGAGAAATGAATTCAAATCGGCTTCCGTATCGAGATACTGTTCGTGTTTTCCCTTTTTCACGCGGAACAGAGGCGGTTGGGCGATGTACACGAGGCCGTTCTTGATTAAATCTGGCATCTGGCGGAAGAAGAAGGTCAGGAGCAGGGTGCGGATGTGCGCACCATCGACATCGGCATCGGTCATGATAATCAGCTTGTGATACCGGGACTTGGAAATCTCGAAGTCATCCTCGCCAATCCCCGTGCCCAGGGCGGCAATGATCGTCTGAATTTCTTCATTGGAGAGCACCTTATCCAGGCGGGCCTTTTCGACATTGATGATTTTGCCTTTCAATGGCAGGATGGCCTGGAACCGTCGATCCCGGCCCTGCTTTGCGGAGCCACCTGCGGAATCGCCCTCGACCAGGAAGATCTCACAGAGTTCCGGTTCCCGCTCGGAGCAGTCCGCCAGTTTTCCGGGGAGACCGCCGCTGTCA
>JAKPYU010000447.1 GCA_029568995.1 Candidatus Omnitrophota bacterium | reverse complement strand
CCCGCTCTTGGCTGTATCCTCATTGGTGGATTGGTTGGCAATATCCGAGATGGTTGGATTGGTGTTCGCCGTATACCGCTGCGCATAAACTCCATGTCCGCTCTCGTCCTGATCCCCGCTGGCCCAGGCAATCACGGCATTCCCGTTTGGAGCCATCGCCGCAAACGCTTCTGTTTGATCGACGGTGGTATACGTATTGACCCGAAACTCACTACCCTGCTCAAAGCCGGAACTATCGTACCGTTGCGCATAGATCCCGCCGGAATCGCCGTCCTGAGCGTCGCTCTGCCAGGCGATCAGGAAATACGCGTTCGAATCCATCGCGACACTGGGAAAAACCTGACCGTTGGTTGTATAGGTGTTGACCTGGAATTCAGCACCCTGCGTGAAACCGAAAGCGTCGTACCGCTGCGCATAAATCCCGCCGGAGTCGCCGTCCTGACCATCGCTGTTCCACGCAATCACGAAAAACCCGTCCGCGCTCATCGCCACGGAAGGGTTCGCCTGATCGCCCGTCGTGTACGTGTTAACCGGGTATTCCGGCCCCATTGTAACACCGGAACTATTGTACCGTTGCGCATAAATCCCGCCGGCGTCGCCATCCTGAGCATCGCTCTGCCAGGCGACCACAAAGTCCCCGTCCGAGTCCATCGCCACGGCAGGGAAAGATTGGCTACCCAGTGTGGTCAGATTGACCAAGAATTCCCCGCCCTGTGCAACCCCCGAACTGTCGTATCGCTGAGCATAGATCCCGCCGGAATCGCCGTCCTGATTGTCGCTCTGCCACACAACCACGAAATTGCCGGTGGAATCCGCCGCTACCGCGGGATGCGACTGGTTGTCCGCTGTGGTCGTGTTGACCCGGAATTCCCCGCCCTGCGCAATCCCGGAACTGTTGTACCGTTGCGCATAGATCCCGTTGACATCGCCGTCCTGACCGTCACTCTGCCACACGACCACGAAATTGCCGGTGGAATCCACTGCTACGGCAGGCTCACTCTGGGTGGATGTCGTATACGTGTTGACATAAATCTCCGTGGCCTGAGCAATGCCCGCGCTGTTGTACCGCTGGGCGAATATCCCGTTGCTGTCGCCATCCTGGAGAAAACTGGTCCACACAACGATAAAACTGCCGTCGGCAGGCATCGCGATGGCAGGAGATTGCTGAGCGTCCGCTGTGGTGGTGTTGACCCGGAACTCGCTGCCTGCCGGTGAAAATCCAGCGTGGACAGAGGTCGAAATTCCGGTTGCGAAGAAGATCATTGCAACGAATCGAATTGTCATGGAGAAGGATTTGGTTTTCATGAGACTTACTCCGGGATGGATTCTTGATTGCGATGATGTCTTTGTTTGGCAGTGTCCTGACTGCCTGTGCAACGCGACTCTCGAATACTCTTAATGTTTACTGAATCCATCATATTAGTATAGTTTCTACGAAAAATGTTTTGGTCCTGCAAGTCTCCCCCCAACAAAGGCCCACGCCATGGGTGAGGCAAGCAACCTGGACGGTGAAGGGAGAGCCGATTGGCCTGGATTCCGGCGTGCGCCGGAATGACGGGACGACGCCCCTTTCCCGTCGGGAGAGCGCAGCCGCTTCCTCCCCCTCTCCCACCGGGAGAAGGTTGGGGTGAGGGAAGATATAAATCCTTCATTTCCAGCCATTTAGGAAACAAGAGAAAAGGTGAGTTCCCTACCGAGCCGGGACAAGAAAGCCAGTTCTGCGGGAAAAAATCGTTGCCGTATTTTGCCCAATCTGGTATCATCATTTTTGCAAAGAACCATGAAGCAAGGTGGTAACGATAGTTTCAGGGGAACGGTTCCGGAAGAGAATGAATTTCTAAGGAGACATACATGGACTCAAACAAGGTAACAAGAGGATTAGAGGATCAATTTGGCTCTCGTTTGGCGGTCGTCTTGCCGGTCTTCGACTTGGCGATCAGTTCCTCGCGACGAGCCTGATGCTCGTCCTCTGTCTCGCCCTGCTTCTGGCGTAGCTTCGTCTTGGCGAGGATGTGTAGACGATACTGCTGATGCGCCAGCCGAGTGTTTGCTCGATGTACCAGCAGTAGAGCTGAATCTGAAAGTCACCTCAGAGGTGTTCGAAATACCTGGAGTCGATGAGCGAGGCTGTCTTGTGTTCGAATAGAAAGAACCCGTCGCCAAGACGGACAATGCCGTCGACCATTCCAGCCCGCGATCGTGCGTTCGAACCGATGAGTCAGCTTGACCATTTCAGGTCATGAAGGGGTAATTCGTCACGCGTCGGGACGGAAGGATGACTGGATATGACAGGAAGAGATCGAGAAATAGCAACAATCGTAACCTATGACCGTGCTGTCGAGGTGGCCAATCTAATGTTGGGCAAACTGAATGGCCCTATGAAGTCGGTCTTTCCTGATGATTACAGGTATATGCCAAGAAGAAATCTACGGGCTGGCAAGATGGATGTTAAGAAGAAGAGAACAGAAATCGAAAAGTTCTGTCGAGATAACTTTAAGAAAGATTCAGTAAAGAAAATGGCGGAATTTTATGAGATTCTTTTTGAACACGACTCGCAGTTCAGATTGCCGTTGTTGGAATTTATGGATAAGATTGGCGAACCCCTCGACGGAAGATTAAAAGGCGTGCCTCTGCATTCGACCATATGTATCTCGCCTTGGGGTCTTCAGACCGAATTCCCGGAGATGCATCTTTTCCGTGACCTCGGCCTTGCATTTAATGAAGTCTTAGATATGAAGGCACGCATATATGAGATTGAGAGGGAAAGAATCAGTTGGAGTGACGCCAAAAAGAAGAAAGCAGAAATCGGAACCATTCAGTCCAAGATGAAATACAGCATGCGAATGTGTCTAATCTGCTGTTTCAACTTGTTAGAGGCATATATCAATGGAATCGCATGGGAATACAAACAACAGAATGATCTTCAATCCTTGTCGGAAAACGAGCGAAAGATGATCGAGGGGGATCAAACGAGCATTCTAAATAAGCTGATGAAGGTTCCAAAAATCGTTACTGGTACCGACGACTCGCCTTTGTCGATGGATACGCCTCCCTTGAGTGATTTTCGAGACCTTGTGAAACCATTCCGAGATTCAATTGTCCACGTGTCGCCGTACTCAGCGCCTGAAAGATATGGTGGCTACGATAAACTCTCGAAGATTTACGATCTGGAATTCTCTACCGTGGATAAGGCTGTAAATAGGACGCTGGAGATTCTCCAAATCGTGCATCAGAAGGTCACTGGCAACACAGGTTTTCCGCAATGGCTGCCGATGCGGGATTCGAATGGCAGATTTCCGCTGACTGATTAACCCCGTCTCACAGCCAATCACGAAATCCCCGATCCAACCTCTTCCCCCGCCTTTTCGATCTTCTCGTAGAGCGTCTCCGGCGCAATGTCGGCCCCGTTCGGCCAGGAGATCGTTCCGCCTTCGATTCGGGCCTGCCGGAAAAGCGCCATATCGGCGAGCGGCTCGAATACCGGGCCTTTCTCGATG
>JAKPYU010000429.1 GCA_029568995.1 Candidatus Omnitrophota bacterium | reverse complement strand
CCCGCTGCATAGCCTTCGCGGTGTTTTCATCGATCTTGATTGAACTACCGCCGATCTTCAACCGGGCATATATGCCCGAGCTGACCTTATATGCGTCAAGTACCTCAGGGAAGCTATATTTTGTCTCGCTACCAAGGGGGGACCATTTATTTGCCGAGTCGGTTACATCAGAGATCCCCTGATTCGCATATGTATAGAACTCATCGCGGGATATCTCCTGCCTGACAGATCCGCTCTCACCCTGCCCCTGCACAGCGTAGTATTTACCTGCATAGTAATCTTTATAAATAAATTCAGGAAGGATAGATGAGTCCCATTCAAGGAACGATCCTACATCTGCGGCGGTGGTGGTCTCGGATAGGGCAACGGTTCCCCCTGACGCTGTGGTGACCAGTGTGCTACCCGAAGGTGTGCCGGAGGCGATACTGGTCTGTGCGGCGGCCCCGGGTGCAGTCTGTGCCGTGCTGCTGAACAGTACACCGGGAACCGACCCGACATCGTATACCTGCTGGTATCCCCCGGACGCGTTCTTAATGTAATATTTCCCGCCAGAGGTGTATACCTCCTTGGAGTAACTATCGACGTTTGCCGTGCCGATTGAGGTATACCCTGCAGGAACAGATACCGGGTTACCCTGTGCATCCGTTACCACACCAGTATAATTCGATGTGCTGGCGTTGCTCTGGGAATGAGCGACATATTCAGCCGTTTGGTATGCGTCCTGTTTGATCTGGTCGAACGTCTGCGCGACGGTAGACTCTACATTCTTCGCCGTGCTCGAGATCGTATTAATCTGGCGGTTAACATCATCCACGCCGGGTTTGATGTTGCTCGCCATGTTCCCGCCAGCCGTGCCGATACCGCTGACGGAAGTCTTCGCATCGTCTGCTGTTCCAAGGATCCCCCCAAGGAACCCTTTGATCTTTCCGAGCGGGCCTTCCGCATTCGCCCGGGCGGATTCGGCGCCGGCACTTACATTCTCAATCGATTTCTTAGCATCATTCGCCGAGTTCGTGACATCTACCCCAAGTTTATCGGCAATCCATCCGATGGCTTTCAGTACCGCTTGGACGGCGGGGTTATTTGCGAACGATTCAAATACCTTGATGATCTCGTCAAACACCTTCTTCGCGGTATCATACACGCCTTTGAACACATCGCCGATCTTGGTGATAGCCGCCTCTAACGATTTATACGCCGGGCTGTTCGTGACGAACGCGAACTTATCAAGGATATTATCGATGAACCCTAACACCTTATCCTTGACCGCCTGGAACGTGTCAGCGATCCGTCCGATAGTACCAACTACCTCGTTTACGCCGTTGAAGAACGTGTCACGTATTGAGGATACTATCCCGTCAACCGTGGATATTAAAGTGGACAGCGTATCCCCTATGCTCGGTACAATCTCCCCGATCTTACTGGCGATAGTCTGCCATCCGGAGATAATCCTGTCCTGTATCGCAGCGGTAATCTCGTTGGCTTTATCGACCAGCTGAGGTAACGAGTCGATGATATTGGTTATTGTGTCCTTGACCGTATCCCGGATCGCCCCGAACTGTGTCGCAAAGGCAGCCTTAATCTCCTCTAGTTTTCCCGGGAGGTCGGTGAATAACTCACCGAGACGGTCTTTTATTGACGTTGCTGCATCAGAGACATACCCCGTTGCCGCGTCCATAGCGGTTCCCGTATTCGAGGCGAAGGCTCCGATCTTAGTGATAATGGTATCAAACGCCCCGGTCACTGTATCCTTAATAGCACTGGATACCTCTTTGAACGCATTGATAAACCCCGTAACGTCATCAATCCGGCGACCAATCCAGTCAACAAACCCGCTGATAGCGTCAGCAATAGCGGATATCGTGTCGGCAATACCGGTAAGCCAGATTACTAACCCGTCAATAAAAACGCTGAATATCTTATCAAGGGCCGCACCGATAATCTCAGCGAGTTTTACGAGGTTATCCCACATTGACGACCCGGTAATCTTCGTTACTACCTCGTCAATAGACTCGTATACCTTCCCGAACGAATCCTTCACTTTCTGGAACGCCGGGCTGAGATCGTCAGCGGCTTTCCCAAGTGTCTCCTTAACGCCAGACCACCGGTCTTCAATCCAGTCGGCTGCACCGCTAACGATATCTCGGATACCTAAGAAGTTTGTTTCATAGGCTTCATAGAGCAGCACTGTCCCGGCAACAGCACCGGCAATCGCTAACCCGATCCCGGAGGGCCCTAACGCCTTGACCAACCCGGCAAGCGGGCCCGCCTCGCCGAGAAGCCCGGATATAGTTGACCCTACCGTGCCCAGACTGCCGGACACTAACGGGATCATCCCGCCGGCATCGTTTGACGCTTTCGCAATATCCGATATCCCTGAAGCAAGTTTCGGGGTAGCAGCAATCAGCCCGCCGGAACCCATCAGGAACGGTGCCAGGTCAGCGGCAGCCGTCCCCCATTCGCCGAACCCCAGCGCTACCTCACTCGCTTTATTCTGGAGTTTCTGGAGGGGGGTGATCAGTTCTTCGCTGCGTGCTGCCTGAGTGAGCAGCAGGTCGCTGGACCCTTCTATCTTCCCGTTATATTCATTCCATTTATCAGCAGAGACGCCTAACGATTCATTCAGCGGGACATTATTTTCAATCGTGTTGGCTAACGCCCCGTTAAGTTCAGCTATTGCCGCTTTCCCAGTGATACCTTTGTCTTCAAGGATGGCGATAGCGGTAGCGACATCGTTGATCGAGGTATCGGTATCAGCTAGTTTCGGGCCGGCACGTTCCAATATCCCGAAGAACTCGGTTATGGGGATATTCGTCTCGCCGAAGATATACCCGATGGCGTCAATAGCCTCATATTCCTCGCCGGCAATGATACCGACAGCACGTAACCCCTGCCCGGCATCCGCCAGCACGGATGCACTCTCCCCGGTGGCGTCAGATATGGTATCCCAGAACGAGGCATACTTCTCGAGATCAGTAGTGTTATTTAATCCTTGTTTGACCCCGGTCTTCATCAGGTCTATAAACTCGTTGACATTATCGGTTGCCGGGGTGACAGCCTTCGCGAAGTCTCTGAAGTCTTCTTCAGCCATCCCGAGTTTATTAGCGATAAAAGAAGTATCCAGCGTGCTGCCGGACATACTGCGGGCGAACCCTTCCAGTGCAAGACCCGCGCTGCCGATGGCTAACCCTACAGTCTGAAACGCTTTCTCATGTGCCTGAACAAACTTGTTCAGGTCAGCGCCGCCACCTGTTTTTATCCCGTCATTAAAATTGTCTACTTTCTTATTAACGTCGTCTACCGCCGTGCCGATATCTTTTAAAGTCTTTGTTGATTGATCAATCGCACGGACGATTATCTCAACCGTATTCGTCACTTATCCCGCCCCCTGTTTTGAACGGGCATCGAGATCGAGAGAATAGAGTAGGAAGTGTCGTTGCCCCGGCGTAAGTCGTGCCTGGTTCTCTGCGAGCGGATAGCCTGATTGGGACAAGAGAAATACCTCCCGTCCTTCAGGACTGCTGGCGAAATTTCTCCAGCTCTTTGATAGCCTCCGCCGTTATCCCGCTGATCTCGTATACCCGTTTCGCGATCTTGTCTGTGATGCCTGCATGTTTGATCCGTTTGACCTCATCGACAGAAAGGCGTGGTTCCACCATTGCCATACTGACCGCCATGCAGTCAGCCTCATAATCGTTCTGTGTGGCTTTCTCCAGATCAATCACGATGTTGTTATCAGCCTGCCCCGCCTTCGCGGTGGTCGTGAACCCTCGCAGTTTCCGGGATTTCACCTGCTGGTATTCTGTCGTAGTGAGCGGTCGGATCTTGACCTGACCCAACCCGCCCGGGATCTCCATCTCGATCACCAGGTCAGCGCCGCCGATCAGGTCGTCTTTCGTAAGAAGAGGTATAAGTCATCCTCTCCTTACGCCATGGTTCCGGTACCGTTCACAAGGCTGCACAGGATATCGGTATCCACCGTCGATGCGTCGTTAAGGACAACATCGTTGCCGACCATCGCCCGCACCGAGATCTCTTGCAGGAGATTGTCACGGCCACTCGGCTGCTGACGTGCCTGTTCCATTACTGTATTAGGGAGCAGGATAGTGAGCGCCCGGCTGTTAGTCGGACAGTTCTGCGATATGGTGATCTCGATTGGCAGTTCAGTCGATCCGCAGTTCTGGATGGTGGTAGCGTTACCCCAGAACAGGGTCATCATCTCGGTGTCGGGGAACAGCAGGCTCATGTTACAGGTAACATCTCGCCCGGCGAACTGGTAGCTTGACGGGAACCGGCTACCTACCGTCCTGCCCGTATCAGCGTTCGTGTTGTTGTTTATGTTCAGGGTGAACGATTTACAGACGGCGTTATAATCCTCGCTGTTAACCTCAACACTGACATCGGCAAACGTCATCGGGGCGTCGGCAGGTAGCGTGAGGTCCCCGATACCGGACTTTATGGTAGCCTTGCTGTCCTTCTGCGCCATGATACCGAGACTTGCATTAGTAAGCCCGTTATCCACTGACAAAGCCAGACTGTTCATCACGCAGCCAGCGAAGGTATGCTCCAGCACATCTTTCCCAACCCTCGTAGTGAACGACTGCGGGGTGAGTGTATCCGTGCCGTATAGCTCATGCAGCGTTGACCCGCCGGTATACACGTATCCGCCCGGCAGTGCCCAGCGGAGGAACCAGCCGATAGTCTCAATATCAAACGCATAGTCTACGTTCCCGCTGGGGTAATAGAACCCGGGAACTTTCACCCGTGGTGCCCTTCCCATCCCGGACGGCACCATGATCTCCGGGGCGCTTGGGGTATCTAATGTGACCGATGCCTGGTCGATATGGAACGTCGCATCAACCGCCGTCCCGAAATTGGATTCAACCCCGAACCCGGTATATCTGAAAATGTTAACCATTCTT
>JAKPYU010000400.1 GCA_029568995.1 Candidatus Omnitrophota bacterium | reverse complement strand
ACCTCGACCCGGTAGCCCTTCCCTTTCTTCACCTTCAGCAGCCACCGACCGGCGGCAGGGTTCGGCGTCAATCAGTCGAAGGGCTGGACCCGGATGTCATGGCCGGGCGTGAACAGCGTACCGAATTGGGCGCGCTCAACGCTGCCATAGAACACGCCGAATTCCGGATCGACGCTCTCCTCCGACCCGTTTATCACGACCACATTCGGCACGGTGTCCGACACGATGACCTGGAGCGGTTCCCAAGTCTCAATGTTCGGGCCGTCCTTGGCGTGGGCGACCGTGGCAAGGAAAAGGATTGCGATGATGATAAGTTTTTTCATTTTTTCAGTCCTCACACTCAAGACGGTCATTTCTTTTTCTCCATCCTGTCCAGCGTCATCATGAGACAGGGTAAACATTCCTCCACGGAAAGCCCTCTTTCTATGCACGGCCGCATGGTAATTTCCCACAGTCTTTCGCGGCACTCCTTTTCCATGGCAGACATAACGCCCTTGACTTTAAGAATTGGAGACAGTTCCCGGAACACCAAGGCCGATTCGTTCAACAGGCCCGGTTCCGTTGTGAGATCCGCCCACTCCAACCGCTCCACTCTGCCGTCCAAGTAAACCCTCAACTCCTGCCCGGCGACCTTGATGGTGAGGTAATCTTCGCTCGGCGGAACCACCTCCCAGGTCTTTTCTCCTCGGGCAAAGATAGTAAGCGTAGAGTCTTGCCATTCCGGTTCCTGGCCCCGAATGATCTTTCCAAGTTCCTTCGGGGAACTTGTCGAATCATCAAAACCAAACGACGATCCCGCAAATGCAACCAAAATGACACACGCGATGATGATAAGTTTTTTCACTTCCTCCCTCCCTTCCCGATCCCGTCGAGCAGACCCTTGATGTCCTGGGGGATCGTGGCGGTTTTCATTTCGTTGTTCTCCTGTTCACTCTGCTCCGCGTTGTAGTTCTTGTCCTCTTCCCGCATGACGGCCTCCAGCCACTTGCCGACGGACGCGGGCGGCGACCCTCGGGCCTTCTCCTCGATGAGCCTACGCAGGCAATGGCATATCGCATCCGGGTTTCTCTTGTGGTTCAGTTCCAGAAAGAGCTGCACTTCGCGGGATTGCCTCGGTGTGTACTCCTCGGAGATTTTCAGAACGAGACCTTGAAGCTCTTTTTTCAGTCCGTTGGAGTTATCCACAGGATCGGGCATATCTTTTGCAATATGCATTGAATCAGGAATCAGGTTAAGGGAATCAGGAATCAGATGGGCCGGACTTGTGCTTGTCTGGTTCTTGTCTGGTGCCGGTATGATACTTCCAGGTTCTTTTATGTGGGGGGTTTGGTGT
>JAKPYU010000345.1 GCA_029568995.1 Candidatus Omnitrophota bacterium | reverse complement strand
TTGCGGGCGAGTTTCGGGGGGACGATTCATGCCGATACAGGCAGCCGATTGACGCTGAAAGACGGAACCATCGTGGATTGCCGGGACAATTCCACTCTCCGCGTTTCATTCTCGGAATCGCAGCGGCAGGTCGAACTGTATGACGGAACTTTGAGAATCGCCGCGTCGCCGGATACCACAAGGCCATTTGTGGTGGCGGTCGGCGATGCGGAGGTAGTCGCGTTGGGCACACGGTTTCTGGTTTCCACAAAGCCTTTGCCCGACAAGCAAGGAGCACAGCCATGAACCGATACATGCCGACAATCCTGATTCTTGTGCTAGTCGTGCTGACACTGGGGCTGATTTTCCTGTACCGGGGTGAGGTTCCGAGCAAGCCTGAAAATGTATTTGTTGAGGTAGAGGAAGGAAAGGTGCAACTGAAGAATGGGCGCGGCACGGTGGATCTTTCTGCCGGAGAGCGTGCCGCCGCCGAGCAGGGCGACGTCCCGGTACAGATTGCTGTGCAACCTTCCCCGACACCAACGGTAGTCCCCACACCCGCACTTCCGCCCGAAGGCGTCCTGGCGGTGCGGTTGGTAGATGCGCTGGGGGACTCGATTCCGAATGGGATCATTGAAATTGCGAGCCGGACTTACGAGTCGGCGACATCGGAGTTCCTGATTCGGGATGTCAGTGAGGGAACGTATATGATCCAGGCCAGAGCAGAGGGATATCAAAGCACTACAAGCACAGTGCAAATTCCGACAGAGGATTGGCAGGCCATTACGCTGGAGTATCTTTGTTCCTTCGAGATCTTTGTTCATTCGGATCTGGAGCAGACGTTGCCTGTTTCGGGTGTTGAACTTTCGCTTGTAGAGGGGCCTAAACCGCCAAGACCGCCAAAGTCGTTGCTCTCCGTCGTCGCAGAAAAGAATGCTCTCGATAGAGGGATTCTGGGTCTCCGCCCTGTTGGTGGAAAGATTCGGATTGATTCCATTGAGGGGATGCAGCCAAATGGGTCTTGGGTGAATGATCGATTCAGGGACAGTGCTGCTGAACAACCCCGTGTTGAGCTAAACGACGTTGTTGTCGGTATGAAAACAAGATCCAAGGAAGTACACAGCCCTCTTTCCAGGCTTCGGCAGTGGGACACCATTGCGCTGGCGAGTTTAGGTCCGGACAGACCAATGTCGATTGGCGATTTGCTGTTTCGAAGAGGAACAGGGACCTTTCAGTGTCCCATATTTGGCGTGGAAGAGACTCCAGGTCTACAGACAATACGCACCTTGGTTACGGATGAGACCGGAAAATGCCGATTTGAGGCTCTCTCTCCAGGACTCTATTTCGTGAAGGGTGCTAAGGGAATCTCACGAACTGTAGTCGATCCTCTCTTTCCGGTGGATTGCCGCATGAACATGCGCTTATATGGAGAGGTAGACAACATTGTCAGCGTTTCGGTCGAAAAGAAGAACTTCCCCAACATGAGATGGTTTTACATTCCCGATGCGGATGTACGTCTGGAGGGTATAGATCGCAAGATACTCCTGTCGGACAACACGGGAAAGGGAGGGCGCGTGCTTCGATTTCAGCCGGTGCCGTGGGGGCGGTACCGGATCACGGTCACACCGCCGGAGTCGCTTCAGGCGGAACCGCCGTCCAAGGAAATAGAGATTTCCGTGGAGAGGCCGCAAACTTCCCTGACTGTTGACTTCCAGGTGAATGAGGGAGTAAAGGTATCGGGAATCGTCCAGCGTGAGGACACGAAGGAAACGCTGGCGGACTTTCCGGTTGAACTCAAAGTCAATCGCAGCCCTTCAACGCAGGGGAGGGCGACTTGGCAACGATACGCGCTCGTGAAGACAAATGCCGACGGAGAGTTTCAGTTTGAGCAGGTCCTGCCCATGCCCGGTGGTTATATGATTACAAGCCCTCCAGCCAAAGAATTTCCGAGCATGTATACTGATTGCGGTAAAGGTCTGCGTTTTCTGGATCGGGATGATCCGCGCGCGAAGCCGGATCCGCATTTCCTGGTCACTACCAGTGACGTCACCGGAATTGTCTACAGCGTCCTGCCTGCGGCAATCACGACACTAATGGGAACTGTAACCATGCCGGATGGGTCGCCCGTTGCCGACGCGCACCTCGAAATCGAGGGACTCGATGAAAAGATAGTTCAATCAGGCAGCCTGACGGACACGGAAGGCCGTTTTGCTTTCAGCTTCCTCTTGCCAGCAAGCGATAAGCCGGTAGAGACTGCGCTTCGTGCTACCCTCAAAGCGAAGCCGATTAGGATTGTGCTCTCCGTTTCTCAAGGCACTCCCGATTATGTATACGAAGATGCAGGTCTCGCGGCAGACGGAAGTGCTCCGGTGAGTTTCCGTATCGGAGATACGATTCGCGATATTCGAATTGTTCTAAAGGAAATGGAAAAGGGACATGTACTTTATGGAAAGATCCTGACGGAAGACGGAAGAGCGCCGGAATACCCCGAGGCCATCCTCCTCGATGTATCTCAGAAACAAGAGAAATCCATACACAAAGAGTCGCTAGTGGGACCTGATCAGGTTGGACTCAGAGCACACGTGGAACCGGATGGTGCCTATCGCGTTGAAGGACTTCAGCCGGGACCATTCCGGCTCAACATCTGGCCTCATAATCAATCAGTCACACCCGAGAAGGTCACGCTTCCGCCTCCGGTCTCATATCAAGGTATGGAAGTCCAGTTGGAGATGCCGCCGGATGTCAAAGAGACGCGATATGATGTTGTATTAGAGAAGGAAAGCTATTTCCATGGTCGTGTTCTTGATGAGAACCTTGAACCTTTATCCGACGAAACCATGAGTGTAAGTGCCTTTTCGGACGATTCATCAGGGGCGAGACAGGATTTCGGAACCGTAAATTCATCCGGTTATTTTTTAATATATGTCAAACCGGGCCAGGAGTATAATCTGCAGGTGGTCGATAGGAATACACTGGCAAAATATCCGCCCCGCTTCGAAAAGCTGACACCGCCGATTGAAAATCTGGTTCTGCAGGTGAAGCTGGGAGAGGGCACAAAATAGCACATCGGCAGCCATTCGCCTTTCGCCCGGCTATTCCGCCTCGGTTTCACTCCGAGTGCGCGGTCCTCTATCTTCCTACCGCGCAATGAGATTTCTCCCTTCGGTCGAAATGACAGGGCCACCGTCATTTCGAGGAGCGAAACGACGTGGGGATTTCGTCGTTGGAACGTACAAACACGAGATCGCCACGTCGCCGCCGTTCGCAGACTCCGGGCTGCTCCTCGCGATGACGGGACAGGGACGGCGCGGGAACGTGGTGGGCTAGCCCGCAGACGGGCTTGAGCCCACCCTACCTATCTGAGATCGCCACGTCGCCGCCGTTTGCAGACTCCGGGCGGCTCCTCGCGATGACGGGACGGGAAGAAATGCCCAGGGAAGGCATTTCAATTACAGGACACTAACGTTCCACCTTATCTTCCAGCAAATTCAATTCCTCTACTATTCCCCAATCGCCTTTGGGGGTGACTCGGATTGTCTTGATTTCATGAGGTGACACGGAAAAGAAGATCTCCCGATCCCAGAAGGGAAAGCGAACCGTTACCTGACCTTGTTTTCCTTCGGATTCGTAGCCACGCAACACCAATGTATCGTCGTCCTCGGCTGTTTTCAGAACAGTCAGGACAAAATGCTCGCAGTCGCACTGTGCATAAGAGGCGGACAGCGGCAAATCCCCCGGATGCGCGGATTCCTGGTGCAGCCACAGGCGCTCGTTCAATTCCCATGCCTTTCTTGGGACATGCGCATCCTGCCACGGGCCGGAATGCGGCACGAGAGCGAAACGTATTGTCTGTTCTCCCAAGTCCATGTAACGCACCGGTTCGCTCGTGTTGACACGAGCCGGGTCGTGGTGCGCATAAGCCGGGCTTCGCACAAGCGATATCCGCATGGTCTTGTTCAGGATATCATAGCCGAACTTGCAGTCATTGATAACCGAAAAGCCATAAGGAGTGGATTTCCCCGATGTAGTTAATGCGCTGCCTGTCAGGTCGATCCAGGATTGACCGGGTTCTTCGTTTCCTGTCTTTTCCCGTTCAATACAGCCATAAGGCACATCGAAGGTCGCCTTCCCGTCTGATACCTTTGTCTTGAAAGCAATCTTGAGTAATCGGTACTTCTCCTGCCAATTCAGATAGAGGGTCGCATGAATATCGGGAATATCGCGGTATAGAGCGAGATGTATCTCAGCAGATGACATGTTGTATTCGTAGATCATGCGCAATGTTGCCATACATGGCCCGGAGTCGAGTACCTGAATGGATTTCAGTTGAAATCGTCCGTCCTCAACACGCCAGCCGTCAATCCCATGGCTCCAGGTATCGGATTGATCCGCCATCACACAAAGCGAAAGGCCACGCTCCAACGTTTCCACACAATTCTTCTTGTCAAACAGAGATACGATCTCGCCGGAATGCTGGTCCACACAAATCCGCCAATAGTCGTTTTCCAACAACCCGGAATCGACGTGCAACATTCGGTTGCTTTCCTGTTTGAGGGGCGTGCCTGATAGTGGGACGCCTCGGTATAGCCGATATCCCAGTCCGGGGACATCCGCCAGAAACAGGAGATCCGTATTTCCGACCTGTTGACCGGCGATTTCCTGAGACGGCACTTCCTGCCCCGCATCATCCAGAATGCCCAGGGATCTTCCAAGAAAGCGTTTCGTAGAGGAAGGAACCCGGACGGGTGAAGAGACCCGCCATGGCAGTGGGTTAAAGACCATTATGCTGCGGCCTTCGCCGACGGTATCAATTCGCTTTGAGATCTCCTGTATGACACGATTCCGGATCTTGTCGGCGGTCCACAATACGGAACCATAAGCATTCCGCACGTCGTGATAGGCTGCCTCTATACTGGTTCCCGCAAGGATGTCGTGGAATTGATGAAACAACACTGTTTCCCAGGCATCATGAATATTTTCCTGCTGGTTGGGCAGGTTTTGCAGAACCGTGCCGACAGCCGACCATCGTTCCGCCTGCATGAGCGCATGTTCACAGCGACGGTTCAGTCTCTTCACTTCGGAATGCGACGTGTAGCACCCGCGTGCATGATGCTGCAAATCAGTCCGTACGACCGGAAGGCTCTCCGTGGAAAGAGTCTCCGTTAGACATTGATAGTAACGGGTGAGATGGCTGAAACAGATCGCCGGGTTGTTGGGATTACTCTGAAGGTCCTGTATAATCCGAATGCACTTCTTCGTGGGTCCGCCGCCATGATTTCCGATCCCGAAGAAATACATTTCATGTTTCTGATCGGGATGGCGATACGGTTGCGATTGAATTTCATAGAACCGATTTTCCAGTCCCTCCGGGCGAACATCATAACAGATCGGGATACAGCCCGCGAGCACACGGCTGCCATCCGGGGCTTCCCACTGGAAGTGCAGGTACTGATATTTCATTTCAATGTCGGGCGCGGGGCGCATATAGGTGTAAGTAGAGAATCCCGATTTCTTTAATATCTGTGGCAGCGTTCCGGCATGACCGAATGTATCCGGGTTGAATCCTTCTGTAATAGTGATTCCAAAATGTTTCCGGAAGAATCGTTGTCCATACAGACCGTGGCGTACAAACGATTCGCCGCCGGGGATATTGCAGTCCGGCTCGACAATCCAACCGCCGACGATATTCCAGCGTCCCTCTCGAGCGCGGTCCTGGATTTCTTTGAACATTGTCGGATCAATTTCCAATGCCCATTTATAGAAGGCGGCGGAACTGGCGATGAAGCAGACGTCCGGTGTTTCATTCATGCGGTCCAATGCAGACCGGAATGTCGCGCGGATCTCTTCATAGCCTTCCTGCCATCGCCAGAGCCAGACCGGGTCGATGTGCCCGTGCCCGATTGCGTGATAGGTGATTCCGTCGGATGTCTGAGTCCTTGTCATCGTGTTTCTAAAAGCCTTTTGGATAATCTGAGAAGTCTGGGACGGATGATACATAGACTTGGTGATTTGGGGAAAGGATTCCCCCTGTGTACTCAAGCCTCCACACCCCCCTCACTGCACTGAACATTTTGCGTGGACTGTTCTATTCTATTCCCATCCGCCTCCGCGGAAAGAAGACAGTGTCACGGAGAAAGATCATGAGTAAAAACGCGGTTTACCTTGCCGTTGCAATTGGGCTGGTCGTATTCGGATGTTCGTTGACAGAAGAAAAGTCCGCCGACATTTCCTCCGCGCAAGATGTCCATATTATCAAACATGTCCTTGTCTATGGTGAGCCGGGTAGATTTGGCGGCTGGCCGGCGAACCATGGCATCTGGTCCTGGGGCAATGAGATTCTTGTCGGATTCAGCCGGGGTTGCTATAAAGACCTTGGGGACCGGCATCACATCGACCGTGAAAAACCGGAGGAGCACTTGTTCGCAAGAAGTCTGGACGGCGGGGAAACCTGGACCATCGAGGACCCCTCGGACGTGATTATCCCCGACGGCGACGCGCTTCATGGCATTCGACCCCCGGATCTGACACCGATTCCGTTCAAAGACTGCCCCGGCGGTATTGATTTCACCCACCCGGATTTTGCCATGACCCTTCGCATGATGAGCGTCGATGCGGCACCGTCGCGCTTCTATTACTCGTACGACCGTGGACATCACTGGGAAGGACCGTTTCGATTACCCCTGTTCGGTCAGCTGGGAGTTGCGGCACGGACGGACTACATTGTAGACGGCAAGAACGAATGCATGGTATTCTTGACAGCCGCAAAGGCCGACGGAAAGGAAGGGCGACCCTTCTGCGCCCGGACAATAGATGGCGCACAGACATGGGATTTTCTTTCCTTTATCGGGCCGGAACCGAGAGGCTTTTCGATCATGCCCGCCTCCGTGCGCCTGTCGGACACCGACATTCTGGTAGCGCTGCGCCACCACGAGGAGACAAGACGGTTCATTGAAATCTACGTTTCGCATGATAATGGTGCATCCTGGAATTACCTGAATACACCTGTACCCGATACCGGTGTGGGAAATCCGCCGAGTATGATCCGGTTGCGCGATGGGCGAATCTGTCTTTGCTATGGCTACCGCGCCAAGCCGTTCTCTATCTGTGCCGTATTGAGT
>JAKPYU010000335.1 GCA_029568995.1 Candidatus Omnitrophota bacterium | reverse complement strand
GGCGGCAGGCCGGATCGCGCAATTCGTCGGTACAGCTCCCGTGGGTCTACTTGAAGGTACACCATTTGCCCCAAGTCGCCGAGCAGGCGCCGATTCGTCTCGTTCAACACTGTTCGTCCTCCCACGGCGACGACGTGCCTTTCGCAAGACCGCTCCAGTTTCATGGCAAGTTCACAGACAACCTGAGTTTCCGCTTTGTGAAATTGTTCTTCGCCATCCTCGGTAAAGATTTCGCGGACCTTGCGCGGAACCGCCGTCTGGCAGGCGTAATTCTCTTCAATCCGTTGGTCCACATCATAAAAAGCGCAGTTCCACCGCTGTGCCAGTTTTGCGCCAAGGGTGGATTTCCCGCAATGTTTCATGCCGATGAGGATGAGGTTCATGAATTCGTGGGATTTGCTGTGTTATTCAGGATGATCCGTGTCTTCAAAGATGATGGCCTGTTCAAGCTGCACAACAAGGGCAGGTAAATCGCATTCGAGTGTATCCCACAATACTCTGAGATCTACTCTGTCATAACCGTGAATGAGTCGGTTTCGCATTCCGGCTATTTCACGCCATGGAATGTCCGGCCAACGATTTTGCGTCATATCGCTGATTCTGGTTGACGCTTCGCCAACGATTTCAACCAACCGAACAAGCGCCAATTGTAACATGCGATCACTAGCCAAATCGTCACGCTGACAACCTGCGATCATAGAAATGGCTTCCCGCGCATGGTCCAACATGTGCTGCATTCGCATTCGGTCGTCACGAAAAGACATATTGCGTCTCCGCCTCGGTCAGGATCTTGTCACGAAAGTAAGGACTGAGGAAATCCGGCGTGTTGAGATCGACTTTCCTTCCAAGCATTTCCGATAGTTCCAGCTCCAAACCTGCCAGGCGAATCAGTCCGACTCTTGCATCCGAGTCGAATTCCACCAAGACATCAATATCACTTTCCGGCCCGAAATCACCCCGGAGAACGGAACCGAAGAATGAGAGTTTTCGAATATGATGTTTTCTGCAAAATGAAGCAATCTCTTCTTTATTCGCAGGAAAACGGCAGTTCGGCATTTCGACATTTCCTTTCACTGTTCCAGGCTATCCCGCAGCCCGGTACAGCGTTCCGGGCTGCCACCCCTGAAGTTGTTGGCTTGCCTGGTAGAGATCGGCGGCATTCTGGAGATTCAGCCAGAACTCCGGTGTCGTATCCAGGACAGTTGCGATTTTCCGCGCAAGCGCGGCTTCGATTCGCGCATTGCCATGGATGATTCGGCTTATATGCTCGCGACTGCATCCGACTGCTCTGGCAAATGCAACGATTGTCACACCGCGCGGTTCCAGAAAATGCTCCTTCAATATCGCCCCGGGCAGAGTTGGCGGCCGTTGGGGAATCAGCATGATGTGCCTATGTCTCTCACTTCCAACTGTTGACTCAACGGAGCAACCATCGGAAAATACCACGGTCATTTGTGTCATGATCATGCCCGAAGGATTCCTTTTGCTCCGTGTTTCTGTCCGAATGAGCAGCTATTGCGCTCCTCCGGCTCTTGATGTCCTTGTAAACGTATGCATAGAACACGACGAACGCCAGGAAAGGTCTGAACGCAATATGAAGAATCCTGTGCGGAAGCGTTGGCCATTGATTTTCTTCAAAATGAGAAATCGCATCTAGCGTGCCTGGAAAAAGCAATGCGAACGCCATGCAACTCCAAAAATAGATCTTTAGATTACGAAAAGAAGCCCATCGTGGAACATCCCGCCCTTGCATCCAACGAATGAGCGTGAAAACCCAAATGCATCCGATCACACCTAATGAGATAAATGCTAAAATGGCAAGAATTTCGCCTATTTGATTAAGCAGTTCCATGCTCTGTGCACCTCACACACGCCAAGTTCCCTTATGATACCTCTGAGGTAACACCCGGACAAGTCAAGAAAATGACTTCACTCCATCAAATCCTCCGCCTCGATTTCGGCAATTCGGGGGAAAAGGATATCACAGAGGGGCAGAATCTGTTGCGGCGGGAAGGTGTGCGCAACAGCAACGACGTACATTCCGGCGGCACGAATTGCCTGGAGACCGATGAGCGTGTCCTCCACGCCCACGCAGTGAGCCGGGTCCGACCCGCAGCGTCGCGCCGCTTCGAGAAATGCATCCGGGGCCGGTTTGCCCTGCGGGACATCATCGCCGCTGACAATCGCGTCAAACCGATCCTCCAGTCCGACAAGGCGAAGGCTGGTCTGCACTTTCTCCCTCGGCCCGGAAGTCGCAATCGCCAGCTTCACGCCGTTACCGCCCAGCGAGTCGAGCAGTTCCGGGACCCCATCAAACAGCCGCAGGCCGCGCTCTTCGACCAGCCGTTTGTAGTGTTCCACTTTGGCATTGAGATAACGTTCCTCATCGAGGGACGCGCCGGTCTCCTCAATCACAATCCGCATGGAGGCTTCGCCGGTCATGCCGCAGAACTTCGTGATCCGGTCGCGGGGATAGTCCACCCCCTGGTCCCGCAGCGCCCGATGAAACGCCTCCAGGGACAGCGGTTCGCTGTCCACCAGCACACCATCGCAATCGAAAATCACCGTTTTTCGTCTTGTCATCTTTCCAAAAACCTCTCAAAGGGAAAAAGCATCCTACCATTCCGGCACACTGGAAAAAGGGAATCCGCTTCGGTTCACCAGCGGGAGAACCAGAGTCGGTGATGCGGAAACCATCGCGCACTGAGCCATGCGCCCGCAAGGAATCCGCCGATATGCGCATACCACGCCACATTCCCCACATCCGCTCCCAGCAGGGAAGAATAGACGCTCATCAGCTGGCTGATAAACCAGACGGCGATCACGATCAATGCCGGAACCTCGACAATCCGCACAATGAAAATGAACCAGAAAAAGCACTGAATCCGTGCCGTCGGAAAGAGCCTCAGATATGCCGCCATCACCCCCGCCAGCGCGCCGCTCGCGCCGACCACGGGCTGAATTTCCCCGGAATTGGTGATGTAATGGGTTCCCGCTGCCGCCAGTCCGCAAAAAACATAAAAGAACAAGAACCATCCATGTCCCATTCGGTCTTCCACATTGTCGCCATAAATCCACAGTGCCCACATGTTTGCAAATAGATGGAACAGACTCCCATGCAGGAACATGTAGGTAAATGGGGACAGCAGCATGGAGGGCTTCTCCGAAAGCATCATGTCGAACCCCTCCGTGAAAAAAACCGGCACGAAACCATAAGTCTTGAGAAGTATCTCCTCGGACGACACATCCAGAAGCATGACATACCCCTGTATCAGGGCACAAATCCCGATAATCGCCCAGTTCATCACAGGCAATTGGCGGGAACGGTTGAGATCCCGAAAGGGGAAAAATGCAAACATGACAAAAATCCCTGACCTGAGCGGTGCATTCTTGGATCGGCACCGCAACCGAGAGAAAGCATAGGAAAAAGCGTGTTTCCGGCCTATGATTCCCTAATGGGTTGTCGGTCAACATCACGAGCCGATAATCCGTAGAATATCCGATTTCCGACGATCACGACAATGCTCTTGCAGAAACGGTTCTGGATCGGGGCGCTCATTTTCTTTGTCACAGCGCTGATTTTTCTGGCGGCGGCGTACCGATGTATTGGACTCGAAACCCATCCTCCCGGCTTCTTTCGTGACGAGGCCGACAAGGGATACACGTCCTACCTGCTCTGGAGAACCGGGAAAGACAGCACAGGCAAGCCGTATCCGCTGTTCGTGCGTTCGCTGCGGGTGACCACCTCCGCGCTCTATCAATACGTCGATATTCCATTCATCGCTGTTCTGGGCTTGAATGAGCGTGCCGTTCGGCTTCCGGCGGCCCTCGCCGGGTGTGGAGCCATTCTGGTGACGTTCCTTCTTGCGAGACGCTGGTGGGGATTGAGCGCCGGTCTGTGGGCAGCGGGATTTCTTTCCGTGTGTCCCTGGCATTTTCTCCTGTCACGCTGGGCAAACCAGTCCATCTTTTTGACGTTATGGATTCCGCTCGGTGTGTTCTGGTATGACTGTTTTCTCGATAAGAAATCTATCCTGATAAAGACCCTCTATGGATTGCTTTCCGCTGTCGCGTTTTCACTGGCGCTGTACACGTACGAGCCTGCACGGCTGTTTATCCCGCTCTTTCTGATCCTGATATCCGCGCTGGCCGTGATCTATCGCCTCGAAGGAAAAGAACGTTTGTGGATTCTACTTCCGGTGATTCTTTTCGTCATTCTAGCCGTTCCGATGGCACATCACATCCTGACCGAACCGGGGGAAAGCGGACGGAGATTTCGGGCGATTTCGATTTTCGGGGCATCGAATTATGCGGAGATGGTTTTTCTATTCGTCAAGAACTACCTGGCGCACTTCTCGCCTCTCTTTCTTTTCTTCGGGGGAGATGCCAACTTGCGCCATTCCGTGGGATTCCCCGGACAGATACAGATTTATCTCTTACCGTTATGGATTGCAGGGATCTGGGGTTGCATGCGACAGGGTGGCTATCGGGAGCGTCTTCTGCTTGGCTGGCTGCTGCTGTTTCCGGTTGCGGCGGCCTGCACAAACGAAGGAATCCCTCACGCATTGCGAAGTGTCTTCGCGCTGCCGGTTCTACATCTGATCGCCGTCGTTGGAGGATTCAGGATTAAAGACTACTTTGTTCAATGCAAAAAGGAGCGCGTTTTCCAGAGGATCACGGCACTCTGGTGTATCGGTAGCATCTATCTGGTCACCCTGTTCTTCTTTGTCTGTTTTTCCGTCTATCCGATCTACTCGGTTCACTATTGGGAATACGGATACCGGGATGCGATCCATTGGTGGATGGATCACCAGGAGGAGTACCCGCGAGCGGTTATCACCGGCATGGCGGAATATCCCGAAGTGTTTTTCCTGTTCTATGGGAAGGAAGATCCCGAACGATGGATTGCATCCCACACCATTCCCAACGTCGAGTTCCTTCCGACCGGGCAATCCATGCAAAGCCGGTATCGCTCAAACGATCCCGGTGTTGCTTACCTGGTTCGTCCCGGTGAAATACCTGGCGTGGTTCCGCAGTATTTGATTCGGGCGGAACTTGGAAACTCGGAATCCTCTGCGGTGTGGATCTGGGTGGGACAGCCGTTGGAAAAGGAGAATGGTATCGCCGTCCGAATCAACCGGTTTCTCATCGGTTCCGGGTATCCTGTTCCGGCCCCACCGGATGCAGAATCGCTTTAACAAGTCCGGAGACCCGCTCACAAGCATCCTGAAACGCATTGGCGATTTGGTCCAACGGATAGATCGTACGGCAAAATGGCGCGAGATTGACCTCGCCCGACGCGGCCAGACAAATGGCCTCTGAGTAATTGCGGGGCAAGGATCGGCGCACAAAGATCATGCGCAGCTCCTTGCGCCGCGCCGGGGTGAAGTCGATGGACATTGCGCCATGCGGGTAGATTCCACAATAGACCACTGTGCCGCCGCGCCGGACAATCTGCATCGCCTGTGCATAGCTCGCCGGTTCCCCGGCAGCCTCCACTACGTATTCCGGTCCTACACCGTCCAGGAACCTCTCCTGTTCCGCAATGGCCTGAAGGTCATCGGGTTGGAGAACCATCGGCACTCCCAAGGATCGGGCGAATTCTCTGCGACTCTCCACTGGTTCGGTCATATAGACGACGCTTGCACCGCAATGTCGCAGATGGAGGAATGTCAACAACCCCACCGGCCCGGCTCCCAGAATTGCCACACTCTTCCCCCGCGTGTCGCCCATCAACTCCGCTGTGTGAATGGCGACGGCCAGGGTCTCAACCAGGGGCCCCTGAGAATCGGGAATGCAATCCGGAAGGCGATGGAGGTTTTCCTTCGGCAGGGCAATGTACTCCGCATATCCTCCGCCTTTGGGGGGAAATCCCACAAAGGTCAGGTTCAGACACAGATTCGGACGGTTCTCTCGGCAATAGAAACAGGTTCCGCATGGAATCGACGGCTCCGCTGCGACTCTCGCTCCCTTGGGGAACTCCGCCGAGAACTCCCCGGCATCTTCCACAACACCGGAAAACTCATGACCCATCACAAACGGCTGATCCAGAACCACTTCCCCGATTCGACCTGCCGAATAGAAATGCAGATCCGATCCGCACACCCCTGCCGCTGTCACACGTACCAACACCTCACCCTTTCCCGGTTTCGGGATGGGGATGTCTCTCAGTTCAAACTGGTATGGCGTGATCAGGTACGCAGCCCGCATTCGTTCTCTCCGATCTCATTCTCTGTTCGAACCGGATCTTACAGGGCATCCACGGCACGAGTTTCCATTCTGCGGAAGATCGCATATCCCACAACCGGGGCCGCCAGGGAGACTGCGACGAAGAACAAAACCCCGAACAGAAACGTATCGAACGGCATCGCCCACGGCGGATTCTCACCCAAACCGAAACACGCGCGTCGTGCGGCATAGATCATGCCGGACATGGGATTCAGCAGAAGCAGCCATCCCGGCAGCCCGAACCCGCCCAGAACACCCATCGGCATGTCGATGGAGTAGATGATCGGAGTACCATAGAACCAGGCCAATAACAGGAAATCCAGAATCTGGGTGACATCCCGATACAGGACATTCAATCCCGAAAGTGCCCAGACCAGACCGATTACCAGAAGAGTCTCACAAAGCAGCAACGGCAATAGCAGGAGACAGGAAAACGGAATCGGATACCCGAAAACCAGGTATGTCAACGGCAACAGAACCAGGAATGCCAGAAACGTGTTGACCAGATGAGACAGCACGACTCCCAGCGGAAAAATCAGGCGTGGACAGGCCACTTTCTTGATCAGCTGTGCGTTTGTCAGCAACGCTTGTGTGCCTTCCATAAGCCCGCCGGTCAACAGAGTCCATGGAAGATAACCGCACAAGAGAAAGGCAAAATATGAAATGTGCGGGAAAGAGGCATGGGGCATTTCGGCGATGTATGTAAAGACAACAGCGATAATTGCCATGGCCAGGAGCGGTCTCAGCAGGCTCCAGAAGAAGCCCAGGATCGAGACCTTGTACCGGGTTCGCAGGTCTCGCCGCACCAGTTCCCGAAGCAAGCGGCGATATTGCCAGATCTGTTTGATCATGGGGAGTAAGATCGGATTTTGTTGATGGAAATCGAGTCCACTCTGAGGCATATCGGCGAAGCGTTCTCATCGAATGGGGATCGTGCGAAATCCTTTTGAGAACATCTCGACCCGGTCAACGGGGGGTTCCATTTCCCTGCTCGATGGATTCGATGCGAACAGACCACGAACCGGAGGCATCCGCAAGCCTTCGACGGGCCAGTTCCGCTTCCTGGCTTTGCGGATACTGGCTTACCAGAGCCTCCAGGACACGTTTGGAGTTGTCATTATCGCCTTTCTGGGAGTGAGCGGTGGCGGTCCGAAGCAGGGCGCTGGGAAGAAGCGGATCGGTGGGGAACTCCCGTCGGAATTTATCGAACATGCGGATGGAGTTATCCCAATCCTGCGCGGCGTAGGCGCTTTCCGCTGCCCAGAATAGCGCCTGTCCTTTTTGTGTTTTGGACGGCGCTTTCTCATAAATCCCTTCGTACCGCTCAAAGGCAACAGCGTAATCCCCTCGCTGATAGCTGGAATATGCATTCCGAAACATGGCAGCATATTCGTCTTGAATGGGTGGGGGAGCGGATACCGGGGTGCTGATTCGTTGTACCGATTCGGCGGACTCAGTCCCAAGCGTACCCAGATTGCCCTGGATCCGACGCTCTCTTTCCTCAAGAGCGGTTGAAGACTCCTTCACCAGGGCACGGAGCTGGTTCAGGCTGCGCTGTCGCTCCTTCTGGTTCTCATCGAATCTCTTTTCCATAAGAGAAACGGTATGCTTCAGGTCCCCGACTTCGCCGTTGAGAGAATTCACGGAACCTAAAGTCAAATCCGGCATGGACAGTGACCGCACTGTCTCCATAGTGGTACAGCCTGTCTGACACAGGATCAGGCACAGAACCACAAACCGGATTGCGCTCGACAAAGTCCACATGGATTGTTCCCGACTTCAATGGTCATGCGCTCAGGCCATAATTCGTTACACTATAAATGTATACCGTAAAACTCAATCTGACTACTCCACACCCCCACTTTCGCGGCCTTTTTCAGTCAAAATGGCCCATGAAGTCCTGCATTTTCGATTTTTGTCCGGTCCGGTTGCCCGTCAGTTTCGATAATAATCTGGGTTGGGAAGTGAAGATCGCACAACCGGGATCGGACCAGAGAGAACCGTGTTTCTAATAAATAAGTATAATAATTTTAGGGGATTATGAGAATGCCACCCCTGATAGAATCCTCTTCCGACGGGTGTGGAGATCCCACTTTCTCCCCACAAGAGAAGCCGCCGGGAACGAAGGAGATTCTGACCTTATTATATCGATAAACCGCTCAAAAACAAGCACTTATCCCTGGTCTCCGACAGGAGAATCCAACACAGGGACTCAAGATTTTTCCAATTCCTTATTGCATCTTTTCTCGCGGAATGGTAACCTAGGTTGCACGTAAGGAAATTTGAGGTCTCTTGTTTTGGTTTACCATGCGGAATTGAGGGCTTGCTAAGATCCTATTCCAGATGGGAGGCGACGGTGGAGAACTTGTTAGCTCTGCTCCAAGACGGAGAAGTCAAAAGCGATGTTCGGTCCACACGGGATCTCGCAATAGAACGTGCCTGCTATTGCCCCATGTACAGGCCTAGTAAGATCCGAATTCAGGAATACTTCGTTTGCGATCCCGTGCGCCCAAACTGCGATCTTTGCAGGGAATGTCCGATCAATGGCCTGCGCGAACCCCAGACAATGGCGATCTCGTATAATCCCAAGATGATCCCCACTGGGGCCGCAGAGAATTGAGGCATTCAGTCCGGCTGTCCTTCGGACCGATAAAAGATTGCCGTGATAATCCACACGGCCGTCTTGTGTGTTGATGAAGTTACCCCGCCCTATGATCCGAAGATTGAGCTATTCCCACTTATGGTCCCGATTTTGCCCCGATAATAATGTGCGATAATCCCATGGAATGACGGGTGATCTGCTCCAGGCATCGAAAAAGCGGAACAAGTCCTTCGTACAGATCCAGCTGGGCACTTGGAAGAAGATCCCGCTTCAGCAGTTTTCCGTTCAGCCACCATCCCAGAATCCCCATCATATTAAGATAAGAATGATGGACAATCCGAAATCCGGCCTGCTCAAGAAGTGTCTTCAATTCCGCTTTTCCATACCGCCGAACATGCCCCAGGGCCGAGTCCAATGTACCAAACAGCCATGGATAGGCCGGAACCAGCAAAACCAGCAATCCGTCAGGCTGCAGAATGTGGTGGAAGGATTGCAGAACCGTCTCGTGCCTCTCGATGTGTTCAAGGACATTCAGACACACCACCGTATCGAACCGGTGAACAGCGCAGTCTTTCAGGGCGGGATGGGTCAGATCCAGATTGAGAACAGACAGGTTTTCATGGTCCCGGAATCGCGCCTGAAGCGCTTGCAGGTTGGTCGGATTGATGTCTACAGAGAGAACAAATTCTTTTGTCAGAAGAAATTCCGTAATATTCCCGTTCCCACAGCCACCCTCCAGGATCCGATTGCCGACCCAGGGTTCGATTCGGGACCACATCCATTCATTCATGCGACGCATTCGATAAATACGCCGCAAGGTTTCTTCCCCGATGGGATGGGAGTTCCTTTCCGGTATCCCCTCTATGCCGCACAAATCGCTCATCAGTTTGGCAGAATCCTTCTTATGATGCCGAAGAGTCGGCGGAAGAGGATACCACTTTACGGAGAATCTGCGCGGTTTCTTCCACCGCACGATCGTCAATGTGTCGATTGGTTACGAGACGAACGCGGTAGCGACCCGGTGTGCTGACCAACAACCCCAGTTTCTTGCACCGGTCCGCAAATTCCCTGGAAATCATGCCGGTTCCGGAGATATCCATGAAAACCATGTTGGTCTGAATCCCGTTGCGGATCAACAGGACGCCTTTCAAATCTGTCAGGCGTTCGGCAAGCATCGCCGCTCGCCGATGATCGTCCGCCAGTCGGTCGATCATCGTTTCCAAGGCAACCAGGGCGGCCGCGGCGAGCACGCCCGCCTGACGCATTCCACCGCCGAGCATTTTCCTTTTTCGGCGGGCATGTTCGATGAATTCTTCCGTGCCCAGCACAACGGAACCAACCGGTGCGGAAAGCCCTTTCGAGAAACAGAAGGAAACCGAGCCGGCATCCTCGGCCAGCTCTCTCGCACTCACTCCCAGCGCAATCGCGGCGTTCCAGATTCGAGCACCATCCAAATGCACCGAAATTCCCTGATCCTGCGCCAGAACACAAAGCCGCTTCTGATGCTCCAGAGGGATCGCGACACCGCCTGCACTATTGTGCGTGTTTTCCAGGCATAACAAACGCGATCGTGGGAAATGCACATTGGTCGGTCGCACGGCCGCCTCAAAACCTGCCGGTTCGATGGCTCCATCTTTCGATGGAAGAACACGCGGGATGACACCGCCGACTGCCGAGAGCGCTCCGGATTCAAATTCATAAAGATGCGCCCCCTCGGATACAAAAACCTCATCGCCCGGCTGACAATGGGTCAAGATGCAGACCAGGTTGGCCATCGTCCCGCTGGGAACAAACATCGCCGCTTCCTTGCCCAGGCGTGTTGCACACGCCTGCTCCAGGCGCTGCACCATGGGATCGTCTCCAAATACATCGTCTCCAAGCGGTGCAGAGACCATCGCTTCGTACATTTCCGGAGTCGGTTTGGTAACGGTGTCGCTGCGTAAGTCGATCATGGCCCGCTCCTCAAAAGGATTAGAGGACAACGGATCATCTTACTCGGAGGGCATTGAAACGGTAGGGAGGAAACGGGAGCGTCCTCGGTCGGATCTGCCCAGCTGTCCACCTTGTCCACATAGTCAGCCGTGTCCATGTCCGACGAGACAGGAACACAAACCGAAAGCGCATAATGCGCGGACCGAACTCATTCTCCGCCGACCTGAACCGGCTCCTGCAAACTGGCCGTCATATCCGGGAAATAAGTCTTCTGCCGAATGGAATAAAGGAGATCGATGTATTGCTGCTTGGTTTCTTGCGAGCCTTGCAGCCCCAGAATGCGACACATCTCCTTCTCGGCAAGCGCATCAAAAGCACGCAGGGAGTACAGAACCTCCACCGGCTCATCCATGGCATACCGCTTGACCAGGTCGATCAGCGTATTGCCTTCCTTATCCCCCAGAGCCAGTTGGTTCAACTCTGCTACAAAGCGTTGGTGCTTTTTCCAGCGCCTATACCGGTAGTTGGCAAAAACGATAATGACAATAAGAACCGCAAGGCCACCCAGTATCCCAAAAATAAGGGTAGGGTCGCCCTTGGGCGTCATCCATGTGACATCTTTAAGACTAGGCATCGTTGGACCTCCTGATTGGACGGTGATTCACGTCCTCCTGCAAGGTCCTCAACCAGACAAATCTGTGAATCCTCTCACAAAACAAACCGACAATTCGAAAACAGGCTGTATCAAAATCGGTGCCAAGTTCTCGAATCCGCGAATCGGTCGGTCCTGTTCCGAAACCGGTTGAGCGGCGGTGTGTATTAGCCGATTGAGATCGACTCCGCCGAAATGAAGTGGTTTTTTCGCCTCCCACTTCGTTTTGTATTATATAACAATAAATCCCAGGATGCAAAATATTTTTCTGTGGATTTCCTGCGAATCATACTTGCGATCTTTTTAGAGAGCCTTCCTCCGCTCCACACCGGAGATTACCGCCAGGGAACTTTTTGCCTGCCTGTGCCGGCAGAACACCTCTTTCTTCCTGATCATTTCGACCGAAACATCCCGAATAAGAGACCGCAAAAGACAGGTTTCAAAGCAAACCTGTTGATACAAACGGAATCCTCCTTTCTATCGATCAAGGGAACATAAAATAAATAGATTCAGTATGTTATTGCAATTAATCTCAAAAAGATCCTGGACGGCATGGGATTGAATTCAACCGAAATCCCTTCCTGCATCCCCCATTTGGCACCCCGGTTGCGTTGGGATTGCAGGACGATAGTCGTAACGCCCAAAGCCAGACGTAGTGGAAAGCAAGCAGCATCATGCAGGGAATTGAAAGCAATAAACTGTTTCAGCCCGTCCCCATCAATCCACTGCAGAAGAATCTGGCGAATTTCTATTCGAATACGTCGAAGATGGTCAAGGAACGGTTCGATGAGATGATGGGCGCGAATGATCAGGATAAAGAAATGGGTGCTTCCAGTTCCATCAAGGAATCAATTCTGAACAGAAAGTCATTGAAGTCGGGGACTCCCTGGTTGGGACAATTGATTGACGTATTTGCGTGACAGTAGCGCTAAGAGTAGGCGCTATTTCTTCTTCCTCCAAGGCCGCAGTTGACTCCGAGCTGCGGCCGTCTCCTTTTAAGGGGGATACATCGCCGGTTTGGATCATGGGCGCCGATGAGTTACCATAGTGCACCGTCCTCGATCGTCACATAACAGAGATTATGATGCCGGATCAGCAAGCCAATCTTGTCGCCCGAATTGCCGAGAGGAACATGGTCCTCCTGGGTCAGCATTACGAAAAAACTGCGGCAGATCTCCTGGCGGCACGTCGTAAGGCACGAGCCACGCAGCAAGACACCCTCTTTCAGATTCATCCGTCTTCAAGGGGCGATCCGACCTGCCGAACCCCACAGGGCTGGCTGCACGATCCCAATGATCCCATCGCCGAAGCCCGCGCCGTGCTTCAATCCCTGGCTATCGAGGATGGCAACCTGGTTCTGGTTTACCGATCCGGTTTGGGATATCTCCCCATGGCTTTACTGCAAAAGGCCGCACAGGAATGGCCAAACCTGAAGATTCTGGTCCATGAAGACCGATGGGACATGGTCTGGGAATCGCTGACCTGCCTGGATTGGTCGGGCTTGATCCCCAGCTCATCGGTCTTTCTTTGTCTGGGGGATAACGCCGATGGCCAGGTTATTTCCCTTCTGAAAGCGTATCCGTCTCTCTTGACTGGCGGTCTTCGTGTTGCCTGGGGGACAAAAGCGGATGAGGAGGGGATGCGAGGTCTCAGAAGTCACCTTTCTGCGTTGGAGACAATCGCCACCAGCGCCCCGGAACGCTTGGCGAATTGGAGGAAGCAGGCGATATCGGGAAGTCCGAGAAGAAAACGAAGAGAGTCCGTGGTTCTGTTCGGAAGGGTATTTGAGGACCAGATCCGGGGTTTTCAGGCGGGGTTGGAGCAAAACGATGTTTCCGTAAAGTGCGTGGAACGCCCCCCCGCCATGTCCCGGTTTGTCGGAAACAAGATCTCATGGTTGGAAACTTGTGGGGAATGCCCCGATATCGTGGCCAGCTTCAACCGGAGCGGTTTCGAGCCGGTGGAGCTGCATGAGATGGGCTTGGCGGGAGTCCGTCGGATTGCGTGGTTTTACGATAATCCTCGACGTTTCGATCTCCAGTCGGCGGATTTTGAGCATTTCGATTTGTTGATTGTGTTTGATCCGCACCATGTGTCCCCTCTGCAATCGATCACCGGGAAAAGGGTGGAACACCTGCGAACCGCGACGAGTTTCCGGGAAGCGCCGGACGTGCCTCGTCCGCCGCGTTGCCGAACAGCCCCGGTGGTCTCCTTTGTAGGATCGAGTGGAATGAGACGACTCCAGGGGCTTGCCGGAGCACGGCCGAACTCCATGGACCCGATTCGGAGCACCATCGAGAATCGAATCAGGGAATGGCGTGGAACAGACCCGATCCGTCTGCACAATGAACTGACCTCTCTGCCGATTCAGTGCGCGGACTTGCCTCCATGGCGCCTGCTGGGACTGATCGAGGAATACGCTTCAATGAGCCTGCGCCTGGAGTATCTTCAGGTTGTCAAGCCTTTTGGCTTGATGCTTTTTGGCGATCCAGGTTGGGCCGATGCGAGGATCCCCGGAACGATTCCTGACGCATACGCAGAATGGGCGCCCGATTATTGGACCGAAACACCGTGGATCTATCGTAACTCCCTGATAAACTTGAACCTGTTTCATGTGCAATGCCTGGATTCGCCCACGATCCGCGTCTATGACATCCTGGCCTGCGGTGGATTTCTGCTGACCGAATACCGGCCTTGTTTGGAGGAAGAATTTTCCATCGGGAGAGACCTGGAGACGTTCCGTACCCCCGAAGAACTGTCCGAGAAGGTCGATTACTATCTTCGGCACGATTCCGAGAGGACAAGGATCGCCCGAAATGGTCAGGAAAAGGTCTTAAAACATTACACTTACGTCCAGCGGGGCGCAGATTTTCTTCGATTAGCACGTTCCTTGCTTATAGAACAATAAATTTGCGCAGTTTCGCTAAACTCTATCCGTGCACATGACGATAATCCAATAGACGGAAAGCACTGAAAATGTGCACTGATGTGTTGAGTTTTGCAGGAACTGAGAGGTAACGGAAATGTCTTCACTCGGAATTGATGGGCTAGTCTCAGGGTTCGACACTTCTGCCATTATCGAAGCGATTCTGAATGCACAAGTCCGTGCACCGGTCAGCAACCTGGAAGACCGGATCACCACATACACGGAAAGACTGACCGCATTCCAGACGTTGAGCGCCAGCTTGCTCGGCGTTCGCACGGCGGCAGAGGCCCTCAGTAACGCGTCCCTGTTCCAGGGCAAGCAGGCCACCAGCAGCAACACCTCGCTGGTCTCAGTGACCGCCTCAAGATCCGCCGAATTGGGCGGATTCTCCATGCAGGTATACAACCTGGCCAAGGCAGACCAAATCTCCACGGATTATTTCTCAAGCGCCACGGAATCGTTGAATCTGGACGGTGAATTCATTCTGAACGGGAAACGAATTCACGTCAGTTCCAGCGATTCCCTTCAAACCATCGCAAGCCAGATCAATTCAGCGAATGCCGGAGTCAAGGCAAGCACAATCGAAACGGCGGCAGGGCAGATCAAAATGGTCCTGTCGGCTGCCTCCAACGGAGTCGGTCAGCTTGAACTGCGCGAGGTCGGGTCCAGTGGCATCTTGAACAGTCTGACATTGATCGACGATCCCGCACCGGTTTCCTACGATTACACAGTGAATGCCAACGCCCGAGGCGCTGTCTCTAAAACGTTCGCCAATCTGACTGACGTGGCCGGAGTGTCCGGCAATTTCACAATCCGTGATGCCGGTGGGCAGTATGAGATCACGCTCGATGGAGCCAATTCGATCAGTGCCACCGATACCGTGCAGGATATCATCGACAAAATCAATGCGGCGGCGACCGGAACGAATATCTCCGCCCATGCGGTCCAGGATGGAAGCGACTGGCGGATTGAAATCCGCAGCACAACCGGCATTCCCACACAATTCGATGATCCCGACAGTGTTCTTCAGGGATTGGAAATTGTCGATGGGATTCAGAGCGAAGATTTCAGCAGTACGAGCACCTCGCTTGGAACCCTTCTGGGGCTGAGCACATCGCCTTCGGGTTCATTCGACATCCAGGGTGGAGATGCCATCAATTTCACGGTCAATGTCGATTTCTCCACAGACTCGCTCCAGGATATTGTGACAGCAATTAACGACGCGGCGGGATTGGCCGGGTCCGATGTGACCGCCGAAATCATGACCGTCGGGACGGAGAGCCGGATCAGTATCAAGAGCGCTACCGGGAATCCGACCTTCAGCAACGATGCCCAGAACCTGCTGAGCACGCTGGGGATTGTGGATTATGGATTCAAGAATATCGATCAGGCCGGTGAAAACGCGCAATTCACTTACAACGGAACGTTAGTGAACCGGACCGACAACCTGATTACGGATCTCGTGGACGGCGTATCCCTCGCCCTGATCTCCGAGAGCGCGACGGATTTTGCCACGATCGGCATCACGCAGAATACCAGTGGAATCAGCGAGGCAGTCCAGGACTTCGTGACGGCATACAACAGCGCCCGGGCACAGATCGATCAATTGACCTTTTTCGATACTTCGACCGGCGAGAAGGGGATTCTCCTGGGAGACAGCGCCGTGCGAACCGCCGAGACGCTGTTGTCAAGCCTCATTGGAACTCGCGTTCCCAAGCTGCCGGGCACAGAGCTGAGTGAATTGAACAACGGTGACGGGATCAAGCTCGGCTCCATCCGAATCACAGACCGTACAGGCGCCTCCGGCGAGGTCGATCTTTCCACGGCAAAAACCATCGAGGATGTGCTATACTTGATCAATTATTCCGGGCTGAATGTGAAGGCGGAAGTCAACAGCTCGGGAACCGGGCTCAACATTATCGACGAATCCGACGGACTTGCAGGTCCGTTGAAAGTGGAGGACATCGGATCGGGAACCACTGCGTTGGATCTGGGCATTCGAGGACATCTGTACAGCAACACAATAGCGGGCACCCAGATCTATGAAGGCGGTACGCTGACCGCCAACGAGTTTGGACTGGAACTGACCGCCGAGGGAATGCTGAGTTTCGATAGCGATACGTTTACCAGTGCGCTCAACGAAAATCTGGATGAAATCAAGAATCTGTTCTCGGCATCCGATGTGGGCATTGGTGGCCAATTTGTCAAGCAGATGTCTTTCCTGACGGATTCCACTTCCGGCCTGATTACCATGCGGTCACAAGGAATCACCAATTCCATCGAACAGTTTCAGGACAGCATCAAGCGCTATAACGAGCGGGCAGAAAAAATGGAAGAGACATTGCGAAAGAAATATACGGCTCTTGAAACGGCGATGGCCGAATCACAGCAATTGATGACCTATTTGACCCAGCAGGCCGGTACCGCCGCATCCTAAGCCGTGGTTGATTTGAAGTCACCTAAAGGAGCAGAATTCGTGGTCACTACCGCACCCAATGGATATCAGCGATACATGAAGACCCGTATCGAGACGGCCAGCCAGCCGCAGTTGCTGGTGATGTTGTTCGATGCAGCGGTCAAGAAACTCCATATCGCCCGCAAAGCAATGGAGGAAAAAGATATCGAGCTGACCCACAACGAGCTGATCAAGGTGCAGCGGATTTTCTCCGAATTGATGGTTGCGCTGGATTTCAACCTGGGAGGGGACCTGGCCAACCAGCTCTATGCAATTTATGACTTCGTATATCGTCAACTGGTTCAGGCGAATATCCGCCGGGATACCAAGTTAGTCGATGAAGTGCTTCCGATTGTGGAAGATCTTCGGGAGGGGTGGACAAAAGCGGTCGCCAAGTTCCAGGAGGAGACCAAAGAAGGGACAACCCTGGGTCGCAATAAGATCAAATCCAAAGATGCGGCACAGATCGCCGTCGTCCAAAAAAGCGAATCTCAGCCGGACAAGAGCGTACCGCAACCCTCCGTGGAGACGCCAATTCCGCTTGACAATGGAAAGAATTACAGTGCCGTTTCCCCGGCACAATTCGCCAAGCCTCTTCCCAGAACCTACACCAGCCAGACACCAAAGAAATCCACCGAGGAACCCGTAACTCGTTTGAATTTGCGCGGATAATCGACAAGTTTAATTCCGTTACACTCCTTTTTTTGCCCCGATTCCGGGGCTTTTTTTCTGTATGTCTCCCGGTTTTGGTTTGCGCCAGCGCCGGTGCATCCAGAGCCAACACTCCGGGTGTTCGCGGATGGCCGCCTCAATGGCCAGAGTGTATTGGGCCGTCGCCTGGAAGATATCGTGTTCGAGATCGCCGGTGGATTCGATTTCAAATGCGGGTTGGATTCGGAGACGGATGTTCCCGTCAGGGATTCTCCTGGTATGGGCGAAATGAACCGCCGCGCCCGTACGCAGAGCCAGCATTGCCGCTGAGGTCACGGTTTTCGCGGGTTGACCAAAGAAGGGCACAGCGACACTCTGCCGACTGGCATGTTGGTCCAGCATGAAAGCAACAACCCCGCCGCGCCGAAGGAAGGCAAGCACTCCTTTCAGCGCAGATTTTTTCGCAAAGACCGTCATTCCCATTTGCGCCCGAAGATTGTCCATGAGACGGGCCAGGGGTTTCTGGTTAAGCGGTCTGGCGATCACTCCAAACGGAACCCGTCGTGCCATCCCGGCTCCCCCCAACTCCCAATTCCCCATGTGTGGCGTAACCAGGATGGCTCCCCGTCCTTTGGACAGAGAGTCTATTATGTGTTCTATCCCTTCGAATTGTACTTCTCGTAAATACTTTTCCTCATGGCATGGATACCGCAGGACTTCAACGGTGGTCATCACAATGTTGATCCAGGATTGCTGCCGAATATGTGCCATGCGAGCATGGCTGAGGTCGGGTCCGAAGGCAATCCGCAAATTCTGCTCGATAATCCTCCGACGGGAACGCAATGTTTCCGACAGGACCCAACCGACCAGGCAGGCCAGCTCCCGGACGAAGGGTTCCGGTAGAATCCACAGGATTCGCAATCCGAAAACAATCAGGAGAGACTCCACAGATTCAATCAAACGGTTCATCATGGTGTATGGCTCAAATTGAGTCGAATTCCAACCTGGCGGACATACTCATGATGATGTGGGATTCCACGGAGAAATGGTAGGCACGTAGAGATTTGAACGTTCT
>JAKPYU010000321.1 GCA_029568995.1 Candidatus Omnitrophota bacterium | reverse complement strand
TCCCACGACCTTCGGCGTCGTAGTTGTCGTGAAATCCTTTCTTCCCGGGTCTTCCCTCTCGGGCGAGAAGGCCAGGAAGAAATCCTTCCCTTCTGTCAGGCCCTTTCGTTCCAGCATCCCTCTCAATAATTCATCCGTCGTTCCGGGATAAGTGGTTGACTCGAGGATTATCAGCTGGCCGGGTCTGAGCCTTTCAGCGATCGACTCGCCTGTCGCGACAATGTAGCTCATGTCGGGTTCTCTCTGCGAAGTGAGCGGCGTCGGGACGCAAATGAGTATGACGTCCGCTTCACCCAGCCTCGAAAAATCGGTGGTCGCCGCGAAGCGCCCCGATGAGAGCATTTTCCCGTAGGCGCGGCTGTCAAGATGCTTGATGTACTGTTTTTTCCCGGAGAGCATCTTTATCTTGGATTCGTCGGTATCGAACCCGATTATCCTGAACCCTTTTTCGGACGCCGCCATGGCCAGAGGCAGCCCGACGTAGCCGAGGCCTATTATGCCGACCGTCGCGGTTTTGTTTTCGATCATTGTTGCCAGTGAGACATACCCGGACTTCATATGGAGCTCCTTTCTACATGATCCCTGATTGAAATTTTCAAACCTTCCACGATGCCGGTAACCGGATGGAATCCGATCGCGCGCGCGGCCCTTTCGTTCGAGCCCCAGGACCTCATTATATCGTTCTGCCTGGCTGGCGCGTGTTCCACTCGGACGCCGCCAAGCTCCGAGGAAACGAGTCCCGCGAGTTCCGCGACAGATGTTTCCGTTCCCGAACAGACATTCATGATGCTGAACCCTGCGTTCTCCGACCTCGCTGCCAGCAGGTTTGCTTCGGCGACGTCCCCCACGAAAACGAAATCGCGGGTCTGCCCCCCGGTGCCTTCCACCACTAGCTTTTTTCTTCGCGTCCCGTCCTCTATGAACTTGGAAACCACGGCGGCGTACTTGCTTTCAGGGTTCTGCCTCGGCCCGTAAACGTTGAAATACCTGAGCGCGGTGATCCCGATCTGCCTTCGAAAGCAGAATTCGCGCATTATCTGCTCCGCGACCGATTTTGACAGGGCATAAGGAGAGCCAGGAGTCACAATTACATCCTCGGTCAGCGGAAGATCCGGACTATTCCCGTACACGGCGCAGGATGAAGCGAAGATCAGGCGTCTTACCCCGCA
>JAKPYU010000312.1 GCA_029568995.1 Candidatus Omnitrophota bacterium | reverse complement strand
TTTCCACACGCTCCCCTGGGTGCAGACTCTTCCCCGCCTTCTCAAGAATCGCGGGTATACGACCGGGGTGATCGGCAAACTCCATGTCAATCCCGCAAGTCTCTATCCGTTCGATGTCTGTGTTACCGGTGAGGAACTGGGGTCGATCCGAAGCGTGGCGACGATGTCCGAACGGGCCAGGGGATTCTTTGAAAAGAACCGGGACAAACCCTTTTTCCTGCTGATGGGATACGGCGACCCGCATCGTTCGGCGAAAGGATTTGGGAATGAGCAGCCCTATCCCGGTGTGGAGGAAATCCCCTATTTGCCCGAAAACATGAAGCAGCCTGCATTTCCGCAAGACAGCGCGGCAGTCAGGGAAGAGTTGGCGGAATACAGTCAGGCAGTCAGCCGCCTGGATCTCGGAATCGGGATGGTCCTGGAGGCACTGCAGGCTTCCGGCAAAGACAAGGACACGCTGGTCATCTATATCAGCGATAACGGTCCCCCTTTTCCGGGGGCAAAGACCAACCTGTACGATCCCGGTATCCATCTTCCTCTTATTGTCCGCTCGCCCGAACAAGCGAAGCGAGGCGTTGTGAATCAGGCGATGGTGAGCTGGACCGACCTGACCCCGACCATTCTGGAATGGACCGGCACACCTGCACCCAAAGAGTATGAACTCCATGGCAGATCGTTTCTCCCCATTCTGGAAAATGAAAATCCGTCCGGTTGGGACTCTGTCTTTCTGTCTCATACTTTCCACGAAGTCACGATGTACTATCCCATGCGGGGCATCCGAACGCGGCGATACAAGTACATTCAGAACCTGTGCCCCGGTTTGTCGTTTCCCCATGCAAGCGATCTATACGCATCCAAAACTTGGCAGGAACTCCTGGCCAGGCCGGAAATGAGAATGGGACAACGCACGGTTCAGGATTATCTGCACCGCCCATCCGAGGAGCTGTACGACCTGGAGCAGGACCCGTGGGAGTTTCTAAACCTTGCGCAAGGTGCCGAATTTCAAGAGATTCTGGCGGATCTGCGGGGCCGGACACACGAGTTCCGACAGAGAACCAACGATCCGTGGTTGATTCTGGAGAATCACGCCGAATAGGTGCGGGTATGAGCCTTTATTCCCTCACCCCAACCCTCTCCCGGAGGGAGAGGGCGCAGGGGGAGTTCCGACATGGCCCCAAACCGCCGCTAAGGTAGACACAGGCCACTGTGAATCTCTATCATTCCGCCAGGTTGTGGGATGGGTCTTATTGCCTGACGGGCAAAAGATAAGAGAACAAAATGGCCTATCAGAGTTTATCCGATTTTGTTGAACGGCTTCGTTTGGAAGGGGAGTTGGCGGAAGTCGCTTACCCGGTTTCCACGGAGCTGGAGATTACGGAAATCACCGACCGCGTGGTGAAAGCGGGCGGCCCTGCGCTTTTGTTTCAGCATCCGAACGGTGGTGAGATTCCGCTTCTGATCAATGCGTACGGGTCCGAGAAGCGGATGGCGATGGCGCTGGGTGTGTCCTCGCTGTCGCAGATTGCGGATCGGATTCGTGCGCTCCTGGAGATAACACCCCCGCGAACCTGGCGTGAACGGCTGGCAGTTCTGCCTACCTTGGGGGAGTTGGCCTCGTGCGGGCCGAGAACGGTGCGCAGCGGAAGATGCAAGGAAATTGTTGAGATCAATAGTCCGTCCATTGCCGATCTGCCCGTCTTGCACTGCTGGCCGGAGGACGCCGGGCCGTATATCACGCTCGGACAGGTTTATACCCGTCACCCGAAAACCGGGCGGATCAATGTCGGCCTGTACCGAATCCAGGTGTATGACCATCAAACCCTGGGGATGCACTGGCAAATCCACAAGGGGGGAGCCGCGCATTACCGGGAGCATCTCAAGGCGGATGAGCGGATGCCGGTTGCCATTGTGCTTGGAGGAGACCCGGCGCTGGCGTATTGTGCGAGCGCACCGTTGCCCGAACAGATCGAGGAGCTGGTGTTTGCGGGATTCCTGCGACGCGAGCCGGTTCCGCTTGCACCGTGCGAGACCATCGACCTGCATGTGCCTGCGGACGCGGAGTTTGTTTTAGAAGGCTATGTCATTCCAGGAGAGGAGCGGCTTGAAGGACCATTCGGAGATCACACGGGCTATTACTCCCTGGCGGAACCGTATCCAGTTTTTCATCTGACGGCGGTTACACGCGCGCGCGACCCGATTTACCCCACCATCGTGGTCGGTAAACCGCCGATGGAGGATGCGTATCTCGGCAAGGCCACGGAACGTGTTTTCCTGCCGATGATTCAGATGACACTGCCGGAGATTGTGGATATCAACCTGCCGGTGGAGACGCTCTTTCACAGCCTGGCGCTTGTTTCCATCCGCAAGCGATATCCGGGCCATGCCGCCAAGGTGGCCCATGCCTTGTGGGGATTGGGGCAGATGATGTTCTGCAAGACCGTTGTTGTGTTCGACGAAGAGGTGGACGTTCACAATATCCGGGAGGTTTTGTGGCGATTCGCCAACAATGTCGCTCCGGAAAGAGATGTGAGTTTCGTTCGCGGGCCGGTGGATGTTCTCGACAATTCCTCGGAGTACCCGCGATACGGTTCCAAGATGGTGATTGATGCGACGAAGACTTGGCCGGAGGAGGGATTCGATCGGGAATGGCCTCCCGATGTGGTCATGAATGCGGAAACAAAAGAGAGAATCGATCGTATCTGGACGGAGTTGGGTACCCATTTTTCACGAATCCCGGATGGGAGACAAAAATGAACCGCAAAATCGTTGTGCTCTGGGACAAGACCTTGCCCGTTGGTATCAGCCGTCCGCTTACTCAACGGATCTGGCGGCAATGTGCAGAAGGAACGACGGTGCGTTTCGCCGCCCCATCGGAACTGGCGCAGGCGCTGGAACGCGCTGACCTGCTCATCAATCCGTATGGAGACGGATTCCCGCTGGAATCCTGGAGTTGCATCCTGAATTACCTGGAAAGCGGCGGGAATTATCTGAATTGGGGTGGAGTGCCGTTCCGCACACCCATTGCGGGAAATTCCGAGTCCGGGTGGCGTATTCAACGCCCCTGCACGTGCTACCACAGACGAATCGGGATCGTGCATTCCCGGATCTATTCCCCCGATCTGACAAACATGACGGTTGTCTGTCACCCGCGTCTGGCCCCGGTCTTTCGACAAAAATCTCCGGTCTGTCCCGATGTATACCCGTTGACAATCGAACCTGTTCCGTTCGACAGACGCTGTCGGGCGGAATCGAGTCCCTCTCGGTCACTCGATATCGAGTATCGACCGCTCTTGCAGTCCTTGCGGGATGGCGTTCCTATGGCGGCCCCCGTCACCCGCCTGGACCGGATGTTCGATCCCTGCAAGGGCGGACGATGGATTCTCGCAACCGTCAACCTGGCGCAGCTGGAGGAAAGCCAACTCTCTGGCTGGATCGATCTGCTGCCCGTTCTGATCCGAATGGCGGCAGAGGGCGCGACAACGCTGGAGGTTCTGCCCACATTCGCCACCTATCTTCCTAGCGAAACCCCTGTCTTACGAGTCACGGCACGAAACATTGCGGAGGGGGAGTGGACAATTCAGTTGTCTGTCTCTCCGCCCCAGGGGCACACGAAACGCATTCGTCGAAAGATCAAGGCCGCTTTTGCGCGCACTGCCTACGCGGAAATCCCGCTTTCCAGCCCCGCGCAGAGCGGTTTTTATTCCGTGCAGGCGTCTCTGCTGCACGACGACGAGACGATAGAAAACACCATTTCGGGATTCTGGGGACGGGATGAATCGTTGCTTTATTCCGGGAAGGCGCTCACGACTGATGGGGAGATGGTTTTGCGGGACGGCGAGGTTTACCCGTTGATCGGTGCCTCTTACGGTACATTGCACTATGGCGGGACATCGCTTCGGTATGCCAATCCGGGCGTGTGGGATCAGGATTTCGCAGAAATGGCCGCGATGGGAATCCGCCTGGTTCGTGTGAGTCTCTGGGATGGCGGAGTCAGTACGGCCATGCCGGAATCCGGCGTGTGGCGGGAGGAAGGGCTTCGCGAGTTGGACGCCTTCCTGCTCACCGCCCAGCGACATCGCATTCCCGTTCTTCTGACGATGCTTCCATTGGCTTCCCCGTGCTACAGAAGGCTGGGCATTTCCCTGGATTCGGAGGCCCTTTCGGATCAGGAGGAATTCGTTCGCCTGTTGGCGGAACGGTACAAGAGCTGCCCCGGAGTGATTTGGGATCTGGTGGAGGAGCCTGCCATTGAAGGAGGAATAGACTCCACGGGCGGGGAATGCCTGGGGGTGCAAGCCTGGAACGCATGGCTGCTCGAACACCACGGAACAATCGAGAACCTGCGGGAACGCTGGGATATCTGTGCGGACGAAGCGCTAGGGCCGGGCTGTGTCGCTCTGCCTGTCCGGGAGGATTTCGCCGTTAAGGGGTCCGCCGGCGGGAATCGCTGCCCGCTGCGAGCCATGGATTACATGCTTTTTGTACAATCTACCTTTTCGCAATGGCTGTTCCGGATGAAATCGATCTGCCGGCATTCAGGGAGCAGGCAGCTTGTGCTCCTGCAGCAATATCCGGAACAATCTTCCCTGGAGTCTGAAATCCATCCGGCAGACCTGGTTTCCATTCGGACCTCCTGGAACAGCGATTCTCCGCTCTGGGAGAGAATGGTTGCGAAAGTGCCCGGAATTCCCAGCGTGGTTGAAGAGGCGGGGACGCCCGTCCTCAGGAACCTGAACGGCGAACCCTGGCGAACCGAAGAGCAGTGCGCCGCGCTACTGGAGCGAAAGTATCTCTACGCCCTGGCCACGGTTTCCGCCGGGGCCATCCATCTGAAATGGAGAACCGCCAAATCTCCCTCCCGAAAAGACGAATTGTCTGGTGGTCTTATTCGAGACGACGGAACCATGAGTCCCGGATATGCTATCCATCGTCGGTTCAACCGGTTCTGGTGGGAAAACCGGAACTACTGGACCGGTCGACAGGAAGACCGTATTGCATTGGTCCTGCCGAGGTACTCACGTATCCCGCCTTTCGGTGAATCGACCGGTGCAACCCGACGGGCCGTCCAGGTGCTGACAAAGGCCCTTCACATGGGAGCCACGGTCTTCGACGAACAGGATCTCCCCCGGATGAGAATGCCGAAAATGGTCATTCTGCCCTCTCCGGGCGCTCTGTCAGACGTAGCGTGGAAATGCCTGGTGAAATACGTCGAGAAAGGCGGAACACTGGTGATGAGCGGAGTGGTCGAACGAGACTCCTATTTCCGAATTACCAGTCGCCTGGGAGAGGTGGGAATTCCCGGTCTTGGTCCGGGATTGGTTGCGCCGCAGGAATTGATGTTCATGAGCGGTGATCAGTTTCTTCTGACCTACTCCGGGCAGAAGCCCCATTGGCTGGAACGAGAGGTTTGGCAGGGCGAGGCCTCTGTGTGGGAGTCGCATGTGGGACGCGGTCAGATTCTGTTCTCCCCACAGCCATTGGAATTTGCCGATCAGTTCGCATCCGTTGTGCATTTCTACACGCGTGGAATGGAACTGGCGCAAATCGAACCCATGCTGATCATCGAAGACTATATCCCCACGACCTACATACGCCTGATCCGGTTCCGGGAAGCCGACCTGGTTGTCGCAATCAATGAAGCCAGCGATTCCGTGGCCATGAACTTCTCCATCCGGGATCTCTCCAAGATCTGGCGAATTGAACTCCCCGCCCAACGCGGCGGTGCGTATCTGATCCATCGCGAGCGAGCCGAAATCATCGACCAATACTGAGGAATTCAACCATGATGCTTTTCAAATACCTTTGCGGATTCTCGGTCGCCTTTGCCCTGATCTCGTTCGTTCTTTGTCCGGTCCATGCAGATCCGAAAATGATCTGCTACAGCGTCCAACCCAATGCTTATCTCAACGACCATGCAAAGGAAATCGCCGAGATCTACGACGGCTTTTACTTCCCTATCGGCCAATGGGATGACGGGGCGGAGCGACTTCTCGGCACAAGAGGAAATCCGCCCGCAGATTCCTCGTGGATGGAAAAAGTCGAAGAGAATATCAAATCGTTAAGCGAGGCCGGTGCCTCGGAGAATTTCCTCACGGTGAGTTTCGGATCGGAAGCCCCGTGGCCCTCTTCGGAGACACTCCTTTCAAAGGAATATACACAGCGATTTGCCGATTGTTTCTCGGCTGTGGGACATTGCGCGAAGGAGTTGGGATTCCGAGGCGTCTGCATTGATACGGAATACCCCTACCCGCGCTATCAACTGGACCACGAGATATACAAGTATGAGCAATACACTGCCGAGGATCTGATGGAAGCAGCCATGCAGCAGGGCCGCATTTCCATGGGGGCTGTGCTGGATGCGTTTTCGGATGCCGTCATTATTCTGCTTCCGGGAGAGCTCCGTACACGCCCTATCGAGCGGCAGTATCAACTCGGACTGCTGGAGGTCATGGCGGAGCGGGATGCTCCCGGCGGGCTGCATGTCGGGACGGAGTTCACCTATTGCCTGCACGATCCTGTCACTATTGCCGCAACCACACGGTTTGAGGATTGCGGTCTCCAGCTGATCGCCCGCACTCTACAAGTGGCCTCCTATTGGAAAAGGTACTGCACCATGGCTCCGGGAGTCTGGCCATTGCACATGGTTGAAACCGAATCCAGTCTCTATCCGGTCCGGCCCTGGAAAGAAGAAGTTGCGGAGCTGCGTGAGGAAATGGCGATCCTCCGAACGCTCTCGAAACGTTACATCTGGTCGTATACCGGGAATCCCGTCTGGTACATTCACACCCCCGAAATCGAGGCGAAATACGGCCTCGCCAAGCAGAATCTGAAACGCGATGACATCGACCTGCGCGATTGGCACGCCGTCCTGAAAGAGAAAACACCGCCCGCCACACCGGGGTTAGAGAAGATAGTTGAAAAAGTGCGGAGTTTTGATGCCGACAGAATTACCTCGGAAGAACTGTGCGACGCTTTCGGGACGCCAGGCCGGTGGTGGTCCCTCGGAATGTTGAGTAATCCGCATACGGAACCGGCGTTTGCGGCGGTCAGCGCCGCAACTGGCCCCATCGACCCACAGATTCCTATCCATGGACGAGATGGGGTCGTTCGCTGGTTTGCATTCGACAGCCTGGACCCGCGCGGACAGACCAACTGCCGGTACCTGTTTGATTGGTTTCATACCGACAGATCTTCCGCCCAATTTGTGACGTATCTTCATTCGGAGAAAGAACATGAGGCGATCCTGCACACCGGCTGGGATGACGGAATCGTAATCCGACTCGGCGATACCGTTGTGTTCGATCAGGCCACGTATCCCCAGCGCGGCCACGGAATGCTGTACCGTGACCGGTATCTCTTCGAGAAACACGTACCCATCGTAATTCCGAAAGGGAAGACCCGGCTGTCCGTGACCTCGATCAACTCGCATGGAGTCTGGATCTATTCTCTCAGGATCACCGACAAGGACAACATTCCGTTTGAGGATGTGCAGTTCCGGTTGGAATAGGGGGAACACGCATGACCGAGCCCATCCAGCCACATGATCGGTTCTTCCGCAACATCTTCTCCAACCGGGAGACAGTGGAAGACATTGTTTTCAATAACCTTCCGCAGATCGCTGCGCACCTGATGCCGGGAACGTTCGAGAACACCGATGAAACCTTCGTGAATGAGGAACTGCGGAAATACGTCTCGGACCTGCTGTATCGAGCGAAGCTCCGCGATGGAGAAGATGCGTACATCTATATTCTGTTCGAGCACAAGAGCCACCCGGAGCCTCAGGTGGCATTCGATCTGCTGCGATACATGGTGCGGATCTGGGAGCGATTTCGGGAAGAGGGAACGCCACGCTGGTTTCCGCACATTATTCCGATTGTGTTCTACCACGGGAGGGAAGAATGGAGAGTCGGGACGAATTTCACGGCGCTGTTTCAGCGGGTCGAGGGCTTGACGGATTTCGTCCCATCGTTTGCCTATTGTCTGTACGATTTGTCGCGGTATGATGAAGAACAAATCCGGGGGGCGATCCTGTCGCGGGTGTTTCTGCTGTTGATGAAGCATATCTATAAGGAGGATTTCGGGGAGCGATTTGTGCGGATTTGCGCGCTGATGGGAGCCTTGAGTGAGAAACGAAGCGTTTTTGATTTTCTCCAGACCGTAGTAGAATATGTATTGGCGGCGACGGAGAAGATCACAGAAGAGCAGTTGCGGGAGGGTGTAAAGAAGGCATTGCCGAGTTCAGGAGACGAGATCATGCCGACCTTATACGAACAGATCTTAGAGAGAGGCCGAGAGGAAGGCCGAGAGGAAGGCCGAGAGGAAGGCCGAGAGGAAGGCCGAGAGGAAGGCCGAGAGGAAGGCCGAGAGGAAGGCCGAGAGGAAGGCCGGGAGGAAGGGCTGCGGG
>JAKPYU010000305.1 GCA_029568995.1 Candidatus Omnitrophota bacterium | reverse complement strand
CACCGACCAGCGCAGAATCACCCTCGCCCCCGCCGATTCGGGCGATGAGGATGACTGGAAGCATTTCTCGGGTGAATCGAAGCAGCCGGTAAGCTCGCTCGGCGAGAAGCTCCAGCAGGCCCTCAAAAAAAAGAAATAGCGGGTGCGACCGGCTTCCTGCCGGCCTCAGCGCCGAGAGAAGCGCAGACGGGCCATACGGATCCCCTCTTTTCCATCAGCACCCTGAACGAAGCCGTCGGCATTCATATTCCATGACCCTGCGCCGCCGCGTTGAAACTTGAGAGGATGTTCCTATAAAATTCTGATAGGAGAACAGAAACACAGCCACCGCATTCATTTCGGCATCCGCTTGAGATGCCGCGTTCCGAAAACCAGGTGTTCGGGCGGCTTCAGATCGTTTCTGAAAGACCGAAGCGCCCTACCCATCGAAGACAGGCATCCGAGAATGGAAGAACGCCCGGATATGTGAGAACACCCTCACCGGGAGGTCACGATGAATGATGCCGCCCGCATCTCCGAAGCCGTGGAGCTTGGACGCAGGATCGGGTTTGTCCTGCTTGCAACCGCCGATGCTTCCGGATCCCCCAATCTGGCTGCTGCCGGCGCCATCGAGAAGATTTCTGAAAACATGCTCTCGGTATCCAGCTGGTTCTGCCCCCATACCGCCTCAAACCTTCAAAATAACCCCCGCTTAAGCATCACCGTCTGGGACAGCGCTGCAGACGAAGGCTACCAGATACTGGGCACGGTTGAACAGGTGATTGAAACGGCCGTGATCGACGGATACGTCCCGGAAGATGCACAAAGTACGCGGCACCAGGCCCAGACACAGCGTGAGATCAGGGTAAGGGTGGAAAAGGTGCTCTCCTTCTCCAGAGCGCCGTACTGTGATGTGATCGAAGAGAATCCGGACATTTCGTGAGAGAGGAAGAGCCCGATCCGTGACCGATTCTCTGCCCGGTGGCATGTATCTGCTTGCAATCGTAGCGGATCCGGTTATCTTATACAAATACAGTGGATCTTCATGAGATGATCGGCCCATTCCCGCGGATCGTGCATGGGCGTCCGGCACCGAGGCCGCCCATGATTCTTTGAACAGAAGGGCGCCTCTTTTTTACGTCCTTTGCGGGCGGCTTTCGAATGTTCATATAAGAGAGGAGGTTTTCATGGATAACAAGAAATCCCTGTTCTACGGGTGGTGGATCGCCGCCGCCACGTTCGTCATTCTGTTTATCGGGCTGTGCTCGGGATTCTACACCGTTTCGGTATTTCTCGAGCCGATCCAGCA
>JAKPYU010000349.1 GCA_029568995.1 Candidatus Omnitrophota bacterium | reverse complement strand
GCGACCAGGTAGGCCTGTTGCAGTTCCTCCTCGGTCGCTGCCGGGGAAGACAGACAGATGCCCAAGAGCAGAGTCATGAGAAGTGCGGAAAACAGGATTTTTGACTGAATCATGGGTTTCTTCTTTCAATATCGGAGTCTTTGTAAATTATCCGAGCGAACCGGAAATCTGGAAGTCTGCCGAGGATATCGCTTCGCCGACTTGGGAGTCCTGTGCTATTCTATTCCAACCTTTCTCGCAGTGGGAATATGGTGAATTTGTGTGGCAGGGCATAGGATGAATGAGACATCGTCAAGAGAACCGAGCCGGATATTGGTCCAGGAAGGGCAATACCTGTTCCATGCGGGCGACGAGGCGGATTGCGCCTACCTGGTGGAGGAAGGGCGTCTTCAGGTGATTCAAGATATAGACGGCACGGAATTTCCTATCGCGGAAATCGGCCCACATGAGCTGGTCGGTGAAATCGGCATTCTCGGCGACCAGCCGCGTACGGCAAGCGTGAGAGCACTGGAGAAGACCGTTCTGGTCATTCTGACCCAAGAGGGCATCGAACGGATTCTGGAATCGGACCCCGGAATGGCGAAGCGCCTGGTTCGGGTTCTCATCCGGCGTCTCACGCGGCTGCTGGAAACGGTGATCAAGCAGCGGGAACAGAGATATCGAATTATGGATGAGGCGCGGCAGGATTGGAAACCACGAATCCAGGCCAAACCGGCGGAAAGGGAAAAGCCCAGAATCGAGAGTATTCCAGCGGGAGAAAAGACGGAAAAGGAACCGATGCAGGCCGGGGAGGAGATGAGCATCGAATTGCCGGGAAATATTGTGATGACCTTCTGCTATGTTCCCGCCGGGGAATTCTATATGGGGTCCACCGGTTCCGGGCATGTGATGAGCGAGGATGAGGCTCCGGTGCATCTCGTGAGAATCACGAGACCGTTCTGGCTGGCGAAATACCCCGTCACACAAGAGCAGTGGAAATCCGTGATGAGAGAGAACCCTTCCGAATTCCAGGACGAAGATGCTCCGGTGCACTGTGTTTCCTGGTATGACTGCCAGAAATTCCTCAACAAATTGCGCAACCGTCAGCAGAAGGGGTTTCGATTCCCCACGGAAGCGGAGTGGGAATACGCCTGTCGTGCAGGCTCGACGACCCGTTTCTACTGGGGGGATGACCCGGATGAATATGAAATCGACCTGTATGCCTGGTACAGTGACAACTCGATGGGGGAGACACGGCCCGAACAGCCGGAGAATCCGTATGCTGTCGGGGCCGCAAAGCCCCGTCCCATGGGGATGCGTAAACGTCCGCACGGTGTCGGACAGAAACGTCCCAACCGCTGGGGGCTTCACGACATGGTGGGCAATGTCTGGGAGTGGTGTCACGACCGGTATGCTCCCTATGAGGAACAGGCGATTACCATCGACCCACGCGGTCCCCAACTGGGGAAGGATCAGGTGATTCGCGGGGGCAGCTGGTTCAATGTCCCCCTGTTTCTTCGATCCGCCAAACGGTTCAAGAACAATCCCGAGAGTTGCCAGAACATCATCGGATTCCGTCCTGCCCGAACTGCCACGGAATAACCGCCTGCCCGCTTCTCTATTGACATCGGAATCCGCAGCCTACATGATTCCGGTTGTGGCTTCATTCTCCCAGATAAGGTGTCTCGAATATGGCTCAAGATATGGAACAACTGTACGCGGAACGTTTGAAACGCTATGTCACGGCGATGCGGAATGAGAAACCGGATCGGATTCCGATTCGACCGTTTGCCGCCGAGTTTACGGCGAAGTATGCCGGGTATACCTGCCAGGAAGTTACGCACGACTACGAGAAGGCCTTCGCCGCCGTGCGGAAATGCGCCGCCGATTTCGATTGGGATGCCGTCGTCGGGAATATGGTTTATGTCTGGACCGCTCTGACCCAGGCCATCGGCACGAAGTATTACGCCACGCCGGGAATCGAGCTGGACCCGAACACCGGGTTTCAATACCTGGAACCACCGGAGGGCGCGTCCTTCATGCGCGCGGATGAATACGATCCGCTGATCGAGAGTCCCACGGAATTCCTGTTCAATGTCTGGTTGCCGCGTGTCTCAAGAGATGTCAGTCCCATGGGGCAGCCAACCTCCTATCGCAACAACCTTTCTTTTCTGAAAGGCGGGATGGCGATGCTGTCCTATTTCGGCTCGTTCGGGACACAGGCGGCGCGGTTGCGAGCGGAATCGGGGACAGTCTCTGCGATTGCCGGAATTCTGAAGGCCCCCTTTGATATCCTCGCCGACAAGTTGCGCGGCTATATCGGCCTGACCATGGATGTCCTGGAACGTCCCGACAAGGTTCTTGCCGCCTGTGAGGCGCTTATGCCGCATCTGCTCCATATCGCTCTGGGCGGGGCCGATCCCGATAAAAATGTTCCGATTTCCATCTGGATGCACCGGGGATGTGTTCCCTTCTTTTCGCCTCAGCAGTTCGACCGATTCTTCTGGTCCACGCTGAAACCGATTCTGCAAGAGATTTGGGCGCGGGGACATCAAGTGCTTTTTTACGCCGAAGGGGACTGGAATGCACACCTGGACAGGTTTGCCGAACTGCCGGATGCGAGCATCATCTATCATGTCGATAAGGCTGACATTTTCGAGGCACACCGCAAGATCGGCCACAAGTTCTGTATCAGTGGCGGAATTCCCAATACGCTGCTTAATTTCGATACGCCGGATGAAGTGCGGGCATACTGCAAAAAAGTCATCGACGAAGTTGCCCGCGATGGTGGCTACATTATGGATGCCAACGCGATTATTCAGAACGATGCCAAAGTCGAAAATGTCCGGGCCATGACCGAGTTCACCCGCGAGTACGGAGTTTATTGAGGAGTAATGACCATGTCCGATAATAAGGAACCGAAGTTAAGACCGGGAGTCTGCATTCCCTGGGAAGAGAAGATCAAGGAACTTCCGCCGATCTGTGGCGATGAGGAACTGGTCCGTCGGAAATGGGAGGACATCGACCAGTTAGCGTACATTTACATCTGGCATTGCCTGGTTTCGTTTTAAGAGAAACACTCCGAAGGAGTTCTTCGTGTGAAAGACCGACCGGGTTTCACGCTGATCGAATTGCTGATTGTCGTTGCGATCATCGGCATTCTGGCGGCTGTGGCTGTTCCCAATTTCCTGAACGCCCAAATGAAAGCCAGGGTGGTTCGGGCGTATGCGGACATGAGGAATATCGAAACTGCCCTGGAGACCTATCGCCTCGAATCCAACAACTATCCGCCAAGTTTGTACACGACTTCACCGCGTCCGCTCGTTCGCTTAACCAGCCCGGTGGCCTATTTGTCCTCTGTTCCGGCAGATGAATTCAAGAAGCACCTGACCGGCCAGAACCTGGATGCGGTTTACGGTCATGACTACAACTACTGGGCGGCCTACGAAAGTGAGCGTTACCGAAGGGGTGGATACCAGGATGAGGGGTGGGATTGGTTCCTGTTCTCACCGGGTCCCAATCTGACAATCGAATGGTGCTATTACCATCCCTCAAACGGAGTCGTCAGTAATTGCGATATTTACAAATTTAATGATCGGCATGAGGGGAAGTCGTTTTAGTGTTGTGCAACAGAATAGTCTTGACAACACCGTCATTGCGAGTCCCGGCCTTTCGACAGGCTCAGGAACCGGGACTGAGATCGCCACGTCGCCGCCCTTCGCAGACTCCGGGCGGCTCCTCGCGATGACGGG
>JAKPYU010000301.1 GCA_029568995.1 Candidatus Omnitrophota bacterium | reverse complement strand
GGCTGCAAGTCACTCCCGATCTGTTTGGAGAGAAACCGGTTGAGATCATCCTGTCTTCCGGTGGAACAATCGAAGGAACCGTGTTGGATCAGCAGGGGAACCCCGTTTCCAACAGGCAAATCTCCGTCGGGAATCCCACTGGATTAATACCCCAAAGCACGGTCACGGATCGAAACGGTGAGTATCGCCTGGAGCATGTCCCCGCCAAACCCGTATTGGTAGTCAAACAGGGTGCACCAACAGGACACGCCGTATCTCTCGATGCGGAGACCAAGACGGTCGCTGTCCAGGAAGGGAAGACTGTTCGTGTGGATTTTGGCGCACAGAGAGGAATCACAATCCGGGGAACGGTGTTCAAAGGGAACTCTCCGGTCCCGGATGCCCCGATTCTTCTGGCGCAAGCCGATGTCGATCCCTCAGTGACTGATTCTCGACAGTTTGCCCGCTCAGAGCAGGATGGGAGTTATATCTTCCATGATGTCCCAGAGGGGGATTTGCTCTTTCTGTATACGGCAGACAGCAAGCAGAATTATCTTGACCTTCTGAACAACGATGGCATCCATCGACTGACTGTCACCAAGGCTCAGCAGGAATATGTAGTTGATCTTTACGTACAGAGTTACGAAATTGTTGGAACCGTTCGGGATAAGGAAACGGGCGAACCGTTGCCGGATGTTGAGATTCAGGGATTGATGGGAGTGCAGATGCTCTCAGGTTTTCGCACATTGGCGCCTGCCAGATCCGATTCCAGCGGGCATTTTGTCCTGAAACCGAAAGCGCCGGGAACTTATCAGGTGGTCGCGATGAAGAAAGGGTATGCCAACAAACAATTCGCCGCTACTGTGGAGCCACCCGGTAGCGGTATATCGAGTACTCCGATTGAAATCGCGCTTTCCAGGCCCACTGTGTCTCTGGAAGTTCATCTTCAGTTTCAGAGACAGCCGGTTCAGGCGGATCACGCCAGTTTCTTTCTTATTGCAGACGGATTGATGTGCCAAATGTTCTCCGAACCGGCGCCCGATCAACGCGGAGTCTTTTTCTTGAGGGATTTGAATGAGGGCCTGTGCGAATTTGCGGCGTTCGTCTATGGTTATAGTAGTACGAGGAGCCTGGTGGCGTTCCCCGATCCGGTCCGTCTTGAAAAGGGACAATCCGGGAGAGTTTTTGCCGATATGCTCGAGTACGAATCCTACTCGGTTCAACTCGAAACCGATACAGGTGCCCTGGTCAATGGGGAAGGTCAATTCGAAATACCGGGATACCCGAAGATGACCCAGTTCTATGGATCTCAACGTATTTCAATGAATTCTGTCAGATTGATAGCGCCTGCCGGTCCCTGCACAGTTCGACTCAAGGTTCCGGGATATCGAATGGCGGAATTCATTCCGTCGCAGTTGGCCAGCCCCGCGCCAGTCTCCGGCATGAGATACCTGACCCTCCGGCTGGAGAGGGAGTAGCATTTCTTGCACAGCTGATCGGAACCAATAGCGGAGAGGTCTCTCGATGAGATTTCTCCCTTCGGTCGAAATGACAGACGGGTTGTCATTCCGAACGAATGTGAGGAATCTCAGTAGGTTATAGAATGGTCACGTTTCTTCTTGTCCCAATACGTGACTCCCCCTCCGACGACAACTCCCCCATAAATGTGGAACAATATGGATTGGGACCGGGGCTGAGATCGCCACGTCGCGGCCCTTCGCAGACTCCGGGCCGCTCCTCGCGATGACGGCTGCTGGCGCGTTCTCTTGGGATAGGAAAAAATCGTGTGGCAAATCTGGAACAACCTCATAGTAGCGCTTTGTCGCCCTGTCACCGGCTGGCGGCGCGTGCTTCTGCTGTCTCTCGGATTTGTTCTGCTGTTTGCCTGCTATGTGACAGAATGGCATGCGCAATGGGATTTTGAGGTGTATCGAGGAGCCTCTCTGGCGATGCTGCACAGTGAAAATCCGTATCCTGTCGAGGGTCCGGATTCTCCCGCGCCGCTGGCCCAGCTGCCTTATCTGTATTCTCCGCTGTTCGCGCGTCTCGTTACTCCCATCGTTCTGCTGGAGCCTATCGTATCGAAACTGGCTTGGCTGGTTCTCAAATGCCTGGCTTTGCTTGCCTGCGCGGTGCTGACCATCCGCCTGGTCGAGATTCCCCTTTCCGTTGGCTCGTTCGGGACGCTGATTCTGTTTATGACTATCTATCAGCCGATTGGGTTCGATATCAGCGCCGGCAATGTCGCCCTATTCGAAATCGTCGCGATTCTCGCCGGGCTGTACGCCTGGAAAAGCAAGCGTCCGGTCCTGGCCGGGTTCCTGTTGACCTTGCCTGCCATGGTGAAAGCGACTTGCCTGCTGGTTCTGCTGTATCCGTTTCATCGGCGCGATTGGTGTGTCCTGCGCGGGGCTGCGTTGGCAACAGCCGTGCTGGTGGTTCTCTCTCTTCCTGACTGGCGGCATCTGTTGGAGTTGCTGCAGTTCTTACGGGGACCGATCTGGGTGGATTATTGGGATGACCTGGTGCAGGGGTATTACAACCTGTCCGCCGTGACTGTGCTCCAGCACATTTTCGGGCAGACGTACATCATGGAGCCGATTCTGCCGATTTCGTGGATTCCGCCCTTCTTCTCGCCGTTGTTTGCGATTGTTGTGATTGTCCTGACTGCGTGGGCCATTGCGCGAGCCGAGCAGCGCCGCGATTGCGCACCGCTGGATCACTCCATCCTGTCGCTGGTTCTGCTCACCGCCTTGCTGCTTCCACCGCGCCTGGCGGGATACAGCCTGGCCTGGACAATCTTCCCGCTTGTCTCGCTTGCCTGCCTGTTCATGGCATGCAGGGATAGAATCATCGGCCTGTTGCTTGTTATCGGATTTGCGTTGATTCAACTGCATGTCCGCCCAAGCCATGTACCGCCGGGCATCGCGCAGCTGCTGATCGACCACTGCTTCTTTGGATTGCTGTTCCTCTATGCGGCAAGTCTTCGGGCGGTGGGGTGGTTGCGAATTG
>JAKPYU010000278.1 GCA_029568995.1 Candidatus Omnitrophota bacterium | reverse complement strand
ATTCGGCTATCCTGCCGGATGGATTCGGACTTTGGGAGACCTCATCGCCCGTGTGGATGTAAAGGATTTCAAAGGCGGTCCCATGGTGGGAGGCGAATTCGTTCCTCTGCGACAGGGTTCGGTTCCCTGGAATGATGTCATGAAGGCATTCGATGAAATCGGCTACCAAGGCATCTTCGCCGCCGAGGTACAGGGGGGGAAACAGGATTATCTTATCGAAATGGTTTCGAAACCAATGGATCTGATCATCGGCGAGAAGTAGACCTGCAATGAAACATCAACACATTCATATAATCGCATGTGCCGTTCTGGCAGCCGATTTGAAAGCAGTCGCCGGAGAATTGGGACTGAATGTTTCCACACGGTTTCTACCGGGTGGGTTGCATGAAACCCCTCATGAATTACGTAAGCGTCTTCAGGAGGCAATTGACGAGATCTCGTCCGATACCGGCATACAACGAATTGCCATCGGCTACGGTGTCTGCGGAATGGGAACATCCGGGCTTCGCGCGCGCGACGTCCCTTTGGCTATTCCAAAGGTTCACGACTGCATTGCGCTTTTTCTCGGCTCCGATCGTGCCTATCGGGAGCAGTTCCGCAAGTGTCCCGGCACATACTATATCTCCGCCGGATGGGTAGATGAAAAAGTGCTCCCCGACTCCATGAAACAGACGGATCCCCTTCAATGCGGATCCCGGATTCTCGATCTCGACGAGATCGTTAAGAAATACGGCTCGGAAAACGCCGAGGCCATCCGTCATTTTCTGGACAGCTGGCAACGTAATTACCGGCGCGCGGCATTTATTGAAACCGGCGTTGGCGGCCACAGACGAAAATATGCGGATATCGCTCGGAACATGGCACGCGAGTTCGGCTGGACATACGAAGAATTGGCCGGAACTCACCATCTCCTGCACCGACTACTTCTGGATAACACATCAAGCGATGAAGTGTTAATTGTTCCCCCACATCACGAGACCGTCTATCATGGCGTTACAGAAACACTCCAGGTTGTCTCCCCATTCAGCACCGGCATGGCTCTTCCCGAATGCTTTCTCTCCATATCCTCCTCTACTGAAACGGAGCAGAGTACCGAGGCGGCGTCCCCGATGACCCTCGGTTTGGGAATTGATGCGGGCGGAACATACACGGACGCGGTGATTTTTCGTTTTGAATCAAATCAAGTAATTCAGAAGGCCAAGGCCCTGACCACAAAATGGGACTTTACTGTCGGTATTCAACATGCACTTTCTAAATTCGATGCGACGTTATTGCCTCAGGTCGACCTGGTCTCTCTTTCCACAACACTGGCGACAAACGCTATTGTGGAAGGGCGGGGGCAAAAGGTCGGTCTACTGATCATGCCGCCCTATGGCCTGTTCGATCCGTCGGATATTCCTCATCGCCCGATCAGCGTTATCGACGGAAGGATGGATTTTGACGGTACGGAAATCTCGCCGGTTAATCCCGATCAAGTACGCGAAATTATCCGTCGAATGATCGAGCAGGATCATGTCGGCGCGTTCGCCGTGGCAGGATTTGCCAGCGATTCCAATCCGACACATGAATTGCAGGTGAAAGGCATTATCCGAGAAGAGACCGGAATGAACGTGACCTGTGGCGATGACGTGTCCGATCTGCTGAATTATCGAATCCGTGCGCAGACGGCTGCGTTAAACGCCCGGATTATTCCTCTTCTGGAGGCGCTCATCGATCAGGTACAGATCTCACTGGCACATTATTCCATTTCCGCTCCTGTGATGGTGGTGCGCAGCGACGGCTCTCTGATGAGTGCTCGAGCAGCCCGACAACGGCCTATCGAGACCGTCCTTTCAGGACCGGCCGCAAGTGTGGCAGGCGCTCGATTCCTCTCCCAAGCCGACCGGGCAATCGTGGTAGACATCGGCGGAACAACTACCGACACCGCGATGATTCGGAACGGCATCGTTGAGACATCCGAAACAGGCGCAACAGTCGGCGGCTGGCGAACTCATGTCAAGGCACTCGATATGCGCACCTTCGGACTCGGAGGAGATAGTCTGATCGGCTATCACAGGCAGGAGATTCGAATCGGTCCCCGCCGTGTTGCCCCCATTTCCTGGCTTGGCGACCAGGACACAAATATAGAGAAAGCATTCGATTGGATCGAACAGCATCTCGACTCATTTGACCGATCCACCGATCGCCTGGCCATCATTGCCCTGAACGGTCGCAAACCCGATTTCCGATTCACCGAGATGGAAGCACGGATGTTCGACATCCTCTCCGAACGTCCACACTCGATTCAGGAGCTTTCTTTCCGTCTGACCGGAGACCCGTTTCGTCCTGTGCCTCTCGAACGGCTGGAGGAGCAGTACGTAATTCAGCGATGCGGACTCACTCCCACCGATTTGTTGCATATTGACGACAAGATGCATCTATGGAACCGTCTCGCGGCTCATCGCTTTTGTGAAATACACTGCCGTCTCGCGCAAGTCGATGTACGGGAATTTGTCCCCACTGTTCTCGACCAATTCATCAGCCAACTGACCATTGAGATTCTTAAGAGGGAGATGGCCGGGACGTGCAATGTAGACGACATGGACAAATCCCCGTCAACTACCGCCCTGCTGCAGAATTTGATGCGCGGTGGAGATTCCGACTACCATGCGCGTATACGGCTGAAACATCCGCTGATCGGTATCGGCGCTCCTGTACACCATTTCCTTCCACAGGTTGCCCGCATTCTCGAGACCGATGCCATTATTCCGCCCGATGCGGATGTAGCCAATGCCATCGGGGCAATTACAAGTTCCGTGCTTGTCCAGAAACATGTACGCATCTCCCCGACACCGGATGGGACGTATAACCTCTATGGACTGGTCGATTCTCCTGTATTCAGCGATTTTGAAGAAGCACAGGCCTACGCCGTGCGTGGATTGAGCGATGCGATTCTCCGGAGCGCGCGTGAAGCAGGGACAAGTCAATCGCGAATTGAGATCACCGCAAAAGACCAAGTCGCCCCGCTGGCCGACGGAGGAGAGCAATTCCTCGGTCGAACGATTACGGCGCGCCTGACCGGCCGACCCGATCTTGCACGACTTCTTGCGGATTCATCCGACGAGTCGCCATCACTCCCAGCGGTTGCCGATGCTCAGCTGCGGAACTGAACCCGTTTCGATGGCGGCAATTATTTCGCGCCCAACCGCAGGATAGATCGTCAGATGCGGCAAGTCTGCCAAGTCAATCCACTGCGCATCCCGCAGAACCCTGTCCTGCGTGACATTCAGACTGCCCGATACAACCCGTCCCCAATAATACACGTTGATGACATGCCGATGCAAATCCGGGGGAATCGATTCCGAAACCATGAATAGACTCCCCACCTCTACTTCGTATCCCGTTTCTTCCATCAATTCCCGCTGAGCTGCCGCTTTCATAGTCTCCCCATATTTCACGCCACCTCCCGGCAAAAGCCAATATTCACGGCCGTACTTCTCATGCTGTACCAATAATATCTTGTTCGAATCGACAATCGCAACGGCAACCCGAATTCTGATTCCTTGCTCCTCGCTTTGCATCCTGTATCTCCGTTTCAATCAGTCTTGCATACCGATCTCCGCCGAATCCCTCGCTACTTCCCCTGAGACTGCATCCCCATCGCGCTCCATATTGACGAATAGAAGGCTCTCCGTACCCTTTCCCGGTTACATGTATCGCGCTTTGGATGAATCGCATTTGTCAGGAGGATCGCGATCATCTTGTGCTCCGGATCGATCCAGATACTCGTTCCCGTGAATCCCGTATGTCCATAAGCGCGTTCCGATGGCAGCCCCCCGAGTGCTGTTACCTCCGCTGTCGGTCCCATGGACCACCATCCGAGCAGTTGTCTCCTTCCCTGAAGGAATGCCGATCCCCTTTCCATAGCCTCGATAGATATTTGCGATGTCAGCATTTCCTCGATTGTCTCAGCGCGTAAAATACGCACGTCTCCATACGCACCGCCATTCAGCAACATCTGACAGAATACGGCAAGATCGTCTACCGTTGAGAACAGACCGGCATGACCGGCAATTCCCCCAAGTGCATACGCATTCTCGTCATGTACCTCCCCGATCATGAATTTATGCAATATTTCAGAATATTCCGTTGCAGCGCAACGAACTCGAGCCTTCCTCCCAGGACAAAAGCATGTATCGTTCATCTTCAGCGGCTTAAAGATCCTTTCCTTCGCAAACCGATCCAGTCTTGTTCCAGATACCTTCTCAACAATCTCCCCCAGGACGATGAAGCCGATATCGCTGTAGACACGCTGATAACCGGCAGGTACATCCAGCTCCTGCTCGCATATCATGCGGAGCATTTCTTCCTTGTCTTCCGCCATTTCATAGTAGGCTGAATGTGACGAAAGCCCAGAGGTATGTGTCAGTAACTGTCTTATCGTCACCGCAC
>JAKPYU010000269.1 GCA_029568995.1 Candidatus Omnitrophota bacterium | reverse complement strand
AGAATATCCGGCTGGATACCGATTTCACGGAGCTTCCCGACGCTGTGCTGAGTGGGCTTGGTCTTGTACTCGCCCGCCACCACGATATGCGGCACGAGGGTCAAATGAATATACATGGTGAAGCGCTTGCCGCGCTCCCATGCAATCTGCCGGATGGCCTCCAGGAACGGATACCCCTCGATATCGCCGACCGTACCACCGATCTCCACGATCTGAACGTCGGCCTCCACCGAGTCGGCCAGCCCCTGGATGCGGCTTTTGATCTCATCGGTAATATGAGGAATCATCTGGACCGTCTTCCCCAGGTATCCGCCGTGGCGCTCCCGTGCGATAACCGCCTCGTAGATCTGGCCGGTGGACACGCTGCTGGCACGACCAACGTAGCTGTTGGTGAAACGCTCGTAATGCCCCAGATCGAGATCGGTCTCCGCGCCGTCATCGGTCACATAGACCTCCCCGTGCTGATAGGGACTCATTGTGCCGGGATCCACATTGATGTAGGGGTCCAGTTTCTGGAGGACGACTTTGATGTCGCGGGCTTCGAGAAGACAGCCGAGAGAGGCGCAGGCGATTCCTTTTCCGAGCGATGAACAGACCCCACCGGTGACGAAGATGAATTTTGTGTCGATGGCCATTTCCCTCAACCTTTGAGCGCTCGTGTGGCGCAGATCTTCGCCTGCCCGTAAGTGCATTCCACAAGGAATGTCCGATAGAAACCGAGAACCGTGGAAGAAAACCTCAGGTCGGGATTCTACAGTACGAGATCCCGGAACGTATGTCAAGAAAAAAGATTCTCCTTCTTCAAAAATTATGGTTTGACGATCTGGAGAACCGGGATCATTCCGGTATCATATCCGCAGATTCTTCAGTGGGAACCATCATGGAAACCTACGAATTCACATGCTCTCGCTGTGGGTCCACTTTCCAGAAGGAAGGCTCACTGCCGCCTGAGCGTTGGAACCTGCTTGCGGTTGTTCTGACGCTGGGGCTATGGCTTCCGATCTGGGCGGTCTGGCAATGGTGGCAAATCTTCAATTTGTCCCGGTGCCCGGAATGTAACCGTAGATCCAGGAGGGTGTTAGTACCGTTTCTGGTGCTTCTGCTGGTGACAACAGACGTCCTGGGATCTTATTTCTATCTTTCGATGATTGTGCCGGACCGGATCGCAGAACGGACCGCCAGTGCCGAGCCGCTCGGTCGGCGGGAAAATGCGCTTCTTTATCTGAGTGTTCTGACTCCCCAATACGGACCGTTTGTGTTGATCGGCTGGTTCTTGATATTCTCGGTCGTTTTGCTCATGCTTCCGAACCGGTACCGGGTGTAGCGATTGCGGATTGTGGATTGCGGATTGTGGATTGCGGATTGCGGATTGCGGATTGCGGATTGCGGATTGCGGATTGCGGATTGCGGATTGCGGATTGCGGATTGCGGATTACCGACTACCGATCACTGATCGGCGACCGTAGGGGCACACGGCCGTGTGCCCGTCTGGTCCTACGCACTCGAGGAGAGGAT
>JAKPYU010000227.1 GCA_029568995.1 Candidatus Omnitrophota bacterium | reverse complement strand
GTCGCGGCCCTTCGCAGACTCCGGGCTGCTCCTCGCGATGACGGGACCGGGCACGGCCCCGCGAGGCCAGGCTTTCTTTTCCCAATCACCGGCCCCGCCGGTCGGATGCTCGCAATGACGGTTCAGAGCGAGATTTTCGTAGGAGAGTGAAGAATCGGATGAGACGCGACAAAGTGATGGCCCTCGCAGAAGGTGCGGAACGGCAGAAATCGGCCGAGCCGCGCGATATTCCTTTCAAACTGGTCGCCGATTTCGAACCGAAAGGCGACCAACCGAAAGCCATCGAGCAGCTGGTGGCCGGGCTTGAGCAGCGTCACAAGTTCCAGACCCTGGTCGGTGTGACCGGCAGCGGCAAGACTTTCACCATGGCGAACGTCATCGCCCGGATCAACCGCCCCACCCTGGTCGTCTCCCATAACAAGGTTCTGGCGGCGCAACTGTACAGTGAATTCAGTGAATTCTTCCCTGAAAATGCCGTCGGATATTTTGTCTCATACTACGACTTCTACCAGCCGGAGGCCTATCTCCCCAAGACGGATACGTACATCGAGAAAGAAATCACAATCAACGATGAAATCGAGAGACTGCGCCTTGAGGCAACCACGAATCTCATGGAGCGCCGCGACACGATTATCGTGGCCTCCGTGTCGAGCATTTACGGCCTGGGATCGCCGGAGGACTACCAGGAAATGATCCTGCCTATCGCGACCGGACAAACAACCCCTCGTCAGAAAATGCTGCGGAAACTCGTGGACCTTCAGTACAACCGGAATGACATGGATTTCCATCGCGGGACCTTTCGGGTGCGGGGTGATGTCGTGGAAGTCTTTCCCGGATACGGGGAGCATCCGTACCGGGTGGAACTGTGGGGAGATGACGTCGAGCGGATTCTCGAAATCCACCCGGTGACCGGCGAGGTAATGGGCGAACACAGCCGAATCACGATTTATCCCGCGCGGCACTATGTCACAGCCCCGGAACGGCTGATGAGGGCCATTGAAACCGTCCGCGTGGAACTCCGCGAGCGGCTGATCGAGCTGAATCAACAGGGAAAACTCGTGGAAGCGCAAAGGCTGGAGCAGCGGACCATGTATGATCTGGAATGCCTCCAGGAAATGGGAATGTGCCATGGAATCGAGAATTACTCCCGACATTTGGATAGCCGTGCGCCCGGCGAACCACCCCATACGCTAATCGACTATTTCCCGGATGACTACCTGATGATCGTTGATGAATCCCACATCATGCTGCCCCAGGTTCGCGGAATGTCCGGCGGCGACCGAAGCCGCAAGGAAACCCTGGTGGAGTATGGATTCCGGCTGCCTTCCGCCTTAGACAACCGTCCCCTGAACTTCGAGGAGTTCTGGAACTCGATCAACCAGGCGATCTTTACTTCCGCGACACCGGCGGATATAGAGCTGCAATGCAGCGGGCAGATCGTCGAGCAAATCATCCGTCCCACCGGCCTGGTCGATCCGATGGTAACGGTTCGTCCCGCAACCAACCAGGTGGACGATCTTATCGGGCGGATTCAGGAACGTATCGGACGAGGCGAGCGGACGTTAGTCACTACACTTACCAAGCGCATGGCCGAGGACCTGTCGAATTATCTCTCCGACCTGGGAATTAAAGTCCATTACCTGCATTTCCAGGTAGATACCATCGAACGGGTAGAGATCCTGGAAGGACTTCGGTCCGGCGAGTTCGATGTAGTTGTAGGAGTCAACCTGCTTCGCGAAGGTCTAGATCTGCCGGAGGTTTCATTAGTTGCGATTCTGGATGCCGATAAAGAAGGATTTCTGCGCGATGAGCGGTCGCTGATCCAGACCTGCGGACGTGCGGCGCGGAATGTAGCCGGTGAGGTCATTATGTACGCGGATGAACCGACCGGCTCCATGAAACGAGCCATCGCCGAAATGAACCGCCGCCGCAATCTCCAACTGGAGTTCAACGAACAACATGGCATTATTCCGCAAAGTATTCGGAAAGAAATCCGCTCCATGCTGGAAACCCGTTCCGCAAAGAAACGGGAGACTTCGGAGTTACTGTTCCAGATCGGTGACGCGTTTGAACTGAAAGGCAAGAGTGTGAAAGAAGCGGTTGCCGAACTGAAGCGGCGGATGGTGGAAGCCGCGAAAAATCTCGAATTCGAACGGGCCGCCATCTACCGGGACAAGATCATCGAGTTGGAACAGACCGGCTCGCTCGGTTCCGGTTTCGGAGCGATGGAAAAAGTGGAACGGATTCGGGAAAAGGGAAGGAAGGAACGGGAGAGAAGAAAATAAGGGGGCCTTTCTCAGGCGATGCTATTTTCCCGGGACAAACGGCGCAACCGTGACAATCGCCAATACCCCCGACCGGGGCGATCCCCAGGAGATCTCCACACGCCCATTGTTCATCTTCCAAGCATCCAGTGGCAACACGCTTCCATCCAGGCGTATCTCACACACCATTGCGTCGGAAATCATGCTGATTGCCTTCGCCTGCAAAAAATGGATGTACACAGTCTGGTTGACCGTTCCCGCGAAGAAGCAGGCCGCATCGGTGCGAATGGGGCCGTAGTCCGTTGCTTCTCCCTCATGTCCTGAACCGAAGAACAGCGCATTTTCGCCGTCCAGGAACGCAAATCCGGTCAACCGATTCTCCATGCGTAACGGTTGTGCCTGGAAGTTCCCTGCCCGCTGAATCGGGAGAAAAACACACGCGCTCTGATACGACTCGCCCGGATTCATATCTTGTACATCCGGAAAAAGGACGTGCGATTTCGCCTCCCTTGGTTTTAGGTCGGTGTCCCGGACAACCTCAGGCTGCATGAGATCGTCACGACCCACCGTGAACATGGCGAAATCCACCACCTTGATTCCAACGGTAATCCCGGTCGCATTCTGGATCTTCTCCGCTTCCGCCTTGAAATGCCATACAGGACCCGACACGTATGCACCGCTTGCCGAAGGGACGGCTTCATCGAAAACCGCACAAGCCCTGTCCGGGCAATGAATCACCGTTCTGAAATGCTGGATCGTGTCCGATCCCGATCCGATGTGACGCATGGAACGAACAAGCGTAATCCCCGCAATCTTTCGCTCGAATATACGAAATGGTGGCCGACGGGCAAACACATCAGGAACCTGCGGCAGGACATCTCTATAGAATGAGGACAGATCGGATTCCGGTAGTTTTTCTGCCGGATGGATTACGAGCGTGTTATCCTCCCCCATCATCATCGTTCGCGGAGAATGCCAGTTTCGCTCGACCAGGAGATCCTGGATACGTTTTATATCGTCCGGCACTGCATCCTCTGCCAAGACATGGAATGTTCCGGCGATGAAGTAGAGAATGGCTGTAAAGTAGAATACCGATTTTAGAGTGGGAATGTTGTGCATAGAGGCTGTCCGATTTCCATGGGAATCACATTTCAAGTTGGCAGAATAAAAAGTTATGAACTCCCTCACCCTCTCCCGGAGGGAGAGGGAACTTGTCTGCGATAGTTCTTTAATTCTTAATTCTTAATTGATTCAGTACGCGAATCTTGCATTCAGCACAAACCGGCTCACCCGTGGCGCGACCTGGCTCGGCAGAAGCCCATACTCACCGAAAATCTCCTCGCGTGAACCATGTTCGATCACACGGTCTGGGAGTCCAAGCCGCATCACCGAAATATCGTGCAGGCCCTCATCCTCAAGCGCCTCGCACACCGCACCGCCGAATCCTCCATCCAGTACATGATCCTCGTACGTCACAAAATGCGTGTGCGTCTGCGCCAACTGCCTCAGCAGGTCCCGATCCAGCGGCTTGACAAACCGCATATTGACTACCGTGGGGTCCAGGCCGCTGGAGGCCAGCAGAGCGGCAGTCTCCCGCGCAAATTCCACCATCGTACCTAGGGCGAGAATCGCAAGCCGGGTCCCTTCGTGTAAAACATCCCCTTTCCCAATCGGCAGCGGCGGTTCCTCCGGCTCCCACGCGACACCTGTCCCAAAAATTCTCGGATAGCGCACCGCAAACGGGCCATTGTGCGCTAAGCCGGTCCAGAGCATCTGCACCAGCTCCCGTTCGTTCGATGGAGCGCAAAGCACCATGTTCGGCATACTGCGCAGAAAAGCGATATCGTACAACCCCTGGTGAGTCGCTCCATCGGCTCCGATCACACCGGCGCGGTCCATGGCAAAAATGACCGGCAGGTTTTCGATACAGACATCATGGTAAACCTGGTCAAATGCCCTCTGGAGAAAGGTGGAATAGATCGCCACAACGGGCCGTTTACCGTTTACCGCGAGACCGGCGGCCAGATCCACCGCGTGTTGCTCCGCAATGGCGACATCAAAGAACCGCTCCGGGAATCGCTCGGAAAACTCCACCAGCCCAGTTCCCGGAGCCATCGCGGCGGTAATCGCGGTGACATCGGGATTCTTCTCCGCCATGCGGCACACCGTCTTGCCGAACACCGAGGTATAGGTCCAGCCGGGCCGTTTGACAATCTGTCCGGTCACTCGGTCGAACGCCGACAGGCCATGATAGGTGGTCGGGTCGCTCTCCGCCGGTTTGTATCCACGCCCTTTCTCGGTCAGGACATGGACCAGGATGGGGCCTTTCAGCTGGCGCACATTCTCAAATGTGTCGACAAGAGCCTTCAAATCGTGACCGTCAATCGGCCCGAAATATCGAAATCCCAGTTCCTCAAACAGCAATCCGGGAATCATCAGGCCCTTGCAAACCTCGGCCAGTTTCAGAGCGCCTTTCTGCACCCATTCACCGATGGCCGGTATCCGAAGAAGGATTTTCTCCAATTCCTCGCTGAAACGGTTATAGACCTGGCCGGTGATAATCCGGTTCAGGTAGCTCGCCCAGCCGCCCAGGTTGGGCGAAATCGCCATTGCGTTATCGTTCAGAATCACCAGGAAATTCGTATCCAGGCGTCCTGCGTGGTTCAATCCCTCCAGCGCAACTCCCCCGGTCAGCCCGCCATCGCCGATCGCCGCCATCACATTGCACGTTTCGCCTTTCAGGTCCCGCGCCAGGGCCATGCCCAGCGCCACGGAAATGGAAGTGCTGGAATGCCCCGTCCCGAAATGGTCGTGGGGACTCTCGGAGCGACGCGGGAAGCCGCTGATTCCATGGAACTTGCGAAGCGTGTGGAATTGCTCCCGACGTCCGGTGAGAATCTTGTGGGGATAAGCCTGTGCGCCGACATCCCAGACAATCTTGTCTTCCAGGCTGTTGAAAACGCGGTGCAGCGCGATGGTCAATTCCACTGTCCCCAGGTTGGGGGCGAGATGCCCGCCGGTTTTCGATACGGAGTCGATCAAGAACTCCCGGATGGCTTCCGCCAGGTCCGGCAGTTGTTCAACCGACAGCGCCTTGACATCCGTGGGAGAATGGATCGTGGCAAGCAGGTCTTGTCCCTTGAGAGGAGCGATTTCCTCCGGAGATTTTGTGCGTTCGGCGATGGTTTGCATGGGTACGCTCTATGGAATCCAAAACCTGCGTCAATTCCGCCGCTGGGTGATTTTGGCAGCCAGAACACTCAGGGGGATTCCTCTCGGACCGCAGGTTTGGAGGATATCTTCGGCTTTCGAGAGTAATTCGGATGATCGCCGACGAGCCGTTTCCAGTCCAAGCAGTCCCGGATAGGTCAATTTGCCCAACTCCGCATCCCGGCCCGTTGTCTTCCCGAGTTCTTCCTCGGTGCCTTCCACATCCAGGATATCATCCGTTACCTGGAAGATCAAACCGACAATTTCTCCAACGGATCGAAGGGTCTCAAGGTCATGCTCGCTGCCACCGGCGAGAATACCCCCCATGGTGAGAGACGCCCGAAACAGCGCGGCGGTTTTGCGACGATGGATGAACTCCAGGTGGCTTTCCGTCCCCCCGCCCATCCGCTCGGAGATCAGGTCCACCGCCTGCCCCGCCACCATGCCCTCAGCTCCGCTGCCGTCCGCCAGCTCGTGGACCGCATCCAGCGCCCGCTCTTTCAGGGAACCGCCGATCTGCCCGATGACAAAAAACGCATGGGTCAGCAGGGCATCCCCCGCAAGCAGGGCGATGGCTTCGCCGTATACCTTGTGGCAGGTTGCCAAGCCACGCCGAAGGTCATCATCATCCATGCAGGGAAGGTCATCGTGGATCAGCGAATACGTGTGGATCATTTCCACCGCGCAGGCGGCACGAAGAAGCGCTTCTGCCAGGGCGGGATCGCGGTCGCCCGCCCATCCCCCCCGCTCAATCTCCGCCGGTTCCAGCCCCAGCGCAAAATCCGCTCCCGCAAGCACACAGATCGGGCGAAGACGTTTCCCACCCGCCTTGAGTGTATAGTGCATCGCCTCAAACAGCGGCGACGCAGGACCCTCGCACGGCGGTATGTACGAGAACAAATGTGCGTCCACCAGATCTCTTCGTCGGTTGACGTATTCCATGAGGTCGAACGGGGGATTTGAGTCCATTGTGGTTGTATCCAGGGTCCTTATTCCGCTGTGATCGCTTCCTCACCCCCCGTCTGCCCTCTTGTCTCCCCCCAGAAGAATTCCTCTTCTCCCTCTCCCTCCGGGAGAGGGTTGGGGTGAGGGAATCACAGCACAGACTTCCTGCCTGTGACACGACAATAGAAACAACCGCCTCATCGGTCAACCCGTTCGCCGGTCTTTGAACGATCTCAACCGGAATTT
>JAKPYU010000217.1 GCA_029568995.1 Candidatus Omnitrophota bacterium | reverse complement strand
TCTCGATCTCGATAAGGAGGTGCAGACGTTTGAAGCCGAATTCACCAAACTTGCCCCCGCGCTGGCGGATATCGAGTTTGTCGAGGGCGGCCTGGTCTATTCGCAGGACCAGATGCCGGGAGTGATGGAAAAATTCAAGGATGTGGACGGTGTCCTGGCCATTCACATGGCGCTCGGGACCGGCGGGCATCTTCACAAACTTACGGAACTGAATGTTCCCGTGATGGTGTTTACAACGCCTTATGCGGGACATGAATGGCACACCATTGCCCCGATGCAGCGGAAAGGGATGAAGATCGACATCCTGCCGAGCAGCGACTTCAGCGATCTGGAAGATGCGGTTCGGCCCATTCGCGCCATCCACCGCATGAAAGAAGCCAAAGTGCTCTTCCTCATGGGCAAGGAAATCGATCCGGCGTATGCCGAGAGTATTCAGAGTAAATTCGGAACCGTTATTAAAACGATCTACCTCGATGATCTGAAAGCATGTCACGACAAGGTAGACGAATCCCTGGCAAAAGAAGACGCCGAACGATGGATTCGCGAAGCGGAAAAAGTCATGGAGCCGACTAAAGAGCAGATATTCGGCGCATCCAAGATGTATTTCGCTATGAAAGACCTTCTGGAGCAGGAGGGAGCCGATGCGATCACGATTAACTGTCTGGGCATGGGATTGGTTCAGAAAGGATACGAGTATCCATGCCTCGGATTTTCCCGTCTCTGCGGGATCGGGCTTGGCGGAGTGTGCGAGGCGGATATCAAGTCTACCATTACTCACTTGATCTTCATGTACCTGACCGGCAAACCCGGCTTTATCAGCGACCCGGTAGTTGACCTTTCCAACAATACGATCATTCACGCGCATTGTGTTGCGCCGATCATGATGGACGGGATCGATGGGGAGCAGTGCCGGTATGACATTCGATGCCACCATGAGGACGGAGCAAGCGTCTCCCTCCAGGTCAGAATGCGCAAAGGTCAACCGATGACTCTGGCCCGCCTGATTAACAACGACATCATGCTGTACTCGACGGGCACGATTATCGACAGCCCCGATTCCGACCGTGGCTGCAAAACCAAAATCGTTACCCAGGTCAAGAACGCACAGAAAATTCTCAGCAACTACTCGTGCGGGCTGCATCGGGTGATCTTTTACGGGAATCATTACCCGGACCTTCGACGGTTCTGCGGGTTCAAGGACATCCGCATCGCCATGGAGGAAGAAGAAGACCTCCGCGATCTCCCCGGTCTGGAGTGGGAGACGTATATCCATGCGTAGAACCGGATTGTGGTTCCGGTTGTGAGACACGTGAGGGCGGACATTCGGTGCCTTTATCGAATTCCGCCCTCACTACCAACAATGAGCGCCTTTGAATACACCGGAGGCGGACCATGAAAATCCTTCAGTTAGACGTTCAAGGGTTCCGTTCACTCAAAAATATCTCCTGGAAACCGGCCGATCTCAATATATTGATCGGACCGAACGCATCGGGGAAATCGAATGTCCTTCATGCCCTTGACATGATTTCCGCTTCGGCACAGGGCCGATTGGGAGAGCATATAAGACGACACGGCGGTATGGAGCCAATTCTCTATGACGGGTCAGCTGATGGTTTCCGATTTTCCATTCGGTATTCTCCACTTGAGGAACACCGCGATCCCGAAAAAGACAGTCTAACATATGAGATGCAGATTGAGCGACCTTGGGATCTGGGTTTGTATTGTATTAAGAGGGAATTGCTCGGCAAGTATTATCGTGTGAGAATAGGCGAAGAGGAGGAACCCTTCAAACTCTTGGAGCGAATCGGACAAAAGGGCCACATATTCGATGAAAATCAAAGACAGCTCATCGCTCATGCTGAATCCATAAACGAAGAAGAGACGCTTCTTTCCTCCAGTGCAGGGCCGTTTCTTTTTGGCGTTAATAAGTATGTATATGTTTTCCAGAAGTATTTGGCTGCCAATCGGATTTATCATGATGTGTATCTGGGGAGTAATTCGCCAATTCGGCAGCCGGCAATCACGCAGCTGGAAGAACGGGTATCTCCAAGTGGAGAGAATCTGGTCTCCGTGTTACATACGCTGTATGAGGGTCAATCCGATGTCAGAGATGATATTGATGCCGCCATGTGTGCGGCATTTGGCGATGACTACAAGGGTCTCGTTTTTCCACCTGCATCGGACAGGAGAATCCAGCTTCGCGTAGCATGGAAGTCCCTCAAACGCCAGATTCCCGCATCGGACCTGTCCGACGGGACCCTTCGTTTTCTGTTCCTGTTGGCAGTTCTTATGAAACGTGCGCCTTTGATTGCCATCGACGAACCGGAGACAGGTTTGCATCCGTCTATGCTCCCGATTATCGCTGAATATGCTGTAGAGGCATCGAGACATTGCCAAGTGATTCTCACCACGCATTCCCCGCAATTCCTGAGCGCCTTCAGGGAAACCAAGCCGACAACCACGATTGTCCAATGGCGGGACGGGGAAACAGTGTTGAATACTCTGGATAATGAGGCGTTGAAAGACTGGTTGGAGCATTATTCCCTGGGTGAGCTCTTTGAGTCGGGAGAATTGGAGAATTTCGGATGAAATTCATCTTGTTTGTTGAAGGGGAAACAGAACGCACTGCGCTTCCGACATTCTTGAAGCGATGGCTTGATCCGAGATTGAACAGATGCGTCGGGATCGATCCGGTCAAATTCGATGGATGCAAGGCTCTGATCAGGAAATCTCCTTTGAAAGCGGGGATATATCTTAAGCAGAGTGATGTGATCGCGGTAATTGGCTTGCTGGATCTTTATGGCCCCGACTTTCCTGATGACAAGAAAGATGCGGAAAGCCGATATCAGTGGGCAAAAGCAGATTTGGAACGCAGGGTCGATCACGAGAGATTCCGGCAGTTCTTCGCGGTTCATGAGATCGAGGCGTGGCTATTGAGCGATCCAAGTATTTTCCCTCTCGCAGTGCAAAATGTTCTGAAGAAGGAACATCGACAACCAGAAGAGGTCAATTTTCACAAACCTCCGGCGAGACTCTTGGATGGGATCTATGAGATATGGAGGCGCAAGAGATACATAAAGCCGGTTGATGGAAAGGGCCTTTTCAGCAAGCTCGATCCGGGTCTTGTCTACACCAAGTGTCCGAAATTCAAGGAGATGATGGACGAAATGCTGAACCTGGCCAAAGCAGCCGGTCTGTAGCCAACATGTCATCGCACATATTATGCTGAAGCACAAAGCGCCGTATATACTATTTTTCTTCTTTCTCCCCTCCCTGGCCCCCGCGCATCCCATGGGGAATTTTACATTGAACCAGACGGTAGTACTCGAACTGGTCGGCGACAAGATCGTTTATCATGCCCTGGTAGATTATGCCGAAGTACCATCATTCGAGCAGTTCTCGATTATCGATGCGAATGAAGACCGTATCGTCCCACCGACCGAATTGAATCCCCACCTGGATGCATTAGTCGAGACGATTGTCCCGAATTATCATCTCACTGTCGGCGAGGAGAGAATTCCCTTTCAACTGAAAGGCTACACGCCGCGCATGTCGCAGGGTGTGGCGCGTGTCACTTGCCTCCAATTCATCTTGCGGCTTGAAGCGATATTTCCTGCAACGGCGGATGGAAAAGAATTTCACTTCGAGAATCAAACTTATGCCGACCGATTCGGAAGATGTTATGTTCGCCTGTTATGGTCGCCGGAATACGCAGTTTCGGATGTCGGGTTTGTGCCCGATCCGGGAACCGGCATCGCCCGCCCGGTTTCCGATTTCGAGCAATCCTGGTTCTTTGTAGATACGCGAGATGTTCGTTTCACAGTCAAGAAGACCGGACAGCCTTCGAGCGATTACAATGCTCTGCCCACGCAATTCTCTGCGCTCGATCCTTATTTGCCTTTTGACCTGGTTCCGAGAGAGCCGCTTCTCCCGGATTCGGAGGGGATTTACCACATATTTCATATCAAACTTGCGCAGGACCTTACCGTTGTTCCGCCCAGCAGCCCGGTGAAACCTCGCCAGGCCGTGCCGATCCCCACGGAAGATCGTGCTGTCGCTTCTCCTCCGACCGGCGCGACACAGCCTATACCCGATACTTCCATGGCGTCCCAGAGACTGGGCGAGGCCGAAAAGAAATTCTCGGAACTCATTCACCGCGAGAATGTCGGTTCGACCGCGCTGCTTGTGATGATTTTGCTGTCCATGATGTACGGAGCCGCACATGCCTTATCGCCAGGGCATGGGAAAACAATCGTTGCGGCATATCTCGTGGGAACGCAGGGACAACTCTGGAGGGGACTGGTTCAGGCAGTGTATTTGGGGATCATCGTGACCTTGAGTCATGTGTTTGTCGTTCTGGCGGTCGGCATCATTGCAATGACTCTGACCTCCGGTGTTCTGACTCCCAAGGCGACCGTCTTTTTGCAGGTTGCGAGCGGCTTGATGGTGATCAGTATCGGGTTTCCAATGATTGTAAAACGTGTCCGAACCTATTACCTCACAAAGGCGATGGCAGAGATTTCAGGGGCACCGGTCATCGACATTCATCATCACGGTACGCAGCCACATGCTCATGTCCACGCTGCGGGTGAGGATCACGGGCACGACCACGCGCATTCTCACGCGCATGGGCGGTCAGACCATCCGCATACGCATGAAATCTCGACGGATGCGAGCTGGTGGGATTTGCTGGTCTTGGGGATCACCGGCGGCATGGTCCCGTGTTTGGGGGCTGTGATTGTCTTTCTGATCGGGGCGGGGTATGGAAAACTGGCGTTGGGGGTAACACTGATTATCTCTTTCAGTGTGGGGTTGGCGGCGGTGCTGATCGTGGTGGGGATTTCCATGGTGTTGTGTAAGACGCTGCTGGACCGTTTTTTTCGATGGTTCGACGAACGTTTCAAGCGCAAGGAGGGCAGCGCACGAGTGTTCTTCCGGTTGGGAATGCCGATTGTGGCAGCGGTGTTGATCACCCTGTTGGGTGTGGCGATTTGCGTTCGCGCGTTAATCCAGGGCGGATTCCTGGTTGTCAACCTGGGCTGATGCGCGACCGTTCATTTTACGGGCATGACAACCGACACTGCCTCGCAGGGCGAAAGCCAAAGTGCGGCTTCGGTTGACAGGATTCGGCATGGCTCTAGTATAAACCGTTCCGAGAACCGGAACCGCTCGTGAAATTCCAGGGCCGGGATTTGGTTGACCGCACATGATCGCGGGAGTAGCTCATTTGGCAGAGCATCAGCCTTCCAAGCTGAGGGTAGCGGGTTCGAGACCCGTCTCCCGCTTACTGAACACATTGGACTTACGTACTTCACTCGCGTTGAAGAATTCCACCAAGTGACTGATAAGTGACTATCAGAACAAAAGTCAGACCGTTTTCCAGTCCATTTCCGGCCCGGTCCCAATTCCCGTGGGGAACACCTGGAAGGTGATGCATGGAACCGCTCGGATGGTTCCCGTTGCCGGACGGATGGAACGGACCCCATCGGTCCCACGTCCAGGAAGGTGATTCCAGCGCGATATGAAGCATTAGTGACACGATCTCCCGCCGGATGACCTGAGATACTCCCCCAGAAAGAAAACGCACCTGTCCGAACGGATACCACCGGAACCGGGTTCCCACGGAAGTGGTGAGACCACCGCGCCGCTGATCGTTTCACCGTGTCCTGCCATCGGTCCCCCGGTCCGCTCGGTTCCTTGAAGATTGGAACAGCCCCCGATGGAATGCCCGGCTCCATGGGGTCAAGTTGCCGGATGGTTCGAGTGGAGTCATGGACGAAGTGGAGAAGGGGGACAGGAGAGAAGGTGTGAGGATCGAAATCAAGGATAGGGGGCAGGGGTGCGGATCGGTTCCCTGGATCGAGGGCATGGACGGGGAATGGGGAAGGAACATGAGGGACAAGAAGGACAAAGGAAATAGCACGAAAACAGGGTGGAAACAAGGGGGAAATAGCGGGGGAAGAGTGTGCCAGGGTGTCGGACTGTGTCGCAGTTATAGTGTATCCTTTCTTTACAGGTTAGTTATATATATTACATAGATGATATAATATAGTATCTTTATAGATGATATCGTCAGTGCTGTCGGGGTATTTGAGACAACGCATTCATATTGCTTGAGTTAGGTTTACTGAACTAATGTTCAGTATCAGGGTTTGAGTAGGGGGTTCGCGTATCGGAGGCGGATTTGCCGCTGGAAATTTGCATTTGCAGGGCGCAACAGGAAGCGGGGAAAAGTGGAGGGGTGAAATGAACGAAGATGGGACCCCTATTTCGAAGACCCCCCAGGCCAAAAGTAGGGGTCCCATTTCGCATCGGCCCTATTCCATGTGACCCGCTCTCGTATCATTTATGATTTTCCGTCTGGATTTTTGCAGGCCATGGATTCTGCTTTGTGCGGGAATGAAGTGGGGGAAGGAAGGCGCGAAAGGGGAATGGGATGGACCAGGTGGACGGAGTAGACGGGGAGATCAGGAATCACATATCGGTTTCATGATTGGAATCCCCAGTTGTTCCAACAACAGACGAATTCGGTCTGTTTCTCCACCGGGTTCTGCGTGGGGAAGAATGGCCCGGTCCGCCAGAGCCGCAATCAGTCCGTTTCGCTTCTGCGCGGATTGGGTGGTAGGACGAGTCGGGGACTGCTCGAAAGGGGACAGGATCAGAAATAAACCGGCCTCCAGGTGACCCCGCCACTCTTTCGGAATCCGCATTGCCTCAATCGCGCGGGCGGGGCAGAGAATGATCGGCGAACGCCCGCGCAACAGTATCCGCAAGCATTCCTCTTCCATGGGCGAATGAAAGCCGCTGATTACCGTCTTGCCTTCATCGCGCAAACGCCGGACAAGATCGAATGTCCGCAGAATGACATTCCCCGGACATTTCTTTGAGCAGAGAAGTGCAGTCAGCGGGTGCTGGAGAAGATCGAGATTCCCGCGAGCCACCAGGACTCCCGGCGCTTCCTTTCCGAGACGTGCATTGAGACGAGGAGGGTAAGCCGCGTGTCCAATTGGGATATGGCAGGGGGAATCAGGGTTCATGGGCCTGGATCAGGACGGGTGGAACGTTTGCGATTCCCCGGTTTGATTTGCCGGACTTGCTGACGTTCTTCCAGTAGTCTCCTCGTGTGTTCCAGTTCTTCGGCGATGATCTTTTCATCCGGCAGGACGGTGCGGTATTCCGCTGCAAGGACCTTGTTGGGCAGATTGTCCAAGGCATAACGGGCAAGCGCCTCGTCCTTTTGAGCACACAGGATCAAGCCGACCGGCGGATTCTCGTCCGGGTGTGTCCAATGTTCGGCGGCATAATTCAGATAGGTGTGCATCTGCCCTGCATCGGCATGGGTAAACTTGCCGAGTTTCAGGTCAATGACCACCAGACACTTGAGACGCCGATGAAAGAAAAGCAGATCCACCCGATACCATTCATCTCCGATCCGCAGACGTTTCTGCCGTCCGACAAAGCAGAAATCCCCGCCCAGTTCGATCAGGAAAGATTCCAGATGCCGGATGAGAGACTCTTCCAGGTCGCTTTCCGAATACTCATCTTTCAGGTTCAGGAATTCCAGCACATAGGGATCTTTGATTTCCTCTTCGGGTGAGACGGCATCCTGTGGTTCCTGCAAGGCGGCCTTTTTGAGCATGGACGCCTTGTTCCGGGACAAGGCGGTTCGTTCATAGAATTGGGAATTGATTTGCCGGTCCAGTTGCCGGACAGACCAGCCGTTGCGCAGAGCTTCCGTCTCATAGAAAGCGCGGGCCTGTACGTTCTTTACCGAAAGCAGCCGAACATAAGCAGACCAGGGAAGCGGAAAAACGGCGGCAAGCGCCTTCAATCGGGAAATCCGCGACGGTGTCTCGGAAATCTCGGAACCCTCACAGGATTTTGCAGACACCGTCTGCAATTTTCCCTCATTCCCTCCCCCTGTGGGGTGGGCAGGCAAAAGGTCCTCATAAGATATTGCAGACACTGTCTGCAATTTTCCCGGATAGGCGAGATAGAAAGACCGCATCTGGAAGAGGTTGCGCCACCCGAACCCGCGTCCGTATTTGCCGCTCAAATCCTCCCCAAGACGTTTGAGAAGGATATCCCCATATTCCGCTTTCTCTTTCCCTTCCTGTTCAAACTCCACAATCCGCCTTCCGATCTCCCAATAGGTTGCCGTGAGGATGGCATTCACGGCACGCGCCGAAGCCCGACGAGACGCCTCCAGCAGATCGGCAATCCCGCCAACCAGGAATCCGTACCTGTCCGAATCTGCAATCGGCGCGGAAACGACATTCTGTGAAAACCGTTTCCTTGCCTGTTTCGCCTTTGGAGAACTTGCTTTCGGTTTCGTCATTGGTTTATTCCGTACCGTTGTGAGCCATAATTCACTTGATTGTCTGAACCATGATTTACTTGATTATGGGATTGCCCTGATTCTCTATCCTGGTCATCCTTGAATCCCGTGAATAACGGTTCGGGCTCTTTCCCAATTCAGTCTTCCTCCTCCACCTCAACCGCACCGCCCATCCGATATTTGATGTCGTAATTGATGATAAAATCCAACTCCTCATCCGTAAATCCGTAATGCTTCGCCAAGACAGAGTCGATTTCGTTAATGATGGGTTTGGATATGCGTGGACGAAACTGCTCATATCTGATTGCACCCGTCTTGCTATGGGAGACTTCGACGGTCATTACGGACTCGTCAAGCCGCTGAGCAAGTTCCCGACCCATCTCGCTCATTTTTTCTTTCTGGAGAGACTCCGGGACAGGAAATGTTTTGTAATCCGATGGATTGAAGTCTCGGCAATTTGTTCGCACCTGATAGAACCAGTAGAATAATGTGCTGTTTAGGATACATAAAGCTCGATAACGGATCTCAGACGATGCGAACGCGATTGAACTCTCACGTGTTGAGGATGATTTCTTATCTTCACGGTAGAAACTCGGCGGCCTATGTGTGATCGTGAACCAAGATCCCACACCAGTTATCTTATAGAATAGTCTATGCGGAGTATCTGCCTTCGAGATCCAGTCATCAAGCAGATTCCGAGATGCTTGAATCTTTCTAATTATCCCACTCTCTATAGCACTGCAAATCTTCGGAAAAACAGAGATCCTCATGTCCGCTAAAATAGGCAAAAAAACAAAACGTTGAAATATACAAGACCGTTCCTCTTTGAACCACTTATTATAGGAAGTCACAAATAGTGTATGGTCTCGTGAGTTGCTACTACCAATCTTGGTAATAACAATGGCAAGCCGTGCATGGTGCATCCCGTCAAACAGTTTTGATGGACGGTCGTCGAATGTCGAAGCCCAAACCGCAATGGACGTCTCCAGAACAAAATCGCGACAGGACGCCATGCGAATAGTTGACGTTACGGGCTGCTGCACAATGAAGCCAAAGCGTGAATCACTATGCAGTAGCCGGTGGGATCTCTCGATGCACAGTGCATATAAATTTCCGCACACTTCGGTCTTATATCCCTTAATCTCATAATCGTCCTTGACCTTGCTATACTCCACGTATGGCGGATTACCGATAATCACATCAAATCCGCCGTCTTTCATAATCCCATGGAATTCTATGAACCAATGAAAAGGCTGGTGGGATTTGAGCCATTGTTCATATTCCTGTCCGTTTTCGGGATCAACTCCGTATTCCCCCGCAAGCCAGCGGTTCAGATCTTCCTCTAATGCCTTGAGTCGTCGGTGAAGATCTTGCTTATCTTCTATCGGGACGGAACCATCACTTTCCATCTGATGCGAACGAAAGACGTCGAACGCCTGCTGCACATCGGCGGCTCTGACGGAGATTCTCTGTTTTGCGTTGTCAAAGTCCAATTTACCGCTACCGGCATTCTCAAAATCCGAGAATTTCGCGAATCCGACCAGGGTATTTCCGCAGCGGATGTTGAAGTCGATATCCGGCAGAGGTTCCAGACCAAGATTATCATGCGAATAGTCGGGATCGACTTGGGCGGCGAGTTTAAGGAACAGGCGGAGTTTGCAGATCTCCACCGCTTCGGCCATGATATCCACGCCATAAAGGTTGTTCAGAATGATGGATTTCAAAATGAAATAGCGATGATTGGGGTGTTTCTTTACCTGCTTCAGAATATCGCGGAAGTCGGAAAACTTTTCGGGACGGTGCTTTTTCCCCGACCGTTCCAGATCTTCAATAAAAGCCTCCATGCGCTGAAGGCAGGTTTCGTATAGCGGTTCCAGGATATTGAGCGCCGCGAACAGGAAAGCCCCGGAGCCGCACGTAGGGTCGAGGATTGTAACCTTCTCGATGGCTTTCCAGAAAGCGCGAAGCAGATCCGGCGAATCGCAATCCGCCAGGACATCCTGAGCAAACTGGCGAATGTTCAGGTTCAGGGTAATCAGGTCATTGATCTCCCGCACTTCGCCGCTCCGCAGTTCCTTCCGAATTTCCAGGCAACGGCGGCGGCGGTTGACATATTCACGCCAGGTCTCGGTCGGCAGGGTGAGTTCCTTTTCTTTTGGATCTCGCAATTCCGCTTTCCACAGGTTATACCGCTGGTCGAACATGCGTGCTTTTGGATCGTTCATGCCGGTTCGGACAAAATCCGGCAGAACTGATTCCGGGACAACTTTCCCCTTCTCGTCAATCACGCCGAGCCGGACGGCTTCATAGATATAGCGGTCGGGGTCTTGCTTCAGGAGATCCCAAACGGTCGGCATGATCGGGGAATCCTGCCCCTGTTTCGCCTTATCCCCTTCAAAGGCAATCTTGCACTTCGCACGGGCGGCATCAAACAGGAACGGAACAATCGTGTTCTTGCCGATATATTCCGTAATGTCTTCCTTTGTGTAATAGGCCCCCATCTGCTTCTGATTGATGTATTTCTCGAAAATGTAGCCGAGCACATCGGGATTGATTTCATTGTCCGCACGAAGGGGCCGCTCATCGAGATGCCAATGATAGTCCTTGAAAAAGTCAAAAAGTTCTGAAAACGCCTCGTCTGGAATATCCAGATCGGGATGGGATTCTTCCAACTGGTGAACGTCGAACAGGCCGCCGTTCAGAAATGGAACCTTGCCGAGAAGGTTCCGGAGCTTGGGGTCCCGGTCTTTCTCCCTCTGTCCGAATCCTTCATGGAAAAGCCGGATCAGGAAATACCGATAGAAGGTTTGAAATTTCCCTTTTCCGAGTTCCTTCCGACAACGTTGAAGACGGTTCCGCAGATAATCCTTGTCCCCATCCAGAAATCCCTTCTCCTGAATGAAATACACAAACATCAGGCGGTTCAGCATGATGGAGGTGTACCAGTTCAGTTCCGTTATGTCCTCGATACCCGTAATGAATTTCTGGAAATTGTCATGTTCTTTTTTGAAACGGTCATAGAACTTTTTCGTGACCCGATCCACGTCAAATGCACGTCGTACAGGATCAGTGACATCGAAAAGGGTAATTCCCGCTTCCTCTTGCTCGAAAGTGAAAGCCAGCTGTTCCAGTTTCTGAACGAGAGATTCGCCGGGTTGACCTTTCCCGAAGCGGTGTTCCCGACAAGCATCCGGTCGCCCTGGTTCCCGTCTAATCCATTGCCAAATCTGGAAGGTCTGTTCGGCATCGGAAAAAACGATCAGATGTTCATGGTGGAATTTCGCAATATCCTTTTCAATTTTTCGGCGGGTACTGTAATCCGGGATTTCTTTATCCATTGCGGCAAGGCAATGGAAAACGACAAGACCACATTTCTCCGCGATGGAGTTCAATTGATACGTATTCTCTCCGACTGTCAACGTGTGGGAAATTGAACAACGATCCCATCCAAGTTCTTCAATGAATAGCGGCGTGAACTGAAATTCCCGGATATAGGTCTTTGCGCGGGAACGGTTGATTGGCATGGCTTATTCTCCCTCCTCCTATGCAATCAATCCCATGGAACAGATAATGCGGGGGTCCTGTGTTTCTTTGGTTTCCTCTGTGATACAGAGCCGGTCTTCATCGCGCAGAGTGATAACAAGTTCGGCAAGGGCTTCATCCCCGATTCCCGCTCTGAGCTGGCGATTGATCGCGTCTTTCGCGGTTTCCCGGAGCGGGTATTTGTAGATGTCGTCAATGACGCGACGAAGATCCTGGGTTTCAAAGAGCAAATCCTTGATGTCATCGAGGTATTTCTTCAGGCGTTCATAGACACGATACCGTGCGCCACGGGTGCTGCCGAGTTGACCGCCGACGGCTTTTTCTTCGCGGGCGATATGTTCAACGCCCGAATGAACCATTTCATGATGCTTTTCATGGTGCGGAAGTGCGGAAATTTCCGGGGTACACTCCGCCGCCTTCAGGATGGCGAATTGAGATTCGCTCACACTTCGCCCCTTTTCATCTACCCAGGCCAGTGCGTCGTTCCCTTCCGCCGTGCGGACATATACCAGCACTCCCGGTGGTTTTCCCGGCTCAGGAATGTGCGGCATAGCTGAGAACGCAACATCCGGCAGTTCTTCAACAGCCTTTCGCAGTGCAGTATTCTCCTTGGTGGCGTTTTGCCAGATCTGAAATGCCTGGGAGGAAAGATCGACTTCGTCATCCGGCTCCCCGTCCAGGATTCCGGCCCTTTCATTGTACAGATCGACAATCGCCTGTTCGTCATCGTCATCCTCAAAGAACATCTCATCCGAACCGACTACTTCGGCATTCTCTCGAAGGCGTTGCCGAACGCGGGACCGCAGATGAATGATTCGCTCCACTCCTTCCGCCGGAAGGAACGAATAGCAGTGAATAGTCTCGGCTTGCTGTCCGATACGGTCCACACGACCGACCCGCTGAACCAGCCGGATAATTGCCCAGGGCAGATCGAAATTCACGACAACAAAGGAATCCTGGAGGTTCTGACCTTCGGACAAGATATCCGTCGAGAGAAGCACACGAATTTCCCTTTCCGGAGGAATCTGGTCCCGGCACTCGTTGGCAACCGGGCTGAAGCGGCGAACCATTTCTGTCGGATTCTCGGAATTCCCCGTGACCGCCTCCAAGGAGTCCACTTTGCGAGATCGAATCTGTTCTTTCAGGTAGTCCACCGTATCCGCGAATTGACTGAACACAAGCACCTTTTCATCGGGGTGCTTTTCCATTACCAGGCGATGCAATGCTTCCAATTTGGCATCATTTGAAGAATCCCAGGGACCGCACTCAAGAAGTAATCTGAGAAGTGCGTCCGTATCGGATTGAAGATGCTCGGTTAATGTGGCAAGGAAATGGGCGGATGAAAGCCATTTGAACTGTCTGCCGTATTGCTCCCGATAGATCTCATAAATTGCTTTCGCTCGACTTTTCAAATCTTCCAGGTTATACCCCTCCAGGATATTGGAGTGATCTAGTTCCAACACAGTGGATTCTTCATTTTCATCCTCTGCATTCTCCTCGAAAAGAATCCCGTCTTCGTCCATCAATCGGGTGTCCAGTGCGGCGGGATCTTGTGACCCTATCGGCAAATCCAACTTGTTCTCAATGGCGTGAAGAAACACGAGATTTCGGAGAATATGCCGCTCAACCGAGAGCAGAAAAGAATGCCCGCTGCTTTCCAGGCGTTTGAACAAATTGGTGCGGCAGAATCCCATCAGCCGTTTCCCGGACCGGCTTAGATCCTTGATAATGTCCTGGTCCTTCGCACTGGGAGGGGATTCCGGGTGAAGGTCCAGGTAATTTCCCAAGCCATAACGGGGCAAGTCCAAGTGATTGATGATATCCACGACATGCTGTGAATAGAGGTGTGCATATTGGTCATTGGCTTTCGATTCATCAAGCCGGAATTGCATCGTTCTGGGCGCGCGGATAGGAAAGTAAGAACGCCGTCCATCCGGGAACAAGAGGTATTTCCGCCCATTCTCCGAATCCGTCTCCGCATAGTTGTCCATGATGAAACTGCGCGTTCGACGGATCAGAAACAGACGCATCAATTCCCGCCAATCGTCGGGATGTTCGCTCTTTTCAAAAGCCGCGAGAGTCCGAATCCCACATTGATGTTTTCTGGAGAATGCAATCTCACCGTCTTGCCTGAGTTGTTGCTCAGGGCGAATGCCGATGTCGCGATCTTCGGGCAGAAAAAGACGTAGCTGGTTGGAAAGGTCCCGATAGTCCTTATTGTAGGGAGTCGCCGAAAGAAGTATGACTTTGGAGTCATTCTCTCGAATGTATTCCAGAATGGCCCGATACGTCTTGCCTTCGCGATTGCGCAGATTGTGGCTTTCGTCAATCAGGACATAGTGAAATCGCTTCAGTTTGGGAAGTTCCCGGCGCACCATGCTGATCGAGAGAACCTCTGCCCGAAGAAAGAACCGATAAACGTAGTCCTTCCACATCCGAACCAGATTCTTCGGACAGATTATCAAAACCCGCCCGTTTCGATCTTCCTCCACGATCTTAAGCAGAGCTGCCCCCACGAGGGTTTTACCGAGACCGACCACATCGCCGATCAAGACCCCGTTCCGTCTTTCCACGTGATGCGCGGCAATCCGCACAGCCGCAGCCTGGAAGTCAAAGAGTATGTTTCTGAATTCGCGGGGGATACCAAATTCCGCGAGACCCGCGCGTGCCTCCTGGGATAAATGGTAGGCGATTTTCAGATAGATATGATACGGCGGAATCAGGTTCTCCCGTGCCCAGCTGGTGTCAATGATCTCGGCCAGCTCCTTTGAAATGTCCAGACACCAGCGGTCACCCCAACGATCCTCAAACCACTTTTGGAGTTTGGTACAGGCATCGTGGTCCAAGACATCGACATTCAGTTCGCCTTGCCTGGACAGCCCCGCCATGGTGAGGTTGCTGCTCCCGACAATGCCCAGAGTGGGATTGTTCGGGTCATCCCGGTGCAACAGATACAATTTGGCGTGAAGGGGGAAACGCAGAAACAGCTTTACCACCACCCGCCCGGCTTTCAGTTGCTCACTCAGACGCCGGAGTCCGATTTCGTCCTCGTTGGTCGGTGCGCCAAGTGTCAACTGCTCACGAAACTGCCGGGCCATCTCCCGCTTCTGCTGGATAGCAGTTTTCTGGTCGATCTCGTCATCCCGCTTTGCCAGACGGAGGGCATGGCGCAGTTCCTCATGCGGAAGCCGCTGCATCCCCACCAGCACGCGGCAGCAGGCATCCGGCCCGCCTTTCCACCCGTGGACCGGCTCATCAATCAGTCGCCACCCCCGGAGATTGAAGAATCCCACACAGAAATCGGCCCGTCGCGATATCCGAAGCGTATCGAGCAGAGTCGGCAGAAGCCCAAGGTCGATATTGTCGAAGATGCGCGGCATGATCTTCCCCTTTCAGCACCCCGTTTTCAGATATTCTTGCACAAATCAGGGGGCGCTGTCGATGTTTCGTTGAATCGCGTCAGGGTTCCGCTCATGGAAGGCAGAGATGCCCTTTTGGTGAATTGCGGATCGCGGACAGAGTGGACACAGTAGACCGGGTGGACACAGAAAACAAAAGAGATCGGATCGGGGGATTCGGGGTGACAGCCCAGGAAAGCAATTAAGCGTGCTAGCGGTTCGCAGGTGGCACGATCTCCCCGCCGGGTGACCCCAGCCCCCCCGGAAAAGAAAACGTCTCTGTCACGACGCTGCAAGAGGATTGCCGGATGGACGGCTGTCCTCGTCTCCGCCTAGCTTTGTTTCTTACGGGTTCCGATGGCAACGGCCCGGAGTCATCCCGTAGCCACTTCCTGGTCCGGTTGCCGTAGTACATCCCAACAGGTTTGCAGCCGGTCCCGATATTCTTGATTGCCGATCCGTTCCAGGTCTCGGTATTCGATCCAATAGTAGACCGCACGTGCCGCCTGTTCGGGGATACGGTTCGCCCGGTCCGGGTGGAGTCCGATCATCATTTCCACCATGCCGGAATACTCATCGCCAAGGACCGGCCACCGTTCGGCATGGTCCCGGATATATGTGGCGATCTCTCCGGCCTGGAAGTGTTCGGCATGGTCGATCAGTTGCTGAATGGATTGCCGGACGGGTGTCCTGCCGGTGTCCAGGAAAATGGTCTGCGATAAGACTTGTTCTGCCAAGGTTTTAAGTGACATCATTCTCTCCTAGATCTCAGTCTCTGTTGAAACAGAAAGTCCCAAGTGTCCCGTGTCCCAACCGTATAGTGTGGGACAGTGGGACACCTGGGACAATTAGCTAATTAAGCCCCTTGATTATTCGACCTACTTCACTCTTTGAAATCCCCGTTTCTTTTTCGATTTCCCGGAGACTCTTGCCCTGATCGTGGAGTACAAGGACCTTGTCCTTCCTGGAGACAGACTTGAGGGGTTGCCATAACCAACGGGCAGCGCCTTTCTCCACGTGGAGCGCGATCTCGAATCCTTTTGCCGCATCGCCGTGGAAAGAACGCGCCTTCTCAAAGTGGACTTCGACCCGCAGTCCTTCGGATTGGTCGTAATCAACCGGACGTTTCAGCGCGATTGACGTATTGAGCACATCCAGTTTTTTCGATGTTCCCCGTCCACCGAATCTGTCGTTCTTGCCGTCATGGTGAATGAAGATTACAGACAGACCTTGCCTCCTCAGAGCCAAAGCCCAATCTTGTACAACCGTCCAACTCTCCGCCGCATTTTCGTCGCCGGTTCGACAGAGACAGCTGAGGTTGTCAAGGATCAGTAGCTCTCTACCAGGAAGAAATGGACTCAGAATCTTCTGTCCGTTCCTGATCGAAAAGTCCGGTATTCCAATCGGCTGAGTATCCGGTGTGATGATTTGTAGATAATCCTGGCTTGGTGGTTCATTCTCGAATCCTTTGACGATTTGCGCCAATCTTTCCTGCATTACCGGACCGCTCATTTCCCCATCAATATAGAGAATCTTTCGAGGTTTTGGCGCAACCCATCTGTTCTCGAAAAGTCCGCTTCCGGTGGCAATGGCATAAGCCAAGGTGAGGGAAAGATATGTTTTTCCGACGCCGGTCGGACCGTGAATCAAGCAAAGACCTTGCGTCTCAAGGATTGGACTGAGTACGTATTCCCGTGGTGGGAACCGATGTGTAAGCAACTCCTCCCCGGTTACAATGCGAATCGCCGGTTCGGACGAGAGAGGTTCGTCGCGTCCAGTAGACGGTTCGCTCGGTTCCGCCGTTCCGTCATAAGCGGGGGGACCATCTCGGAGTTCGTCTAACCAGTCGTTGAACACCTTCGGGAATGCCCTGGGATCTCTGCAATGCAGGTCGCTGGCATCTTTTATGTCAACTCCGAATCGCTTGCGAAAGTTCAATACAAATGCCCGGCCCTTCCAGCCCCAGCGTGATAGTTTTTTCAACAGGCTCTCAACAAACAATTCCCCGGTCTTATCTCCATCGTCACAAATGAGTAATTCCGTGATCTCCCGAAGAGACTGCCCCCGGAGTTTATCGGTCATAGTCCCGCCCGGAATTGCTAACGCCGGAAAGGAATGATACCAGAGGGTGAGGGTGTCAGTGTGGCCTTCCGTGATAACGAGAAAACCCTCTGACCGCGCCTCCGGTAGTTTCCACAAACCCCAGGGAAGTATATCCCGCTGTTCTTCGATCTCGCCCCTTGCCCAATAAGAACCCTTACCTGCCTTCAGCCGCGTTCGGACATAGGTTCGGCCCGAAGTCCCATCCTCATCAACGGACGGGAAAAGAAGGCCATCGCGAGAGTCAACGATAGAATTTTCCTCGAATAGACTTTCGGGAATCTTCTTTCGCTCCGCCATCGCCCGGACGGTGGCAATCATCGTCTTGGTTGCCACACTGCACCCGCTGTCAGCTTTCCTGGTGAGAGGACCGTCATTTCCGATAGTTGTGCTATCGCATTCGATTGTTGATTGCATAGTCAATTCCCCTTTGCATATTCGGATGTCGAACATTTTTCTCGTTCATTAAACCATTCGATCACTCTCGTCTTGCTGTATAGGATCGAGCGACCTCCTACCCGATTAAACGGTGGACCATCCCCTGTTTGTCGCCATGCCTGGATGGTCCTGACGCTCTTTTTCAGCAAATCGGCAACTTGGGTTTCATTCAGAATTTCGGCATTGTCCATTGGAAATTCCCCTTTCATTTGAATACGGAGTATGCGGAGCAAAATCCGCTTCGTTTTTCAAACGATTAGAATTGCCTGTTCGCTTGTCAAAAACTCTGACAGGAACAGAGAAATGCAGAGCCGTTGATAACCGTTTCAGTGCAACGGCATTTGGGAAGGGAACGGTAGGCGGGCTACGTGATCTTGATTGTAATGTCATCAAAAAGGATGAAACTCCCCGAAAAATATATTCCCGTAAAGCACAAGTCTCCCGAAAACACAAAGAACATTTGTCAATTAGCAAGATACATGCCAATTCAATATCTGGCTGATTTTACCTCATATTGCCTGATAATTGGCCATTTTTCAAAGAGCGCTTTACGGAGCATGTACAGCATCTGTGCCGAAATTCCTTCCTGAAAAAATATGAGCGTGCCATAATGGCACATAAACCACCCCAATATATATCTTACTAAAAAACCTAGAGAATGAAAGGCCACCACACCTTTTTTCAGGAATTATGTCTCTTAAACGTGCGGCAAAAGTCATCCGGGGTGGTTTTCGCCTTCGGGTGCTGAGACCCTGGGCAGGGGAAGATTGTCGCCCCACAGTAGGCAAACGTGGCTAGAACGAGAGGATAAAATGCCTTGTAGAGGCGCTTTCTCTTCTGGACGATAAAAGTATCGGGTGAGGGGGAGATCGTGCCACCAGAAGGCGGTATGACGCTTGTCGGGGTTCCTGGAAGGCACAAACAGAAAGTCCCGGCCCATTGCAGTAGACCGGGACTGAAAGCGTCACCGGATTGAAATCAACCAGATTTCTCGGTCGATTCTTTCTCTCGTTTGATCCTGCTGAATTGAACCACCTTGGACACCGTTTCCGTTCCGGCCCGTGGGAGATCATCGGACATGAAGGCATAGACTTGTTCGGTAATCCGAACCGAACGATGCCCCAAGAGACGGGAGACCGTTTCCAGGGAGACGCCGTGGGAAAGCGCCCAGCTTCCATGAGACCGCCGGAGATCGTGAATCCGAAGATCTTCAATCCCGGATCGCCGGATGATTCGCGCCCAACATTTCTGAAGTCCGACAAAGGGTTCCCCCGGATTCTTTCCTGCAATCACAAAGTCACTCTGCCTTGGGAGACTTTTCAGGATCTCGATTGCCGCAGAGTTCAGGGGAATGGTTCGCGGTTCCCCGCCCTTGGTCAACGGAATCCGAAGGGTAACCGTCTCGAAGTTGATATCAGACCATTGCATTCTCAGCAGTTCGCCCTTCCTGATCCCGGTCAGTAACAGGAGCATGAATGCCGCCCGGACAAACGGATTTTCTTCCCGGTCAATGGACTCCGCCAATATCGGCCACTCTGACTCTGCAAGGTAACGATCCCTGGTCTGTTCCTGAAATTTCTTAACGCGCCGTGCCGGATTCGGATGGTTCTCCAATAGGTAGCCGTTCTCGATTGCGAATCGGTACGTGGTGGCAATCAGGTTGCGGACGTTGTTCGCTTCGCGCGGGTGGCCCTGGTCGTTGCCGATATCGTTGTGAATCCGGGTAATGTCCGCCGTGGTAACCGAGTCCGCCCTGCGATTGCCGATTGCCGGGAGAATGTGCATACGAAACCGCCGCTGATCTTCACTCGTTGACCGCTTGTGAGGGATGGAATACTCCCGCATGAAGTGTTCCGAAAGTCCCCGGACGGTGAGGGATTCTTTCTCTTGCGCCCGTTTTTCCCCTGCCGGATCAGTACCGAGACCCACCTGCCCCAAGATGGACCGTGCCTTGCGCTTCGCCTGATCCAGGGTCATTGCCCCATATTGCCCCAAAGTCAAGCGCCGCCGCGTTCCCTGGAAGTAATACCAGAGAACGAAAGATTTGATCCCGGTGGCGAAACAACGGACTCCAAAGCCTTTCAGTTCGGAATCCCACGTAATGCACTGCGAAGATCCGTCCGGGTTTCCCTCGTACCGCAATCCGTCAATGATTCGCTTGGTGATTCGGATAGGTTTCTTTCTCATGATACCGGATTCCTTTCGAGTGACTCTTGAGTGACAGTGTCCGTTTTTGAACGCGGTCCGCAGTCTGAGATCTTTGTCCAAGTGACTGTCAAGTGACTATAGAATACCGTAAAGGATGGGAATGTCAAGTAGTAATGCGTAGAATCCTGACAATGAGTCTACCCTTTATTCATAAGTGTATCATGCGAATCTCTAACTTTCGATCAATGTTTTCAAGGGGAATCGAAAATGGTTCAAATCAGCCTTCCAAGCTGAGGGTAGCGGGTTCGAGACCCGTCTCCCGCTTACTGATTTCATTAGACTTACATATTCTGATCTGGCACGATGGACCTCTAAAGTGAGATCGAGGGGATCATCAGAGGGAAATCGTGCCCTTTTTGCAGACTTTACCCTGTCTTCCGCCATTTCATTTGGATTTCCCACTTCCCGGACAGCATGACTCACATCCGGTATCGGATGCACAGTCCAACCGAAAAGCAATCCAACTGTCTGGCTGGATTCTGCGGAATCCAAGTCAGTGGTCAGGCAGAAGGCAGGACGCAATGCAATCAAAAGTGTGACAGGTCTTGTCAGATCATCATTCACCTTGTCCGCCAAAGCCTTCCATGATGTTGACAGACGTTTCCAGGTCTGCCCGGAATTCCTCCATGGTACTGTGGGATCTGCTTGCTTCCCGCATGTGCCCGACGCCGGTACGTTCAGCCGTGGTGAAGAATTTGTCCATGGCGTGTCGGAAATAATCGCCGGTTGGAATTTCTTTTTCTTCTGGGCGCAGCAAGGCATTCAGCCGTGAGGCAATATGGAGTTTCGCGTAGTCCAGGGAAAGCCGCGCAACCTGTACACGTTGAAGGCGACCGGAATCATCGGCGACAAGACGCTCCGCTTCATCGAACAGCCGTGTCGCTTTAGAAAGGACCTCCGGCGTCAGGTAAATCGGCGTGGTGCTGCGCTCAAACGGACTCATGTGAAACCAGCGAGGAGTCCCTGTCTTGACTTCCTGTTCGAGGATCTCCAGGTACTTGCCGATCGGTTCACCTGCCGGACCGTAGTAAGCCTCCAGGAACTCACTTGTGACACGGGCACGGTCGATATCCGGGTTCCAGAGCAATTTGGCCAGCAGATACGCCTTGAGAGGAGCCATATCGCTGTGAGGTACATCGCCACTGCCTTGTTCGAAGATCCCGCGCACCCCGTGATCGATCAGGAATCGAATATTCGGGCCGAGCGTATGCAGGTTGGGAAATGGAAGCAGGTACTGGTGGAAATTGACGGTGTAGTCCCAGACGTACATCCGTTGAGTGAGCCGGAACCAGTCGCGGATATCGTTGCGCAAGGAGGCGTTCTGATCGCAATTCTCGTCACCAATCGGGTGCGAACCGCACCCTCCGCTGGTCAGACGGATGATTACGTTCGGCAGCGGCTTGAGCGTCTTTGGCGCTTGCCTGCTGTATGAATAAGCCAGTGTGTCAATTGCGATTTCCGGATGTTCTTTGCCGATTACCTCGGCGATCCGATTGACGAAGTAGATGATCGGTGCGGAATGTGCGCCACCCTCCCGCGCCTCAAGAGCCGCGCATTGTTCGCATTCACACCACCCGCCAGGCCCGTCGTTTTGGGATACGGAGATGATATTGGCTTCCGGATGCTCGGCGATCCACTCTTTGACCGTTTTGATCGCCTGCTGAATCATTTCCTCGTTCGTCAGGCAGAGTTGAGTGCGCTTGTATCTGCCCACCAGGGTGCGCTGCCCATCGACCAATGAGAACCATTCCGGGTGCGGTTCGAAATATTTGTCGGGAGGAATCAGCGTAAAGAAGGAGTGGACAAAGGGATAGTACGTGACTTTTCCGCCGTGGTTCTCGGTCAGGCGTCCCATGGAGCTATTGAGCCGATTCCGGGCAGTCCAGTCGGCATCCAATGCGTCGAAAAAGAATACCTCGCGGTATTCCAGCGCCGGTACCTGCCGGTCGCTTATTGCCGTGAGTTCAAGACGCGGGATGCGGGGAATGCGGCTTATGGTGGATGTGAACCAGCGACAGCCAAGATACTCCTCCAGAAAAGCGTAGACCCCATACAGTGTTCCCCGTTGCTGTCCACCGGCAATGATCAGATGTGGGGGCGAGGTACGGATCACAAATCCTTCGTTGCCCAGATCCGCAAAGTCCACATCAACACCGAGAGCGCGCAGGTGTGCATTGTCGCCCAGGAGGATCTCGTGCGGCCCGAGCGGCTGCTCATCGGTCATCACAGGCAGGCGAGCGCCGCAGATCTGTTCCAGGAACATTTGCAGCTCCTCGGCGGCGTGCCGTTCCGATGGCGATGCCGATTGTGACATCACAATACGGAATTCACTCTGCCCGTTCATCGCCAGCAGCAGAGTCGGAACGGTTGTCTCTGAAGCATTCTCTCTGTTGGAAGCCAGATCCACCGGGAAGGCCGGCTTGACACCAACCAGCATGATGACTCCCAAGGCAACCGTGAATATTTTTATATGATCCATTGAGAGATCCTCCTGTACGGAATGTCGATTTCTCTGTTTTTCTCTGTAGATCTTGTATCAACGCTTCTCTGCATTATCCATGCTTAACCACCTGTCCACAATTCATGGGGAAGTCCATGGTGTGGTAGAATCCGTGCTTGTGCCGAAAAAGTAAATTGCGATTCTCTTTCGGCGGAAGGAAGGCGCAGCATATTCTCATTACAGGGAAGGCGTTTGAACATGAGACGTCGTCGCTTCTGTCAGGTTGCCGCTCTTGGAACAATGGGACTATCTTCCGCAGACCAGGCCCAGGCGAAAGCCGCTCGCCAACAGGTCGTGATCGAGACGCGCCGGGAAATTCCGGTCATTGACGAGGCGGATATCTGTATCCTGGGCGGCAGCTGTACGGGTGTGTTTGCTGCGATCCGGGCCGCACGACTGGGGGCCAATGTCGTCCTTGTCGAAAAGCAGAATTGCCTCGGCGGTGTGGCGACCAGTGCGATGGTCAATGTCTGGCACAGCCTCTACGACACGGAGTTCAAACGTCAGATTATTGCCGGTTTGACACTGGAGGCAATCGAACGCCTCCAAAAGCGCGGTGCTGCGGAATCGTTCGATAAGAGTGCCAGCAAGGGGTGCGGCTTTAATTCGGAAGAGCTCAAGATTGAACTGGATGAAATGGTTTCGGAGGCAAAGGTTCGGGTCTATTTCCATACGTTGTTTTCTGCTCCGGTCATCGAGGATGGCGAACTGTCAGCGGTCATCGTCGAGAACAAATCGGGGCGTGCGGCGATCCGCGCGAAGGTGTTTGTCGATGCGACCGGAGATGCCGACCTTTGCCATCGTTTGAAGCTGCCGACTTATGTCCGCAAGAACTTGCAGCCGCCCACCGCTTGTGTCCGATTCGGTGCCTGGTCGTCGCTGGAATCCGTTGACGTGAACAGAATTCTCGCCAAGCATCGGGATGAGTTCGCTCTCCCGGAGGGGTTCATTTGGGGAAACCGCGTTCCCGACTCCGACGTCTATATGCTCGCAGGTACACGTGTATATGACGTGGACTGTTCGGACGCGAAAGAACTCACTCACGCGGAAATCGAGGGGCGCCGTCAGATTCGCGCGATCATGGATATTCTCCGAAAATACGCCCCCCCCAATGATATCTCCCTGCAAGCTTTGCCTTCCCAGATCGGCATCCGTGAAACGCGCCATGTGCGCTGCCGATATCAACTCACCGGTGACGATGTTCTAACCGGACGACGGTTTGACGATGCGATTGCAAACGGAAGCTATCGTGTCGATATCCATCATCAGGACAAGCCCGGGATCACGCTTCGCTATTTGGATGGTAGAGAACAATACTCACGTCCGGGTTACTCCAACGAAGAGGGAAGATGGAGAGAAAAGACGGATTCGAACCCGACTTTCTACCAGATTCCTTTTCGATGCCTGGTTCCGGAGGGTCCCTACGGGAATCTGGTCGTGGCCGGTCGTATGCTGGATGCGGATGAAGTCGCGTTTTCGGGCGTTCGAGTAATGGTCAACATGAATCAGACCGGCGAAGCCGCAGGAACCGCCGCCTGGATGGCTCTCGATCAACGTGTGTCAATCGGTCAACTCCATCCCACCGAGCTCCGGGAACTCCTGGCCAAAGGCGGCTCACTTATCGT
>JAKPYU010000342.1 GCA_029568995.1 Candidatus Omnitrophota bacterium | reverse complement strand
CGATGCTGTGAATCCATCGTAATCATCGCAGTCGTCATACTCCGACCGAAACGATTCCTCCGGTCCGATGGTAGCCCGATCCACGGCAATCGCCCCGCCCCATCCGCCGGTCTTGTGGGATAACTCATCCCAGCGATGAGTAGACAGGACTTCCTCCATGTACATCTCCCCCAGAATGGTCGCCCGGTCGATTTCCAGGGCGTAGGTCATTTGACTGTTGCCCTGCACAATCACATACCCGGCCAGCCCTGCAAGGACAGTCAGAACGCCCAGGGCGACAATTGTTTCAATCAATGTGAAAGCCGGAATGCGGTTGTTCATGGATGCACAAATCCCGTCAGCGGCTCGATCCACAATTTCCGTTTGATTTCACCGTTCTGAATTTCCACCCAGCCCTGATTCTTCAGTGCATCGCCGTTTCCGTGATATGGACGCCCGAATGAATCGAAAAAGACGGCGTTGCCGGAAAGATTGGTCGAAATCCTTTGCGCCCGAATCTCCGCGCGGATTGGCTGGTTCCGAAACGGATCGCGCGGCTGGTCGGAGTCAACCAGGACCCCGCCTTCATATCGAGTATTCTGCGAATCGAACCGGATGCCGGCACGTTGCCCGGAGGCCATCGCAGCCAGTTTCGCCTGAAGAAGGTGAGTCCGTAAAAGAGCTAATGAACTCTCGATCTCCGGACTCCGCAAATCCACGCGGAGCGCTACCATGGAAAGCAGGAGTCCCAACAGCACCAGGACGACGACAATCTCGATCAATGTGCTGCCGTGTTCAGCCTTCGCGTTCATAGAGCACCTTTTTTCGAACCCGCCCTGACGGTTCGATTGACCGTGGCGAGTCAATTGTCCATCGCGCAGGCACGCTTTCCAGGAATTTGAGCCTCGATGATGGGGCCAGGTCCACTTCAACAGACAAGGTCTCTGTCACGGACTCCGAAAGAACCCGCAACGGGTCCTGTCCTCCCCGAACACGCCCTCCGAAAAAGAATTGCTGTTCACCGGCCGCTTGCACAGTCCCGGAGCCGGATTGAACCTGTATTCTCAAGTCCCCCGGAGCAAGAACCAGATGGTTCTCATCCTCGTTCAGCCGCCATCCGTCCGATGAATACCAGTCGATATCCGAAGCAATCCTCAAATAGTCTCCTTCAACTCCGTACCGATCTCGAAATCGAATCTTCCCACACCGAAAAGAAACCGCGTTTGTGGCGACACTGCCTGCCACATGATCCAAGTCTTCAAAAGAGGATACGAACAGAATGTCTTTCGGTTCCCGGATGGCACGAAATGCAAACTGAATTCCCGAAAGGACCTCTACCGTGACTCCGTTTGAGAATCTTGGCTGTACGGTCGGTGCGGATACGGTCCCGATAGCCTTGCTCACCTCTGCCGCCTCAATCCGTAGAGTCTGCCCGCCGACTCGTGCCAACTCGCCATGATAGTTGCAGGTCACCGCCGGAACGGGCAAGGCATTCATGGCACGAACGGTTACCGTGGCCGAAAACGGTTCCCCAGAATAGGTATACCCGTTACCGGGCGAGCGATTCATCGGGGGCAGATCGACTCCCATTTCGAAATGATGTGGAACGAAACGCCCCAGCCATTCAAGACTTCCTGCGATCGGCACTCCGAAATAATTCGAATCCATTACTGTCACGTTGAAAATCCCCGCGTCGGAAAAGGCGATTCCGTTCAGGGTGCAAATCCCGTTCGTAAAACGGTCGGCAGAGATTTTCGCAACCGCCGTTCCATCGAGAAAGCAAAGACGCCCGTAAGGCGATCCTTGCGGTACAACAATTTGAGTCTGTACCTGGATTTCCTTCCCCACAAAGGAGCCTTCATCGTCATAGGGGTAATTTCGGGTAACTTCCGACCGCGCATTCACCGCATATATTGTCAGGTCAAACGGCGCACCGGCGGAATACGTCGGCTGGGCTTCAATAGCCTGCTGCACAGGTACGATGGGACATGTGGCGTTCAACAGGAATTTCCACGGGTGAAGCAGCACAGACAGCGGTGTCGTCTCCACTTTCTTTGTTCCTTGAACGGCCGGGATTTGCAGATGAGCCTCTCCGGTCAGCTGAATCAGCCCGCATTCGTCATAGTGGAGATCATCAAAGATCAACAGTCCATGCTGGAATTTGTAATGAGCGCCTTTTCCTTTTGGAAGATCGAGTTCGACAGGAGGATTCTCAGGATCGAGATGATTTTTCTTGGACCAGGTAAATGCAAAATGACCGCCCACATCCGCCCTGCGACCTTCTTCATCGGTGATAATCACGGCAACCGAGAAAGGAGCCGCGGCCACGGCGGATAGAATCAGCGGCTGGTAGATAAAAGGCTGACCGATGCCCGGAATGGGATAATCGCCGGGTACAAGAAAGGCATAGAATTCAGGGACTGGTTTACCCTTATCGGGATCGTGTCCCGGCGGTTCCGAATCGGGGTCCGCAGAAACAAATTGGAATACCGAGGGAAATAATGACAGGATCAGGACAGATAGCAGCGTTGGCTTTTTTCGCATGATCCGATCAATGGCAGGGGCGACGCATGTAGGGGCGACGCATGTATTAGGTGTAGGGGCGACGCATGCGTCGCCCCTACACCCTCATTTCCGTTAATTCTCGAACATTCTCACCAGCTCGAACCGGCTTTCTTCAGCTTGGCCCGCTCTTCAACCGTTTCCACCTGCGAAAAGGTCACTTTGGTTCCATCCTGAAGTGTCACTTCGTCCTTCTTCACTTCGACTTCCTGGGGAAATCCACCATCGAGATAGCTTTCAAGGACGTTGAAATCGGTGATCAGCTTATCAAGAGCAGCATCCCCGTCCTTCTCAAGACTCTGTGCCCGGTGTTTCGCAAAGGCCAGCGCTGTAGCGGATTCCATCGCTGTAAATGTCCCCTTCGCCGCACCAATCTTCGCCTCTTTTGACAGGTCGATGAACTTGGGTACTGCAATCGCGGCCAGAATGCCGATAATCGCAATCACCGCAATGATCTCGATCAGGGTGAACCCGTTCGCGTCTCTCATTCGAATTGCATTCATTGAACAAACCTCCATATACATTGTGTGTAGATTGGGAAAATGATGAAATCGGGTGTCCCGATTCGTTCTTCATTTTTACCGCAGAGCCATATACGCAAGGCATATACCAAATACGTCACCCATCCAAACACTGAAAGCGAATGAGCAAGAATTTCACATGGCAGAATACAGCATTTCCATATTACTTACAATGATTATTTTTCAGTATCCTGCGGCAATCCTGGCACTTTGTGATTCACCATACCCCATTGTCATTCCTTCTGTTTCTTTCCGTCCATTCCCCCTCATGGTGAGTAATTTCTTCCCAAACTTGCCGGTTCACACCGGGATTCCTATCACCCCGGATTCTCAAAACGATTTGTCTCATAATGAGATAAACGTTTCCCGGTCGTCTCAAATTGCTATTTAACAACTTTGATAAGATCCCACATGGGCAGGAAAATGGCCAGCGCAAAAAGGATCACAAGGCAGCCGATACCGACAATAAGGATTGGCTCCACAAGGCTGTTCAGACGCTTGATGGCGGAATCGGCATCCCGCTCATACATCTGGGAAATCTTATCGAGACTCTCGTCGATCCGTCCGGCGCGCTCCCCAAGGATCAGCATCTGACGGGCTGTCTTTGGAAAAAGAGGAATATCCTGAAACGCCTTCGAAACCGATTCGCCTCGCTCGAGTTGCTCCCGAATCTTGAGGAAGCTCGAGGAAAGCAGTCGATTTCGGGTGACCCCCGCAATCAGGTCGAAAACCTGCAAGATGTTCACACCGCTTTCGATCAGCAACGCCAGAATTTTAAATGATCGACTCATGTCGATCTTGAACCGCAACGGTCCCAGAACCGGGATTTTCATTCTCCATTCATCCAGGAAATGCGCGAGTTCGCGGTTCCGGGTCACTGTTCGCCAGGCCACATAGAAGAATAGGAAAAAGAACAACATCAGGGGCCAGTAACCTTTTACCAGCGAACCACTGTCGATCAGCATTTGCGTGGCGAACGGCAACTGCACACCTGCCTTGCCGAACAGGGATGCAAAACGAGGCACCACAAATGCGAGCAACAGGCCCGCTGTCACAAACAACGCCGATAAAACCATCTTGGGATATCGCGTAGCCTCGCGGAATTTTCGGCGGACCTGAATATCAAATTCCATGGTCTGAGAGAGGCGAATCAAGACTTGAACCAGTTTTCCCGAATGCTCACCGGCCTGGACAACGCGGACACAGGTTTCATCAAAAACATGCGGTTCGGCTTCCATGGCAGAATACAGGGGCGAGCCGCTTTCGACGGTGCGGCATATACGCTTTAAAGCCTCATGAATACGGAAGTTCGATTCCTGGTCGGCAATGCCGCGAAGGGCATCCACAATGGAGATGCCGGAATCCAGGAGGGTGGCCAACTGGTCGAAAAAGTCTGCGATTCGCTGGCGGGGAATTGGAAGGTATCGCGCGATCACTTCCTCAATTGAGACGGTTTTGGAGCCAAAATCGACGCGAGTGACCCGAATTGGATGAAGCTGGCGCGAGCTGATCAATTCGAAAATCTGTGCCTCGGAGTCGGCAGATTCCTCTCCGGTTTGGATAACACCGCTATCGTCACAGGCGCGAAACCGGTAGAGAGGCAAAGGCTATCTAACCTCCTGTTACTATTGAACTTAGAGAGTCACTCACCTTCCACAAAGGCCGTTACGCGAGCGACCTCTTCCATCGTCGTTATGCCCTGAGACACAAGGCGGATGCCGGATGCCCGCAAGGAGGATAATCCCTTGGATCGGGCGGCTTTACGTATTGCGACGGAGGATTCCGATTGAAGGATCATTTCGCGAATGGATTCATCCACGCGAAGTATCTCAAAAATGGCCCGTCGCCCCTTGTATCCCGTGCGATTGCAGGCCTTACAGCCTTTCGGCTCAGCCCATTTCTCAATCAGCATTGGCTCAATTTCCCAGCGCTTCAGGACATCCGAATCGGGGGTTTTGTACCGTACACACTCCTCACACACTCGTCGAACCAGGCGCTGTGCAATGACTCCCACAAGGGAGGAAGCGAGCAGGTAGGGTTTCACGCCCATGTCGATCAGTCGGCCTACCGAATTGACGGCATCATTGGTGTGAACCGTGCTGAGAACCAGGTGGCCGGTGAGCGCGGCGCGGATGGCGATCATCGCGGTTTCATCATCGCGGATTTCTCCCACCATAATAATATCCGGGTCCTGGCGCAGGATGGCCCGCAGCCCCCGGCTGAAAGTCAGGTCCACGCGCGGATTGACCTGCATCTGGTTGATATCGTTGAATTGATACTCGACGGGATCTTCCACCGTGACGATGTTCCGATCCGTGGAGTTCAGGTATTGAAGCATGGCGTACAAGGTAGTCGTCTTGCCGCTACCCGTGGGGCCAGTGACCAGAACCAACCCGTACGGCACACCCAACAGATAATGAAAATCTCCCTTTTCTTGTGGAGAAAGGCCGAGTTGATCCACGCCCATCAGTAAGGAAGATTTATAGAGAATGCGCAGGACCACTTTTTCGCCGAATGCGGTCGGCAGTGAAGAGAGACGCAGGTCGATATCCCTGTGGCCCACGGTCAGGGAGAACCGTCCATCCTGCGGCAGGCGTTTTTCCGAGATGTCGAGCGAAGCCAGGATTTTGAGTCGCGAGGTAATGGCGGCGCTGAGGTGGACAGGTGGACGCAGAATCTCCTGCAGGACGCCATCGATTCGGAATCGCACCCGGTAATCTTTCTCGCGGGGTTCAAAATGAATGTCGCTTGCACCCAGTTTAACCGCCTGAAATAGGATGCGATTCACAAGCCGGACGACCGGCATGGCCTCTTCGGGTCCGCCCTGCGCCTCCCCCTCAAACGAGCGAATGACATCCTGCAGGGAATGACCCAAAGAATAATAGTCATCGAGCGCGCGGTTGATAGCGCTTGGGGGGGCCACGACGCACTGGATTCGTCGTCCGCTTGCCCGGCGCAATTCATCCTGCGCGACAATATCCGAAGGGTCCGACATGGCGACGGTCAGTTCGTCGCCGACCAGGAACAGGGCAATGGCGGAATGACGCCGTGCGAGCGACTCCGGAATGAGCTCGACAACATCCGGGTCGATCAGAAAGGTCTCCAGGCTCAGCGAAGGGATTCCGAGCTGCGCCGAGAGGGTATCGACCACCTCCTGTTCGCTCACCAGGCCCATTTCCTGAAGGACCGTACCCAGGCGTTTGCGTGGGGTCTGGCACGCCATGGCCTCTTTCAGCTGGGCCTCTGTGATCCGGCCGCTTTCGACCAGAATTTCACCGAGCCGTTTGCGGGGAATGGTATCCATCGGATTTGAAATCACAGGTCCAGAATGATGTGGGTCAGACGGGTCAGTTCCATCACCTTGGCAATGGACGGACTCAGATGAATCACGCCAAAGCGGATGTTGCGGCTGTCCAATTCCTTATGCAGCTGCACAAAGAAGCCCAGCACGGCGCTGTTGATCCGGCTCAGGTGCTCCAGATCCAGCACAACCAGATCCACCGGATCTTTGGCCTCGTCCAGGACTTGTCCGAGCATGGCCAGACGGACCTCCGAATCGCTGATACTCAGGACATCCTGCTGAGAGGTCATGATTGCTTTCAAAACAGCGCCTTCGCGTTCGAATTCCAACGATGAAATATTCATGGGTCCTTTTCCGAAACTCAGTGTTCTTCGGGAGATGATATCATATTGTGGACAAAGTGGACATTGTGGACATTGTGGACGGGGGGCATAAGAAATTGGGGATTGCGGATTGGGGATTGGGGATTGCGGATTGGGGATTGGGGATTGGGGATTGCGGATTGGGGATTGGGGATTGCGGATTGGGGATTGGGGATTGCGGATTGCGGATTGCGGATTGGGGATTGGGATTGCGGATTGG
>JAKPYU010000187.1 GCA_029568995.1 Candidatus Omnitrophota bacterium | reverse complement strand
CAGGATAGACGAAATTTATCGATCACTCTTCTCGATACGGGTGATTTTTCTGTTGTATCCGATTTCTCCTTCGCCTGGGCGTCGGATATGGATTCTCTGATTCACTTCGCGATGTCCGACAACGCAAGTACATTGGCTTATACCCATTTCAGTGGGAAAGAAAAAGTGATGGTCATCGAGAATGAGAATGGGAATCTATCCGTGCCAACTCAGGTTGACCGGGCGGAGATTGTTACCGGACGACTTATCCTTTCTTCCTTGGGTACTCGTCTTTTTTACCAGGCAGGTAGACGCATACAGGTGGATGAAACGGGGAAACAAATCATAATTGCAGGAGCATTTTTTGTGGAACGTGAAAGCACCGGTTGGGGGGATGTACGGATTGTCCGATTACCCGGAGTGGAAGACAGCAAGATCATTGTTCACGATGCCGCGAACGCCGGGGAGAGCATCTTGGTTTCCATCACAGGCCAGGGTTTTGCCTTACTGCACAGGACGCTGGACGGATGGTCCGAACCGGAATTCCTGGGACATATCAGCAGAGGACCCGATATTGCGAGGGTATCCGAGGACGGCAGAATTGTGGCCATGGCGGTTGCTCGTCTCCCTCTTGTAGATGAGCGAAAAGGCGCAATTCAGCTGTACGACCTCTTTGTTTTCATCAGACGAGATTCGGGAGCATGGCTGAAAACGCAAGTGAATCGACCGGCATATCCCGTTTTCAGGAACGAATTTCTTTTGAGCGGGAATGGAAGAAAATTGTATTGGATTCCGGATATGTGGTGGCCATCCGCAACAAGCCCGGACTGGATGATGCTTCGGTAGGCGGTTCGCTGAAACCTGTTGAACACAGGACTGCGAAAGTGCTGAAGTTGTGCTGAGGCTTTCCTTCCCAAGGATGGGGAGATCAGGGTGAGGTTGATAAGTTCAATCTCCTCTGTATCTCCCCCAATCTTGGGGTAGATCAGTATCAACTGAATACCCTCCCTACCTCCTCTTCACCCCCTCAATCACCCCGCCAAAACAGCCTTCACTCTTGACGCCATTGCTGGCTTCATACTGGCTTCGGCAGTTGAAGAGCGTATCGCCGGTCGCGGGTCCTCTCGCCCACAAATAAAGTCCCCTGGTGTTCTGCACCCGATTCCAATCATTGGGCAGATCTCTCTGTACGTATGAAAGGGGTCCCATCAGTTCCCAGAGTTCGGCATGAATCAGGCCGTTCCATTGCTCTATTTTAAGATCGACCGAGTCGGGCAGGAATCGGTCGTAATACAGCACGGTGATATAGGAAATCGGCGTGGTCAGGGGTCTCCGTTCCCGCAGGCCGTCTACGTGAGAGGGGATTCCGGGATTATCGAGTTTGTACCGCGTAAAAGCATCTGTGAGATTGCGGATATCCGAGATTTGGGCGGTCACCCGGGCGCGGATCTGCGCATTCATGAAGTTCGGCACCGCGATTGCCGCCAGAATACCGATGATCGCCACCACAATCAGAAGCTCGATCAGCGTGAATCCTGAACGTCTCATCCTCTTGTACCTTTCCTGATAACGCCTCACCCTCCCTGTCTGAATGATATCGGACCCAGACGGATTCCATTCACTCCCCCCTATCTCCTCGCCGTTCCGTCAATTACCACGCCGAAACATCCTTCGCTTTTGACACCATTGCTGCCGTCGTACTGGCTTCCGCAATTGAACAGGGTCGTGCCGGTTATCGGTCCTCTCGCCAACAGGCAAAGTCCCTTGGTGTTCTGCAACCGGTCCCAATCGTTGGACGCATCTCTCTGAATGTACGTGGGTGTAAGCCAATAGGCTTCGGCATGAATCAGGCCGTTCCACTGGTCCGTCTCAATGGCGACCGAGTCGGGCAGGAAACGGTCATAGTAAAGCACCGTGATATAGGAAATCGGCGTGGTCAGGGGTCTTCGTTCGATCACGCCATCCACATGAACGGGGATTGAGGGATTATCAAGTCGATACCGGGTAAAGGCATCTTTCAAGTTGCGAAGATCCGAGATCTGGGCGGTCACCCGCGCGCGGATTTGCGCACTGATAAAATTCGGCACCGCAATCGCCGCCAGAATGCCGATAATCGCCACCACAATCAAAAGCTCGATCAGCGTGAATCCTGCTCGTCTCATCCTATAACACCTTTCTTGAGTACGCCCTGATCCGATCCAAGGAATTTTCGAACAAAACCGAAAGCCTGTACAGCCATTGCCCCATCGTCGGCACGGAAAAGGCCCTGTTTAATCGTTCTCGAAAAACGGGATCTCTTGGTGCATGTGCGGAGAATGAGGATAATTTGCTTGAACGGATGGAAGGGGCAACATGGTCCCGCAGAGAAGAATACCCCGATGATGAATGTCGAAACGGCCATCCGAACCGCCATCGAATTCGAAACAAAAGTGCGTCAGCTGTTCGAAACCGCCGCCAGGCAAATTCCGGATACACTGGGGCGCAAGTTCTTCGAACTGCTGGCAAAAGATGAGCGACAGCATGTCGATTCGCTTACCGAGGCACTTCAGGAAGGGATTCGGGAAGGGAAGGTCAGCTATGCCAGGCTCGGATCCAATTTGCCATCCCTGAAAACGATCGAAAAAGGAACTGTAAGTGTGCAAACGCAGATCAAAGGGGCAGTCAATTGGCAGCCTGATTATTCCATGATGAGCATTCTGCAGAGTGCGCTGGAAGCGGAAAAAAGCACATCCCAGTTCTATCGAGACCTGGTGGGTGAACTGCCGGAGCGTGATCGGAAAATGTTCGCAAGAATGCTGGATATCGAAGAGAATCACACGGCGTTTGTCCAGGCCCAAATCGACAGTCTCACTCGAAACGGGGTCTGGTTGGATGTCACACGACGCGGCTGAACGGGAGAGCATTGTCCAATTCGTCTGGGAGAGCTGGGATGAGGGTCCAAACACCCCTGCAAGACATTCAGGGACGTTTCTGTACCATCCGTTCCCGCAATCGTGCATAGGGGAAGTAAGTCAAATGGCGCAGACCCGCAACCGTGGAGACATTCCGAACGATCTTTCGGAGCTCTCCGTAGAACTCGCTCAGCACAATGTCCTCCTTGACCTCCCCGACTTCCCGGACAAAGACCAGGCGCCGAAAAGAGTAAATCCCGAAGACCAGGGAAATAACGAACAGGAAATCCAGTCCGCGCAGACTCAGGGCACAGAAAATCGCCTCGTGGCGCCCGTTCAGTTCCGAAAGCCAGTGGAAAGTGACACCGAACTCCTGGGTGCGGAATCCGTCCGCGGCCAATCCGGCCAGGATCGGCGCGAGGGAGGCCGCCGCCCCGGAGATGAGGGAATTCGTGGCCAGGTACGCTGTGGCCCGTCCGCGCGGTGCAGCCTTCAGGGCAATGCCGCCCGTCGAAATCGCCACGCCCGCCGTGGCGATCCCCGCCAACCCGTGGATGAGTACAAGCAGGGGAACAGTCAGCGTGTATGGCTCCGGCATGGTGGTAATCGGCCACAGGGCGACACTCACCATGAACATCGGGCCGGATACCGCCAGGACGGATTTGTGCGAATACAGGTCCGCCAGGCGACCCCACACGCGAAAAAAAACCACATTCAACAACTGGCTGAAAAACGACAGCGCCAGAACCAGCGTCATGCCCAGTTGCAGTCGATCCAACATGTAAACCGTGTAAAACGGAGCCACAAAATTCACCGCGAAGTTCCAAATACCCAGGAAGGCCAGGAGATTACGAAAATTGACATCCCGGAATGGCTCGCCGAGAACCTTGAACGGATTTCGCACCGGCAATGGCTGCATGACCGGTTCCGGGATTCGACCCAGATTGATCGCGCCAATCAATCCGAAAATGCCGCCGACCAGAAAAATGATGCTGTAGATCGTTGTATCGTTCGAGAAATATTCCTTTGAGGTATCAATCCCCACGGCGGCCAGAAATCCCAGGACAATTGCGACCGCCATCGCAATCGCCAATCGCTTCGCCAGGAATCCCCCCAGGATCCTCTCCGGAATGACATCGCGAATCCAGGAGTTGAACGCGCACCCCGTGATCGACCCAATAGAAAAATACAGAAACACCGACAGAACGAATAACGGCAAACGATAAGGCGCGGGGGCCACGAACGGAAGAATCGCGGCGAAGATCCAGAAAATCCTGGCGATAAACGCACTTACAGTCGCCAGGGCACGCCGATTCCGAGTCGTTTCAACAAGGTAAATGGAGGGCAGCTGCAACATTTGGGTCAACGGCCCGATTGCCGCCAGAATCCCCACCACCGCGTTGGAGGCTCCCAGGAGAAGCGCAAATGCGACCAGAAACGCTCCCCCGGTCAGATTCCCCATCACCTGCGAATAGATCCCGTCCAGCAGAAGTAGCCGCTGTGCCCGGAGGAGATCGGTCTCGTTCAGACTCTCCTGTGTTGGAAACCAATTCCGCATGGTCCCTCAGCTTCGCCTCAAGGTTTTCCGGCACACAGTCACTTTCGGAACGGCACTTTTCCAAGGGATGTGAACGGCATCGGGATCGGGCCGTAGGGAGTCTGCATATCCATGGTCCCATCAAGCGAATACCCGGCTTCCGCACCCATCAGCATCTGAAACACGGCCAGTCCCAGCTTCTTGGGCGAAAAGGAAAGCGGGATCTCCAGGTCCCCTTCACCGCCCTTCTCAGCGAACTTCGCCGATTGCTGCACCTTGGCGGAGGCAATTTCCGTATCCGCCAAGGCCAGACGGTAGAACAGACTCGAAAGATCCACCGGAAATTCATTCTGATTGACCAGGTGGACTCGAAGCATTCCCTTGGCTTCATCCAGGCTCAACTGATCCCAACGCAACTCCCGCAGACTCAAGGTGGGAATGGACGGGATCGGCAGGCTGCCCTCTCTGGTCAACGGCAGTCTCAGGGTCTGTTTGCCCGGAGCATCAACGGACAGGGCCAGCTCCGCCTTGTAGGGCACAATGGCTCCGGGACGGATTTGATCCAACGCACGCAAGGCCTCCATGAATCCGATCTCCACCGGAACCGGAACGGTTTTGCTCTGCTTTGCCGGAATGGACTCCTGGAGTCCGGCGAGTCCGTCCACGAACTGTTGCCCGTTGCTGCTCAAACCATACTCCACATTCGCCAACGGCAGCGCTACGGAATAGGGATTATTCACCTCCATATCGAACAACAGGGTCAGCGCATCCATATTGAGATTCTGAAAATGAACACCCGTGATCGTCGCGGAAGGCTTTTTCAACTCTCCCGCGACCTTCTTGACACTCTGGCAAGCGGATGACAGGAGAACTGTCATTCCCAGAACAACAAACAGTATCCGGCGGCAAATTGGAGAACCGTTTTGTGAGCGCATGGTTTCTCTCCTTCTCTCTTCGATGAAGATCCGGCAGCCATACAGGAATTGTAGCATGCAATGCGGCGGTTTCCGAACCGTGTGGATAGGAGCCGCGTCGAACCGGCACGGCACGGTTAGCGTACCCTGTTCTTCATGCCAACCACCCGCGTCAGCCACTGCGCCAGAGTCTTTGCACGATTGGAATACGTGTGATGTTCCAGAACTCTTTGTCGGGCGCGCTCGATGATTGGGATTCGCGCCTCGGGATTCTCCAGGAAATAGGAAACGATACGCCGTAGTTCCGTCGGATTCCGATACAGGAAAATTTCGATCTCTTTTTCCTGCAGCCGGTCCAGGTCATCCGAAAAGCCGGGGACAAAAAAATCGTCCACACGCGGCAGCCAGTCCGAGAGCAGAAATCCTCCGCTTGCCGGAACATCGAAATCGCGGACGTTCAGGCAGGTGTAAGTTTGGAGGCTGTGGATATTCAGCGTAATGACCGCGTTGCGATACGCATGAACCAGTTTTCCAAAAGGAAGCGTTCCACGGAACCGCTCCTTGTTGGGACCATCGGGAAGGCGATCCAGCCAGGCAGAATTCCCGTAGATCACCAGGCCCAGATCCTCCAGCTGACGTGCAATTTCCAGGCGGTGACGGGTGTTGGCTTCCCACAGAATCCGTTGGCGCATCTCGTCCAGGATATCCTCGCCGGGCAATCTTCCGGGGAACGGTCTCTGGGACATGATGGCGGCGAGAGAGACGCGCGGATTGGCGAGTTTCTCGGAGACAATTCGCTCACAATAATCCCGGTGAACCGGCGAGAGAGCCTCCAGAAAACTCGATTTCGCCCGCACTTGCCCGACAAACACAATGTCGGAAGCCAGGCGTTTGCAGCGTTTCCCCGGTCGCGTAATGGTCGCACCGCCCGGCATGAAACCGGTTCGCCCCGCTGCTCCGTACTCTTCCAATCGATCGATCCAGCCGAGATCGGCCGCCAGATAATATTCATCCGTGCGGACTCCGTGGCGCAAATAGAGGTGCTGACAATAGAAAGGATCGTCCGTGTGCCAGATCACCTTGGGAATCCGAATGGCACCGGTCAATTCGGGGCCGAGGGCGAATTCGAATGAGGGGGCCAGGTTGCAGAAGAAAAGTACATCGGGCTGCGCCCGTACCAGCTCCCAGATCCGGTAATAGGGCGGATAGAAATTCCCGTCCCGCAAGTGCGTGTATCTCACTGTCCAGCCAAATCGACGCAGCCGATAGAAAAGCGACCGGAGCAGAACCAGCTGGATCAGGCTGTAGGGCGCAATTCCACGGCTGTCTTGAAAGGCCCATAAGACCTTGCCTGGACGGCGCACCGGAGAATGGGTCTGGGCGATCCATTCGTCCATCCCCTGTTTGAGACGGGGCTGCAACTTGGAGATCGCTCGCTGAATGGCGCCGGAAACTTGAGCGAGAACGGTCTGCCCCCAACCCCCGGCGGGATTCATCGCCGCACGGATAACAGGCGATGACGCCGCTGCCAGATGGTGCCGTTCCATAAGCGCAGATAGCTGCTCTTCCCAGGTTGGTCCCACAGCAAGAAAGACCTGTCCGGAAGACAGCAATCCCCGAAGATCGCAAGCCGACATGGCGGCAACAAGGAACTCCGCATGAGGTTCAATTATGAAAAGCCCCTTGTTCTGGCCCCGGATGCGCCGAAAAATGCTGGATGCCACGCCACCCAGTCCGATCCCTGCCAGGTAGATCAAGTCGGCTTTCTCGCAGGCCTCTTCGGCAGCCCGAACCAGAATCTCCGGAGGAGAGTCTTCTCTCCAAAGTAACCACCCATCCCCGCAATGAAAACGGACCGCGCAGATTCCCCGTCGGCCACGCTGAAAACCGTATACTCGCTCTCCACTTTGTACTTCACTGTCCCGAATCGAGACCAGATCCGGGTGATGCAAATCCAACAGGCGCACATTCGGCGGATAAAAACCGCTTCGTACCTCATGCCCGGAAATCCAGACGAGATTCTCTTCATCCATTGACAACGTCATTCCGAGCCTCCCTCCGGCTGGGCCGGTGATTTGGCTAAGAAGGTGTCGCTTCTCCTGAGCCGTCCCCCTCCCGTCATCGCGAGCGGCACTCCGGCGGAGCCGGTGATTGTAAAAAGAAAGATGTCCTTGTATCCTGGAACTGGAATCCAGACAGATATGACCGACGCTGAATTGGTGTCGCATGACCCGTTCGCGAGCATGGTCCCGGG
>JAKPYU010000162.1 GCA_029568995.1 Candidatus Omnitrophota bacterium | reverse complement strand
TGTGGCAGTTGAAAAAGGATTGATTGGCGAAGCGGTGCTCACAAAAGAACCGCTGACGATGTAAGGAGGCACAAATATGGCTATTGAAGAAATCGGAACCACCGCGACGGAGGAAGTCAAACACTATGTCGTTGACAGCGTTGCAGACCTTCTTGGCGTTAATACAGGGCTTGCCGTAGGGACGGACGCGCTCGTTCCGAGCATCGGCAGAATGTTTCTTGCCCCGTCCGGCAAGTGGAGCGCGGAGGAAGGATATTCCGTTACCATCGTCATGAACGACGAGGAAGTTGCTCTCGACGCGGCAAGAGTAGGGAACGCGGTTCAGGCTCCGTCCCTAACTTATCCTGACGGATACACGCTCGACGAGTACAACACCGCAGACGACAAGACCGGAACCACCATTACTTTCCCGTACACGCCGACTGCGGACATCACCATCTACGCCGTGCTCAAGACCACGCCGTAAGGAGACAACATGGAAATTATAGCGTTTGGTTTGGGGCTGCTCTGCGGCCTTTTTTTAATGGACAAAATCCGGAAACCTCCGGAAACGCCCGCGCAGATTGAGGAAAAAATCCGCGAGGCGGAGGAAATCAAGTACAAAACCCGCATGGACAGGGAGTTTCAGAACTTCTTCGCCTACGACGGAACCGGAAAAGGACAGATTAAAATTGAGGACGAAAAGGAGGGGTGATGTTTGAAAGATAAAATCACTCCCGAATCGGTGTGGAAGGAATACGACCGCGGCAAAACCTACAACAACAGCATAGACCTCTACAACAAAGTGGAAAAGAACGAGGACTTCTACATCGGAGACCAGTGGAAGGGCATCAATACGCCCGACCTGGAACATCCGGTGCTGAACTTTCTCAAGCGCGTCGTTTCCTACTTCATCTCGCAGATCGTCACGGACGACGTGGCGGTGCAGTTTACCCCCTCCGTTTCCTCCGAAGAAGCGGAGCTCGCTTGCCGCGTGTTCAAGACGGAATTCGACCGCGTTCTTGAAGTCACAAAGGCCAAGACCAAATCCCGCGACATGCTCCGGAACTCTGCGGTTGACGGCGACGGTTGCTTTTACTTCTACTTCGACGCGGACAAGGGCAAGTACGGCGACCCAGAAATCGAAGTCGTGGACAACACCAAGACGCTTTTCGGGAACCCGTTTGTAAAGGACGCTCAGAATCAGCCGTACATCCTGGTTGTGCAGAGAAAGCCCATCAACGCGGTAAAAGCCGAAGCGGAGGCAAACGGCGTTTCAAAGGACAACATTGAATCCATCGTTTCCGATTCTGCGGACTACTACAACGAAACGGATTCGGAATCCTCTGACAACCTCTGCACGGTCATTGTGCGGTTCTGGAAGGAACCCGCGGGCGACGGCAAGAGCACCATTCACTTCATGAAATGCACCGAACACGCCGTAATCAAGGAGGACACCGACACCGGATACAGGCTCTACCCGATTGCGTGGATGCCGTGGGAAACCGTGAAATCCTCGTACCACGGACAGTCTCCGCTGACCGGATTGATTCCGAACCAAATCTTCATCAACAAACTTTGGGCTATGGCTCTCGAGTACTGCAAGCGCATGGCGTTCCCGAAACTGATCGTGGACAAGACCAAGATTGCGAAGTGGGACAACTCTGTCGGACAAATCATTGAAACATACGGCGACCCTAATACCGCCGTTGCGTCCTCGTTCAAACCCGCCGATATGTCACAGCAGGTGGAAATCCTCGTCAAGGAGACGATCTCTTACACAAGAGACTTCATGGGTGCTTCGGATGCCGCGCTCGGCAACATCAGACCGGAAAACACCTCCGCCATCATCGCCGTGCAGAAAGCGGCCTCCGCGCCTCTGGAACTTCAAAGAATGTCTTTCTATCAGTTTTGGGAGGATTGCAAACATCATTCTTGAAATGATGCGCGTGGACTTCGGCATCCGCACCGTTTCAGTTGACACCGTGGATGAGAACGGCATCGAGGGACGCGAAATCGTGGAATTCAACTTTGAGGCTCCGGACTACGACGGCATGGCTCTGAATGTGGACGTTGGCGCTTCTTCGTATTGGTCTGAACTCATGCAGATTCAAACCGCGGATTCCCTCTTGATGAACGGCGTGCTCACCGACGCGGTGACTTACCTTGAAACCATCCCCGACCACTATATCCGCAACAAACAGAAGATCATTGAAAAACTCCGCGAACAAAAGGCACTCCAAGCGCAGATGGCGCAGCAAGTATTTGCTCAAAACCCGCGTGAAGTCACATCAGACAATGGGGAACAGATGTACCAGACGAAGCAGAACACGGTTGAAAACATGATGGGAGGCGCATGACATGACGGTTCTTGAACTTTTCGCCCTCGGCATGGGACAGCTTGCGGAACCGGTCGATGACAACCCTGTCATCCGCGACCGCTTCATGGTCGGCTGGACGAACATCGTTTTGCACGAAGCCCTTGACGCGGAGAACTCCATTCGTGCGGCTAATGGGGAAACGGAGCTGACGACCGCGCAGACGGTTTCTTCCGGAAACGATGTGCTTACATACCACGACCAACTTCTTTACACGGCTCTGCCGTATGGCATCGCGGCACAGGCGTATGTGGACGACGACAACGATTACAGGGCAAACAAGTACCGTCAAATGTTCATTGCGGGCTTGCAGAGTTGTTCCAAGATTACATTCGGCACAGTCGAAGATGTGTATTCCGATTCCACGAGCGACTAAGGGGGTGATGTAGTGGCAAATTACAAGGAAGATTCGGAAGAGTACCAAAAAAGCAGGAAGCCGATCAAGGCGGTCTATGGTTCCCAAGCGGAATACAATGCGGCGCACAAAAAAGAAATCGAAGCCGGAACCATGAAACCCATGAACACCGTCGTTCATGCCTGGGGAGTTGACAGGCAGAACCCCGAAAGCGTAAAGAACGCGATGGAACAAC
>JAKPYU010000145.1 GCA_029568995.1 Candidatus Omnitrophota bacterium | reverse complement strand
ATTCCGTCCGTTGATCAAACCGAGTGAGAGAATCATCGAGTCGGGCACGCGAGCCAACGCAGACTCCACCTGGCGTGGCGAGCGGACGAGATCCAGGTGAATTCCCGCCACGGGGAGTTGCAGCGCCAGAGACAGATTGTCCCTCAGATCGCCGAAGTAGGTCGTCAACAGAAGGCGCAGATTGCTCGATTTTTCGGCAATCCGCCGGTACGCCGTTCGGTATGCCTCATGCACCTCGGGTTCCAGGTCAAGCACGAGGCAAGGCTCATCGAGCTGAACCCAGTCGGCTCCCGCATCCGCGAGTCGAGAGAGGATTTCCTGGTAGACAGGAAGCAGCGAATCGAGCAGATGGAGTGCCGTACTGTCTTTGACCTTTCCCAACAGAAGAAATGAAATCGGGCCTAAGAGCACCGGGCGAGTATGAATCCCCAAGTCTTTCGCTTCCAGGAATTCATCAACCGGCTTTGTGGAGGAGAGATGAAATGACCGGCCAGACTCGAACTCAGGGACCATGTAATGGTAGTTGGTATCGAACCATTTTTTCATCGCCATCGCGGGGACGCCTTCTTCGGGCGATTCTCCTCCCCGCCCGCGCGCCATCGCGAAACAGGTATCCAAATCCACGCCAGGTTCGCATGTGCCGAATCGGCTTGGAATCGCGCCGACCATCACCGCCGTATCCAATACATGGTCATACAGGGAGAAATCATTCGAGGGAATGTGCTGAATTCCCAATTCCTTCTGAAGGAACCAATTCGCCTTTCTAATTGCACGGGCCGCATCAAGCAGTTCTTCACGCGAAGATTTACCGGCCCAATAGTCTTCCAGTGCTTTCTTCAATTCGCGCTTCGGTCCGATGCGCGGAAAACCGAGATTCGTGGCAATGACCATGAATATGTATCCTCCCTGCCTTGTTCGTATTGGAAAATAGATTAGGGTTCAGGCGTGGCTCCGCGAAGTGGGGGTCTTTGTCCGGGAATCGGAGCGCACCCTATTCGCGCAGGTATTTCAAGGCCGCTTCGAGCACCAGGTCTCCATTCTCGAAATCTTCTGCGCTTGCCGAAATCACCACATCGGGAGCAATTCCCTCCCCTTCAAACACCGTGCCGTCCGGGCGCATGTCCTGCCAGGATGGCAGATACACGGTCACCCCGTTCGGCAAAGCAAACGCTCTCGGATTTCCCGAACTTCCATAGGACCGATCCCCGAACAACCGGCTATTGGGGACCTGCTTCATCATCAGAAGGAATGACTCGCAACTGCTCATCACGGCCTGGCCTGTCAGCACGGCGACTTTCTGGCGGTATTTCGGACGACCTTTCTTCGGGAAGAATATCCGGTCGTAGGGGTCGGTGAATCCGGTGGGGGAGTCGGGAGAACGATAGACGTTTTTGGCGTAGAGGCACGGCTCCTCGATAAAGCATCCGGCAAAGAACTGGGCCTGCATTTCATCGCCTCCACCATTGGGACGCACATCGACAATCAGCCCTTTGGTGTACGCAAAATCCTCCAGCGCCTCAAACTCCGCCTCGTGCTGAATCGGCTGGTCGACGGACCATGTGGAAATCAGAACGTATCCGATCTCATCCGGGAAAAGACCCGTGATGACGTACTCGCTGCGTTGCGTCCACTCCGGAACGATTCTCGACAGGGTCTGCATGTTGTAGTTTCGGAGGATCTCCCGATGGGATGTTCCGAATGTCGCATTTCCCAGTTTCAGCCAGATATGCGGATCGTTCGCGTATTTCAAGAGT
>JAKPYU010000125.1 GCA_029568995.1 Candidatus Omnitrophota bacterium | reverse complement strand
TACCGCACCAGGACCCAGCTTGCACCGCATATTATTGCGCTCGCTCTGGCAACCGCGCTTGCCGTGTTGTATGCCGTCTCGCAGATTTTCGAGTACGACCTGCTATTCCGGCTGGTTTTTGGAGTTGAGGGCACATGGTCCAATCCGCTGTTTGAGGAAGAACGGGCGGTTGTGTTCTCGACATTCGGCAATCCGAACTACTTCGCGCATTTTCTGGGACCGGCCATCCTTCTGGGCGTGGCCGGTGCGTTCTCCGCACGAGGAAAAACAGCGCGGATTGTATGGTGGGTGGCGCTCGCAATTGGCCTGTTTGTTCTGTTTCGGACGTACAATCGCGGGATAGTATTGGGGGTGTTCACCGGCGGGTGTATCTGGGGAGTGTCGCTGCTGAGTCGCCGGTTCTTCATGAGGAGAGAAGCGCGCTCCTGGCGCAGTTATGTGAAAGTCCGCTGGATTCTTGCCGGTGTTGCACTGCTGGTGATTCTTCTTGCGGCGATTGCCTGGCTGCCGGTTTTCGAGCCGATGGTCCGGCGATTCCGGACCGGGATTCTCTTGCGCGACACCAGTGTGCGGTCGCGGCTGCTGTTCTGGTTTGTGGCGCTTCTGATGTGGAAATCCAATCCCTGGATCGGAATCGGGATAGGGCGATACGACCCGCGCTTTTTCGACTACCTGTTGGATCTGGCGAGAGGACAGTACGGCGAGACACTTCGGAACCTCACCCAGAAAATGGTTTCTCTTCGGGCGGTGTATGCGCATTGCGACTACATGCAATTCCTGGCGGAATGGGGAAGCGTGGGACTGGGCTTGTTTCTGCTGGTGGTTGTTCTTGTTCTTGTGGCCGCTGTTCGGGTGGTGCGACGGGACTTGTGGGGTGATTCCTCCAGTGCCTTTGCGGGCATTGGATTGTTGGCCGCATACAGTTCGTTCCTGGTTCAGCTGCTTTATGATTTTCCCCTGTTCCTTCCATCCTCGGAGATGCTGTTCTTCTTCCTGATCGGTTGCATTCTCGTTTTCGAACGGGAATCGGGAGAGGAGATCGGTTGGCTGCAAGTCCGGCAGCGGTGGCTCTGTGCGCTCATCGGTCTTGTGCTTCTTGCGCCGTTTGCCTGGTCGCTGGATCGGATCACGGCGAAATTCTCGGCCTCTCATCATCTATATCATGGCAGGAACAACATGCGAGCCGGGAAATAC
>JAKPYU010000118.1 GCA_029568995.1 Candidatus Omnitrophota bacterium | reverse complement strand
CTGACCGAAACCCGTCTGGCTGCCGAACGGTTCCGGCAAATTGTTCAGACTACACACGCCGACGGTGCTAAACGGACCTTCATTGCCTGGACCGCAAGCCCGTGGGGGTATTTTCATCAATCCAAGAGTATTCCCGGACCTCTTGTCAAGAAGATTGAATGGACCGTCTGCAAGAACGAGTACGAACCGACTGTAGTCAATTTGACTAATGTTTCCGGGCGAACACTGGAGGTTCGTGTTATTCCCCAGGATTTGAAATCTTCGGAGAAAGAGATCATCAGCGGCAGGGAGTTCCTGGAATTTCACCGGGCGGTGACCGGCCCCACGTACTGGCGGCAGGAAATCGCCGATGCGCTTCCAATGCTGGACCAGGGCCGTCTGCTTACCATTGGCGCATGGGAGACCGCACAGCTTTGGATCAACCTGCTTCCCACGGATGCCAAGGCCGGGACCTACCAGGGAACGCTGCGGCTCATGACCCTGGAACCGGATTCCTCCGAAATGGAAATCTCCGTGTCAATCAATGTGGTCGATCTCGCCCTGCCTCGTCCCCGCCCCTTGCGGTTCTGCACTTGGTCATACATCACGCATCACTTCACGGGCATGGAGGATGCCGTTCGGAAGGATCTCATCGCCCATTCAAGCACGGTATTCCTCGCTCCATCTCCCAGTGCGACATTTGATGCAGAAGGCAATCTGATCGGCGACATTGACTACTCGAAGCATGATGAGTTTATCCGTGCATACCGCGCGGACCCGCCGGAAAGCGTTTTCCTTTTTGGAAGCGCTCAGAATGCCGTCCGTGGTCCCAAATTCCTCTCGGCAAGCTGGGAGCGAGGCTATGAAACCTATCTGAAACAGTGGATGAAACATCTGAAGGAACTCGGCGTGGGATACGAGGAGTTTGCCATGTATCCTTATGATGAACCGAACCTTCAGGGCAGCAAAGTAGTCGATCAACTGATCGCGGTCGCAAAAGCTACCCGGAAAGCCGACCCGAACATTTTAATCTATACCGATCCAACAACCGGCTCGACCGTGGAGCTGATCGAGAGCCTTGCGCCGTATATCGACATCTGGTGCCCCTCCGCCGAGTTGATCGAACGCTCCGGCGAGGATCTGATTCCTCTGTTCAAGAAATACGGCAAGGAAGTCTGGTTCTATGACGCGGCAGGCCACGCACGGACGCTTTCCACGCTGGGCATTTACCGCTGGCGGCCCTGGGAATCCTGGAGTCGCGGATTCACGGGCTGCGGACACTGGGTCTATTCATCCCATCCGCACGATCTCTGGGTTGGCCCCAACCCAAGCGCGAACTATTACCCCACCGTGTATGACGGAGAGGGCGTTGTAACCAGCAAGCGTTGGGAGGCCTGCCGGGAAGGCGTAGAGGACTACGAGTATCTCTACGTTCTTCGGGAGATGATTCGGACGGCGAAAGAGAAGGGTGTTGCGAAAGAGAAAATCGACAAAGCGCAAGCGGTACTCGACCGCGCCGACACGATTACCAAGCTTCTACTTGATGTCGGCCGGCGTATTCCGACGGACACGGACGCTGTGCCCCTTTACAATGAGGCTACCGATACACTCAACCGGTATCGTAAAGAAGTTCTGAATGCGTGCCTGGATCTGCGGTA
>JAKPYU010000104.1 GCA_029568995.1 Candidatus Omnitrophota bacterium | reverse complement strand
TCCCCGGACTTGGATTCCCCCTCGCTATCGGGAATCACAGTCGGTATTACTCCGGAAACCATCGTGGCCATGCAGGCGAATCTCACCGCCGGTTCCACCAACGAAATAATTCTTATTCCTTTTGACTCCGAGTAGGGTGGGCTTTACCACCCTGCACACTCTATCCATCCTGTCCGTGCTCTTCAATTCTTAATTCTTAATTCTCAATTCTCTCTCTCACGGTGGGCATTTCGCGCACGTGGATCGAAACAGGACCGTGCTGAGGTATCGGTCACCCCGGTCCGGCAACAGAACCACAATCGTGCCGCTGTTCATCTCCCTTGCGACACGCAGTGCGCCCGCGTACGCCGCCCCGCTCGACATCCCAACGAAAATACCCTGTTTGAGCGCCAGCCACCGGGCTGCATTGTAGGCTTCCTCATCATCCACTGTGATTTTGCCGTCCAGCATCTTCTCGTCATAAATCCCGGGCACAATGGCCTCGCGCATGTTCTTGAGACCCTGAATCTTGTGGCCTTCCACCGGTTCCACACCAATGGTTCTTGCTCCCGGTTTCTTCTCCCGAAGAAACCGGCTCACCCCCATCAGGGTTCCCGTGGTCCCCATCCCGGCAACAAAAACATCCACTTCCCCCTGGGTCTGCTCGAAAATCTCCGGTGCAGTGGTCAGATAGTGCGCGAGTGGATTGGCCGGATTCTCGAACTGATTCGGCATAAAATATCGGTCGGGATCGGAGTCCAATATCTGGTGCGCGCGACGGATCGCCCCGTCGGTTCCCGCAAGCGGGTCGGTGATCTCCAGCTCTGCCCCGAACGCCTGCAACGTTGCCTGACGTTCCATGCTTACACACCCCGGCAGGACCAGCTTCACCCGGTATCCTTTCGCCGCACCCACCATCGCCAGGCCGATCCCGGTGTTCCCCGAAGTAGGCTCCAGAATGGTCTTATCCTGTGTCAATCGCCCGGTCTGTTCCGCATCCCGGATCATGAAATGCGCCGGACGGTCTTTCACGGACCCACCCGGATTGGAGCCTTCCAGTTTCGCCAGAATGCGAACTCGTGGTGAGAATTCCCCATTCCGAATTTCCACAATGGGAGTCGCCCCAATGGAATTCAGCACGCTCATACGCTTCTGCTCCTGTTGACACGAATCAGACGTTCCGCAACTGGACAATCTCTATCGAAACTCTCGCACACCACACACCGCAAGACTTCTCTCCCTCTCCCTCCGGGAGAGGGTTGGGGTGAGGGAAATCCATGCTGCTGGCCGCTGAGTGCCCCGTGCCGTCCACATTGTACTCTCCCCCCTTCATTCCTTTTCTTCAATTCATCCTTCATCCTTCATCCTTAAACTGGCTCCCCAAACCGTGTCCCCCAATCCGCCGACATCTGTTTCCCTTTTTCTTCGAGGGATTTCATTTCCTCGGCGGTCAGCGGTTTGAACTCCTTCGCCCATCCGGCGTTTTGCACAATCTCCTGGCCGTTATAGACACCGGTAAGCGCGATATCCACGCCATCCAGGCTCAATGCATACCGCAACGCATCCTGCAACAGATCCTTCGGCATCTGGGAAGGGCCGGGCCGACGGTATTGCCCCCATGGAGTCGGTTGACCCTCTTTGCCTCTCCCGCCGAATACTTTCATGGCGACCACCGCCGTGCTGTGCTTCTTGGCCAACGGAACCAGCGCATTATGGAAATCGTACAGGTGGCAATCCACGAAATTCAAAACCACCATCATCACGTCGATCTCCCCGGTATTCAGCACCTCAGGGAAATAGGAAATCCGATTGTGTCCCGTCATCCCCACAAACCGGGTCAATCCCTTTTCTTTTGCGTTCAGCAGATAGGCCAGACAGCCTCTTTCCCCGATCACCTTCTTGGGGTCCAGCGCACCGATACAATGAATGTGGCACAAATCCACATGGTCGGTTCGAAGTACCTTGAGGGAAGAAGTTAAACTCTCTTCGGCCTTTTCCCAGGTATCCGCCCAGGTTTTCGTGATCAGGAACATTTCATCGCGGCGGGTCGGTGTTACCTTGCCGACATACGCCTGGGCATCGTCATAAATCAGCGCTGTGTCGATATAGTTGATACCCTGGTCGAGCGCGGCATGGATCGCCGGAACAGCGATTTCCTCTCCCACGTAAGCGTGCCCCATGGGCGCAGTCCCCAGGCCCAGCATGGAGACTTCCTGTTTCGTCCGGCCCAGGACTCGTCTTGGCATCGGCTTTGATGCCAGCCCTTCTGCTGCCCTCACCCATGGGGCTATCCACAAGGTCCCGGACAATCCGGTCATTCCAGCAAAAAACGTTCGACGATCCATCAACGATTTCATTCGCATCTCTCCGTCAAAGCGCTGTCTCTCCCTCCAGGAAATCTCTTTTCTTCCATTTCATCCTTCATCATTCATCCTTGATCATTAGCACCGAGGCCCCCCGTCTCGGCAATCCGTAAGTTACACGTCCGTCTTTGACAACAAGGCTTTCATTTTCATTCAGCACATCCAGGGTCTTGCCGTTCAGCTGTTCCAGGCCGAGCAGATCGAACTGGGTGGCCTCGTCCGCCTCGTTGACCACGATGAACGCCCACTGGCCGTCTCGTTCCTTCGCCATGAAAAGAACACGTCGATCATCAGTAGACCGGGATGTTGGAAGCTCCACCAGGCCGAAATCGTCCGTCCGATCGGGCGCGGAAAGAAACGGTTGCAGAGAATCCAGTTCCGAAACCACTTTCTTGATATCGGACCACAACTCCGAATCCCGCTCAATGGAGTGGGTTCCCCAGTATAGAATCCCCCTCGCCCCGTAGACAATCGCGTGGTATGCCATGAACCGCGTTTGACCGTAAGTCGGGCGTGCCGTGGAGCCTCCTTCGCTGATGTCCTTCCACCCGAATCCCTGCAACACCATCCAGACAGGCTTTCCCGGCGCGGACTCGGCCATGCGTCGCGTATACGCGCCGACACTGGTGATGGTCTTGTCGATCAGGTCACTGTGCCCGTTGACCGCGTCGGGTGGAACAGGGTAGATATCGCATCCGACAATGTCCGCAACGGTGCCGAACCGGGTGAGATCCTCCATGGAGTTTCGCGGCGCGTGGTTGAACCACTGCACGTGGTGAGGATCGGCTTTCCGGATAATGCCCGTCCCGCGCTCGAGCTGCTCATAAAGCGGGTCCAGGTAGTTGCGCCATTCGCTGAGACGTTCATTCGCGGGGGGCATCTCCAGCACCTTC
>JAKPYU010000055.1 GCA_029568995.1 Candidatus Omnitrophota bacterium | reverse complement strand
GGTCATCGACAGGCAGGCCGGGGAGTTTTGTGGTACCCAGTCAACCCCCACCTAACCTCCCCCGATCTTCGGGGGAGGGACCTCTCCCCCACTTTCTTTGCCCAATCACCGGCTCCGCCGGAGGGAGGCTCGCGATGACGGGTCATCGCCGTTTCGCGAGGTCATGCTTTCTTGATCCCAATCACCGGCTCCGCCGGAGGGAGGCTCGCGATGACGGGAGCTGCCGCCGCGAGGTTATGCGTTCCTTACCAAATCACTGACCCGCCGGAGGAATGCTCGCCAGGTAGTCTTTCATAATCTGCGCCAGTTCGGCGGGACGTTCGAGCGGCAGGCAATGGGAGGCATTCGCAATCCAGTGGAGGGTGATATTGTCCCGCTGCGGAATGTGTAGTTTATCGGAAGGAGGTCTTTCTTTACCCCGGTCGCCATAGATTTCCAGGATCGGGATATCGGTGGCTGCAAGAAACGCTGTTCCATCCCAGCTTTTCCAGATTTGCCCGAATTTCTCTTTTTGCTCTTCGGTCCATCGGGACAAGACCCGATTGCGGGATTCGGTACGGCGGGCAAGTTGTTCCTCGGACAGTGTGCCGGTCATCTGATTATCGAAGGCATCCCGCGCGGCCTGATGGTTAGTCCATCCCTCCACAGAGACAATCCCCTGCACCCGCGACGGTGAAACGCGCCCCACCTCCAGCGCCACCATTCCGCCGATGCTGTGCCCGCCGACATAGAAGCGGTCGATCTTCATCTCATCGAGCATGAGAAGCACATCCCCGGCGAACTGCTCGATGGAGCCGTTCTGCGGCGGCGGCCAGCTGCCTCCGTGCCCCCGCAATTCAATCAGCACAATCGGCAAAGGCAAATCGAAGTTGCGGATGACCTCGGTCCATTGAGAGCTGTCGGAAAAACTTCCGGGGATGAGAACCAGCGGGATTCCGCTGCCCGGACGAACCAGGCAGGAAAGTCGGGCATCCGGGATCTCAATCGTGCGTCGTATAAAACCCAACTCGGTCTCCAGGGAACCGGGTTCCACTTTCTCCTCCCGCGTTGCAGGAAGGACCTCCGCCAGGAACGCCGCGATTCCATCCGTGTAGGTTTTCCCGGAATCCATGTAGCCGTTGTTGTGATCCCCGGAGATCTGCAGGAATTTCTTCGGTTCGGGGGCAGCCTCGAACAACTCCTTTCCGTGATGAAACGGGATAATGTCATCCTGCGGACTGTGTATCACCAGCACGGGACACCGCACGTTCGGGATCTTCGAAAGCGAATCGAAGGGCATGGTGACAATCCAGGAGATCGGCAGAAACGGGTACACCTCTTTCCCGATGGCGACCGTGGAGGTGAAGCTGCTTTCGACAATCAGCGCGGCGGCATCATCCACATGGGAGGCGAGATCCACCGCTACCGCTCCGCCCAGCGAACGACCGAACAGAACAATCGGCCCCTCGCGTTTTCGTGCGGCCTGGTACACGGTAAATGCATCCGCGTAGACTCGTTCCTCGCTGGAACCGTCGTCGCTGCGCCCGTATCCCCGATAGTCGAAAATCAGCACATTCAGGTTCAGTTCATGGAACAGGCGGATGGAATCGAGCCGGTGGCTGATATTCCCCGCGTTTCCATGGCAGAACAGCAGGGTCGCGATGGGTTTTTCTGCCGGAATGAACCAACCATGGACATGCTGCCCCGGCATCGGCTCCACAAGGAAATCGCTGTATTCCAGGCCGATATCGGTCGGCTTGCCTTCGAGAATGCGGGATGGGATGAAGATATTGGCCCGTTCGAAGGCGCGGATTCCCCACCACCCGACGAGAATCAGGACAACAATGCCGAAGAATGTGGTCACGGCGCGCCTCATGCCTTTGCGGCCAGGCTCCACTGCTCTCGAAGGAACTTGACGCATTTCGGCAGTTCCTCTTTCGCATCGCCCAGAATACCGCATTCCAGGCTGCAATAGTCCGGGTAGCCGATCTGCTGCAAGGCGCGGAATCCGGGGACATAGTTCATCTCGCCCTGGCCGGGGAGTTTGCGGGTGTTGTCTGCCAGGTGGATGTGATGCAGCAGCGCCCCGCCCGCGTGAATGGCCGCCGCCTTATCGGCTTCCTCGATGTTCATGTGGAAGAAGTCCGCCATGACGCAGACACCTTTGCTGCCCACTTCGCCGCAGATGGCCACGGCATCT
>JAKPYU010000031.1 GCA_029568995.1 Candidatus Omnitrophota bacterium | reverse complement strand
TGGGTCCATGCATGAAAAGCATACGATCCGATTCCAAGTAGTCATTCAGATGTTTTCCGTCGGGGCCCGACTTGAACCAGCCGCAACCCATTTCGAAATGCGGAATGCCCCCGTGAGCCATCTGTTCCGGCTTTTTGCCCCTGCTTTCGGCAGACGCCAGGGTGAACACATCATAGATAATCGTGTTCAGATACGGGACCGGTGTGGTGAGGGGATTCATCGCCCAGGGCAGGTCGCTGTGATCGGGCCAGCCGTTGTTGTCCAGGAAATACATGCGATAAGCCTGGACAACCGAGCGCATATCCGCCAGGCCACGGGAGATCATGGCCCGGTGTTGCGCCTTTCGGAAGTTCGGTACGGCGATGGCGGCCAGGATACCGATAATGGCGACAACAATCAAAAGTTCAATCAGAGTGAACGCGAGGCGGTCAGAGCAGGATCTCAAAAAACGTTGCATAGCGGATATCCTGTCCGGGGGAAGACCACAAGTCCACGCTTCCCCGGTGCTGCCCGATCAGCGGAACTCGTCACCCCAGCGAGGCTTGCCGTCTTTGGTCATCATGTACCAGAGACCGCCGTTGCTGAATGTGCCGTTGCTCGCGGCATAGATGTTCGCGTAGCCGTTGGGGCCATGCAGGAAAAGCATTCGATCGGACTCAAGATAAGCGGCGAGGTGTTTTCCGTCGGGACCGCCTTTGAACCAACCGCAGCTGAATTCGAAATGGGGGATGCCCCCATGAATCATCTGCTCCGGTTTCTTGCCCTTGCTGTCACGTTCCGCGAGGGTGAACACGTCGTAGATGATCGTGTTCAGATACGCGACCGGCGTCGTGAGGGGATTCATCGCCCAAGGCAAATCGCTGTGTTCGGGCCAGCCGTTGTTATCCAGGAAATACATGCGATAAGCCTGGACAACCGAGCGCATATCCGCCAAGCCACGAGAGATCATGGCCCGATGTTGGGCTTTCCGGAAGTTGGGTACGGCGATGGCCGCCAGGATGCCGATGATGGCGACAACAATCAGGAGTTCAATCAGGGTAAATCCAAGATGATTCCAGCAGGCTCTGCAAATACGTCTCATATCCGGTCTCCTATTCGGTGAAGATCCTTGAGATAGAACGGCTGGCAGATCTCCGCGACCCAAGCTTGCCAAGTCAGCACACTGATCGCTTTCGGGACAGGCAGTCCGAAAAGACGGCCTGCCTTGAAGGCCTGGATCGACTCTATATTCAGGATACCCTGCCGGTCTCAAGCCGTCAATCATCCCATGAACATGCGGTGTTGTGCAGTCGCTTTCGGCAACCGGGAAGATGAAAAGATCGCTCCGAAACAGAGACCCTCTGTTTCCAAATCGCACCCGGATTGAGAAACTGTGCTCTCGAGAAAGGAAGGTCGTTCCGTGAGTCTCATTGAGATCCTGATCATGTCAGTCGGGCTGGCCATGGACGCCATGGCGGTCTGCCTGGGCATTGGGGCCACCGGGATGGGCGCAAGCCCTCGCGCGCGGTTTCGGCTGGCGTTCCATTTCGGCCTGTTCCAGTTTCTCATGCCGGTGATTGGCTGGTTTGCGGGCACAACCATTGAGCGGTTTATTGCGGCATTTGACCATTGGGTGGCGTTTGCCCTGCTGGCCTTTGTGGGTGTGCGCATGATCCGTGCCGGCCTTCAGGCTGACGGCGAATCGTACGCGACGGACCCAAGCCGGGGGATGACGCTGGTGATGCTTTCCATCGCCGTCAGCATCGACGCGCTTGCGGTCGGCCTCAGCCTGGCGATGGTGCACATCTCGATTTGGTATCCAGGCGTGATCGTCGGGGTGGTGACCGGTGCGCTTTCGGTGGTGGGATTGCTGCTGGGTGATCGGCTGGGAACGCGATTCGGGCATCGCATGGAAATCGCGGGCGGCGTCATCCTTGTGCTGATCGGCTTGCGGATTGTGGTTTCCCATACCGCGTTCTGATGTGTTATTCTGAGGATTGGGTTAAGGCAAATCCACCGAATCGGAAGGGACTGTGTGCAAGTCCCTCAGGAGGCAGAAGACATGTCCTCACGAAATACTTCGCCATTCGCCCGCCTGGCTGCAATCTCCGCCGCGCTGGGGATTCTCTGTGTCATTGGGTGCGCCCAAAGCCGGACGACGAATAACAAGATCATGTCGGAATCCTCGCGTTTCGAGCTGCGTCAGATGGACATGCACCTTCACGCCGGTATGGAGCGACCTGTGCCTCTTGATGAGTGGGTGGATTTGGCCGTTGCGGACGGTCGGAAAGCACTGCTGCTTCTGGACCATATCGAACTCTACCGAAAAACCCAGGCGGAATATGAGGCCTGGGCCAAAGAAGATGGTCTCCCGTTGTGGTATCCGGTCGGTTCGGCGGGGCACAAAGCGCTGATGGCCGACTTCGACCGGGTGGCAAAAGAAAGGAAAGATGACCTGCTCGTATTCAAAGGCTGGGAGATCGACTCACGGGAGTTGGACGGTGACCTGGAGGTTGAACCGATGCGCATGGCCGATGTTCTTGGCTGGCATATTTCACCCAACAACGGCGGAGAGGCCCCCAATGGGCAATTTCTAATCAGGCGTGCAAAGCAACTCAAGGAACTTCAAAAGGATTTCCCGGTTCCCATGATTCTTTGTCATCCCTTTTCGATGCGAATTGAAAACATCGTAAACACCGCACAAGAACAGGGACGGGATATTTCTAAAATAACTGTGAAAGAGTACCGATTCTTCCAGCCGGGGGAACAGGAACAACTAGCCGAGATCCTGCGGGGGACCTCGATTTACGTGGAGATCAACCGTGCTTACGAAGGCTGCTGGAAGAATCCGGTCGTTCGTGAGGCGTTCCTTGAGGATATCCGTCCTCTGGCAGAGGCGGGTGTGCAATTCACCATCGGAACCGACCACCATGGCCTTCACGGCGCACAGCGGCCGTTTCATCCGGAAGAGTATTGCAGCGAGTTAGGCGTTACACCTGAAAACGCAAACGGAATCGTGCGGGATCTTCTGGCAAAACGATAGCCGACGAAAATTCCTGGAATTGTCCGACCAGACCATGATGGCGCTTCAAGCCACCCATCATCCACTGAACAGATTCGTTTGGAGGAAACGTCATGGCAAATCATCCCCGTCGCGATTTTCTGAAGACGCTTGCCCTGGGAGGAATGTGCGCGGCGATCCCGCGTGTCTCCATGGCAGCGAAACCAAAAGGAAGACTCCCGAATATCGTGCTCATTCTCGCCGATGATATGGGTTTCGGCGACCTGGCCTGCGAGAATCCCGAGTCGAAAATCCCGACTCCCCATCTGGATCGACTTGCGACGGAAGGAATCCGCTTCACCGATGCGCACTCTCCCTCTGCCGTCTGCTCGCCGACACGATACGGTATCCTGACCGGGCGGTACGCCTGGCGTTCGCAACTCAAGAGCAGTGTTCTCTGGCCGTGGGACAGCCCGCTGATCGAGCCGAATCGAATGACTGTCGGGCATCTGCTGAAGGAACACGGCTACACAACCGCCTGTATCGGCAAATGGCATCTCGGATGGGATTGGCCCACATCGGATAACTCCCGCGTAAATGATTCCGTTCCGATTGGGAGTTATGAGATGGAAAAGCGAATTCCCTTCGGAGAGAAAGTCGTGTTTTCGGAGACCATTCGAAACGGCCCCATCACGCGGGGATTCGACTACTATTTCGGGGATGATGTTCCGAACTTTCCTCCTTATTGCTTCATCGAGAATGACAGGACCATTGGGATTCCCAACGCCCGCCGAAGCACCGCAGATTTCGGCCCGAACGGCCCCGCTATGGAGAATTGGGATCTGGTACAGGTTCTGCCCACATTAACCCGAAAGGCGACGGAGTTTATCCGGGCCAAACCGGGAGAGGGACCTTTTCAAAAAGCCCGCAAGAAACCGTTCTTCCTGTATTTCTCGCTGACCGGCCCGCACACCCCCATCGTTCCCGCTCCCGAATTTACCGGCAAGAGCCGGGCGGGGATCTACGGCGATTATATGTGTGAAATCGACTGGGTCGTGGGGCAGGTTATGAAAGCGCTGGAAGAATCCGGCCAGGTCGAGAACACGTTAGTCATTTTCACCAGCGATAACGGCTCGCCCGGTCTCGACGGAACCAACATGGCCGGAACAATTAACTCCGTGCTGCGGTTCGGCCATAACTCCAGCTACATTTATCGGGGTATCAAGACGGATGCCTGGGAAGGCGGTCATCGCATCCCGTTTCTGGCACGGTGGCCCGGACATATCCCGTCGAATGCAGTCAGCGACGAGCCGATCTGCCTGGTCGATTTCTTTGCGACCTGCGCCGCGATAGTCGATCATCCTTTACCTGAAAACGCCGCGGAAGACAGCTACAATATCCTGCCTGCCCTTCTCGGAAAGGAATACGATTCCCCGATCCGGGAGGCCACGGTCTATCATTCATATAACGGGATGTTTGCGATTCGAAAGGGAGACTGGAAACTCATTCTCTGCAGAGGCGGCGGGGGGTGGCGAAACGCAGATGGGGCTGCCGAGTATGGTCCGCCGATGCAGCTCTATACGATGAGGGATGATCCATCCGAAACGAGAAACCGGTACGAAAGACACCCGGAGATTGTGAAGGAACTCGCGGAGTTATTGGAGAAATACCGGCAAGGAGGGAGAAGTGCGCCGAGGAGGTGAGGTGCGGCATCGATCAGCTGCCGAGTCGGACGATATCTCCGATGCTTTTGATGCCGTTGCTGATTTCATAAAGGTAGTCCGGTGTGTGCTGGAAGTCCGGCCCGAAACTCCAGATATAGTACACTGTCCCCACATGACCGAAGGTCGTGGCGCGCACCCGTCCCTGTTTGGCCTGCGCATACAGTGTTGGATTCTGGATCACCCGTTCCGGGGCCACTCCGCTGTCCGACCCAAACCAATCGGCATGATACTCCCCATGGCTCCATTCCAGGCTCCCCAGGCCGACAGCGGTATTGGGTTGGAAAATGTCCCTGGGGACGGAGCTGACATACGCAATCGGAGTCGTGATGAATTTGTTCTGCCATGTCGAGTGCCCCGATAGGTGATTCGGAAAGCTGCCGTTGTCCATGCGATACATGGCGTACGCCTGGAACCAGGAGTTCATCTCCGATTCGCACTTGGAGATCTTCGCGCGCAATTGCGCATTCAGGAAATTCGGAACCGCAATCGCGGCCAGAATTCCGATGATTGCAACGACGATCAAGAGTTCAATCAGGGTGAATGCTCTTTGACGCATGTTGATGTACCTCGAAAAGGACTCAGAGTCCGCTCGATCGAGCGGTGATCGGTTTCACCCCCGGCCCCGACAGGTTGAACGCGACAATCATATAGCAAGAGGAGGCGCAGGCAACATACCCCCCATCGGATCAATGGCCACGATTCGACAAGATCCCGTGGTTTGTGATACATTACCGTTCGCCATGGCAAAAAAAGAGATTCTTCCATTGATTCCCGTTTTTCGCCCATCGATCACCGAGCAGGAGATCCAGGCGGTTTGTGAAGTTCTTCGGTCGGGATGGCTGGGGCTTGGGCCGGTCACCAAGGATTTCGAAGATGCGCTGAAAGAGTATTTCGGTGTGCCGGAAGTGGTGACATTGAACTCCGGCACGGCCGCGCTGCACCTTGCATTACGGGTCCTGGACATCGCGCCGGGCGATGAGGTTATAGTCCCCACCATCACCTTCGTTTCCACCGCGCACGTCGCGGAGTACTGCGGGGCCAAGGTGGTATTCGCCGATATCGACGAGGATACGCTGTGTGTCAATCCGGACGATGTTCGACGAAAGATCACCCCGAAAACCCGGGCCATCTTCGCCGTCCATTACGGCGGGCACCCCTGCGAGATGGACCAACTTTCCGATATGGCGGGGGCGCAATCCATCCACCTGATCGAGGATGCGGCCCATGCCTGCGGAGCGACCTACCGGGGGATCAAAATCGGTGCACTTTCCCTGCTGACCTGTTTTTCGTTCCATGCGGTGAAGAACCTGACCTGCGGGGAGGGAGGCGCAGTCGCCGCGGTGAATCCGCTCTTCGGCAAGAAATTGCGGGAACTGCGCTGGCTGGGAATTTCCAAGGATACCTTCAGCCGTTCCGACCCGGACCGCGTCTACGCCTGGCAGTATTGGGTGAATGAATTGGGGTATAAATACCATTTGCACGATATCGGGGCGGCCATGGGCCTGGTTCAACTGAAGCGTTTGGACGAAAACAACCGGAAGCGGCGGGCCATCGTGGAACGATACAACCGGGCATTCGAATCTCACGGCTGGATCGAACGCCCGCCCGAACGGCCGGAGGTCCAATCCTCCTGGCATATCTATCACATCAAGGTTCCCGAACGGGACCGCCTGATCGCCCATTTGAAACGTCGGGCGATCGCTCCCGGAGTGCATTATTATCCCATTCACATGCACCCGTATTACGCTTCCCATGAATCTCAATGTCCGGTCGCGGAGGAGATCTGGAAACGAATTCTGACCCTGCCGCTCTACCCGGACATGACCGATGAGGAAATCGAACGCGTGATCGACGCGGTTATATCGTTCGGCGATTCACTCTAATTGAAAAGGTGGCTGCGATGATTCCAGGCGAAAAAATCACTCTTCGGGCGCTGGAAAGACGGGATGTGGAGTTCCTGAGAGCACTGCGCAATCATCCGGAGATGATGCCGTTTCACTGCTCGTATATGCCGGTCACGGAGATCCAGCAGGAGAAATGGTATGAGCACACGGCGACCGATACCCGCAACGTGATTTTCATGGTGGAGGACCCGGATGGAAAGGCGGTCGGGTATGTGCAGATGAGCGGGATCGACCACAAGAATCGCAGCGTAGAGATCGGGATTCACCTCAGCCCCCAGGCGCAGGGCAAGGGCTACGGCAAGGATGCGTTTCGAACCCTGATACGGTTCGCGTTTCGGGAAATGAATATGCACCGCGTGTTCCTGCAGGTTTTCGCGTTCAATGAACGTGCTATTGAGATGTACAAGAAACTGGGATTCCGCGAGGAAGGTCGTTCCCGCGACGCCATGTTCCAGAACGGTCAATATCACGACCTGGTAGTCATGTCGATCCTGGAATCGGAATTTGAGAGTGCGTGAATGCGGGGGCAGGGGGATGGGGATTTCTCACTTGCGAACCATGTAGGAATAGGGGATTGTCACCTGTGGGGCGGTAGAGTCGTCGAGTTCAAGGACCAACTCGCCGGTGGCGAAACCGGGGCTGCCCGCGCTAATCAGCCGAATATTCAAGTTCACATACCCATAAACATCTTGCGTCGTGTACCCAAGAAGATCACAGGCTTTTACGCTCTTTATTTTCACTGGCCACTGGTCCCTCGACCGCACTTGAAGTGTCTTCTCCATTGTTGCGCGGGGCTTGACGATACCACAAAACGCAACGGGAGGAATGATATCAACTGGAGAATCATTGTGAACGATCACCGGCAAGGTAATGGTTGGCTGATGCTTATCGGAAGTGCGGATAATAAGCAATGCAGTTGTTCTATTCTTCGCCGCCCGACATACGATTGTGCAAGAGCATCGCACCCCGCCAGGAATGGGCGTCGTCATGAAATCACTCAGATCCAGCTCACCGGTATCCAGACTTCCGCCATAGATTTCAGCATCGCAGCCTTCTTCGATCGATATGTCGAATGAAACAGGATATCTGCCATTCAGGACCGCGCCCGCAATTCTGATCCACGGTGGTGACAACACAAATAGATTGTGAGTATTTCCTTCAACAGCAAGATCAAAAACCTCTCCATGATCGAATGCAACATGGATAATTCGGCTGAAAGGTCCATCAGCACCTGACGCCCGTATTTTAAAAGACAACACGGCCGTCGCATTCGGCAAAACCGGCGGGTTGGCAGTCTGTGCAGAAACCGAACCGCAACAGGGAGTCTCTTTACGTATGGAAACGGCGAAAGAATGGCAATTCCTGAAAACAAAGGAGGCATTATAGATCTCACTTGGCGCTGTTGTCCCAAGGTTTATTGAAGTGGCTTCCCAAACAATCGAATTCGACACTTCATGCCCATAGACCACTGGAGTGATGAGCAGCACGGACAACAAATGGCATACGATCGGCAGGAAAAGACGGTGCGATTCTCTCGAAAAGCAACCACATAAGATTATGCCCATGCTGATCATCAATCCTGTTACTGCACCAGATCTGAAGGCGCATTTGGAAGCTACGCCGCCTCGGGCTAATTTGATTGAGTCGGAATAGATGGTATTACCGATGCTGTGGAATTTTCGATGATATTCCCTGTATCCGGGAAATCCAAATCATCCGGCTGAACATCCATCAGCTCGGGATGCACCCCAACAAGATTTCTCTTGGCATAATCCAAAAGCCGTTCCCGGTAAAGCCGCGATTTCATCGCCGGATTTTCCGCGCACTCCTGCTTTTCCGTCGCGGACAGGATCAACTCTGCCAAGACGGACTGTTCGGCAATTTGTCGATAACTCTCCAAGCTTTTCTCGATAACCTCTTCATAGTCCCGAGGAATTGCAGAACGCATTTGTTCGACTTGTTCCAGAGAAGAGATCCCACGGAGCTGCTGAGTCTCTAGAGATCCTCCCCAAGGTTTTAGATATTTCTCAGTCGCCTGTTCAGCGGTCAGGCCCTCCTTTAACATGGCCTCGGCAGCAGCCGCAATGGATTCCGCATGAGTTTTCATCTGCTGGAAGTATTCGGTGATACCGGATAAACGACTGTCTTTCTCCAGATAATACCGAATCTCGTCTGTTCCGAGGCTAATATTGTGCTTGGCCATGAGATCTTTTTGTGCAATCTGCAAAGATTTGGCACGAAGAAGGAGCCGAGCATCAGAACCGTTTTCGACTTCTGAATGGGACAAGGGGCCAGCGTCAGAGCTGGAGAGTCCCGGTGGCAGGGCCGATGCCTTCGTATCCGACACCCCCGCTCTCTGTAATGCATCCGATAGATAAGATTGCCATGGCGTGGTACGAAGATCAGAGACCGTTCTGAATCGACGATCTGAGTTACGCTTTTCTGCCGTGGCTCGCTGATAAAGAGCGATACAGAGACCAGAAGAACGGATCTTCTCCGTCGCTTCCTCCATCGGTCTGAAAGATAGATTGAGGCATAAATCACCCCCAGAGTACCACTGCAGAACAACGGATGAAGAACGCAGATCCGGTACATTCGCGAAACTGAGGGCATAGAAGCGAAGATCCGGCGGGCCGTGTTTTCGGATTACTCTGGCAATAGTGTCGACAATAATCTCCCGCTCTGCAGCATAATCGACGACTTCCTTGGCCCTGCGAAATAGTTCAATTGATTCCAACGCGCCGGATGAGTCAAAACGATAAAGAATATTTGTAAGCGTGGCATTGTCAGCCAAATTCTGTTCATATTCTTGCGGAGCACGAAATGGGCTGACGTCACTTCCTTTGACATGAAGTGTCGCTTCATTCTTCAATGCTTCAAGGAATTCCGCGCGTGGCATACCAATACGTATTTTGCCTGCTATTGCAGATTGTGTGGGAGAGGTGATCAGCCCATCCGGCAATACATCTCCCAGAGTAACTGGATTTTGTTCCCTGACATCGCCTCGGGAATACGATACGCTCTGAATAATAAGAAAGATACCTATGCAAGCAGCGCCTGCATTTCTATTAATATTTATGCTATTCATCATGTACGTCTCCTATGACTGATCGGGCGGGCTAACACCCATCATTAAGCTGCAATTGTCCCTGCAGAAGCAAAGTTATCGTCCGGTCGTCCAGCGTGTCGGGATCCGCTGCTAAAATGGGATAGGCTGCGTTAGCACCTGCCCGATTGTTGTGAAGATCCTTATAAGTATCCGGGCAATTCTGTGGTATCCCACCCCCCGATATTTGGGTCACCTCAAATGCGTCTCCAATTTCAATGGCAGGTCCAACTCCTACCCTCTCGGCCATGCACATGTGCCAGTAGGCATGCTTAAGAGCGTTTTGAATTAGTGCGCGCTCATCGGGATCTGCATAATGCGCTGCAGCGTACGCTGCAGACCATTGGTCTGCGTCCGATTCACAACCAAGCGTCAATGCACAGATTACCGGATTTTGCAGGCAAACGGAATGGAGGAATTTAAACATATCCCAGCCGAAGTCCTGCACGGCCTTAAGACAACAGTCAAATGGTTGCGGCGTCGGTGTCGGTTGCGGCGTCGGCGTCGGTTGCCCGCCCGCCATGGCAATCATGGTTGGTGTCGGAGGCCCGGAGAACAGCAGGATCAACAATCCCAGAGGAATGGCGGCGAAGAAAGCCATCATGCACACGAGAGAAGACAGGGAAATATCCTTCTCAGCATGTTTATCGTGAATCGAGGAATCGGAGGTATTGAAAGCGTCGTTGTGATTGTTCATTTGAATCTCTCCTTCATTGGGTTCGCGTCATGTTGTGGTAAAGGTCTCGTTCACTGCCCCAGGATCTTGCTTCTCAGCCGTTGGGAATTTTCCCGGAGATGCTGAACGGGTCCGCGGCCATAGGGCGCCGTTCCAATTCTGTCGAACGACTGTTCGAGCAGCGTCAGCGCCTTTGCCCGGTCTCCTCTCGCGTCTGCGATCTCCGCCAGTGCGGCATATACAAACGGCGCAATACCGTCATAAGGAGCATTTTCCAGAACATCGTTCAGCAACCGTTCCGCGCCATCCCAGTCCTTGTCATGCCACGATATATAAAGCGCCAGTCCCAGGGCGGAATTGGCGCCTGCCATCGTGTCAGGGTAATAGTCCTCCATGATCTCTATACACAGACGTGTTGACTCATCCCATTTCCCGGCAAACGCCACCGCCTTTTGATGATGATGCAGCAACCCGTGAAGTTCCCATTTTCGAAATTCGTCCTGGCTTATGTATTTGTCCGTCAAATAACCTTCGTCCATCAACATGGAGGTCAGTTCGAGCGCCTTCTGCGAATCCACTAAAGCCTGCTCCATGGTGCACATAAAGAAGGACAATCGGCAAAGCGCTCGTCCGGGATTATCGGTGTTCAATTCGAGATATTTCCGCAGGGCATCGCGCGCCACGTCAAAATCTCGCCCTTCGAAGAACAAAACCGCCGCGCGCAATAAAGCAACATTCTTTCCTTCATCCGGTCCGGTGTATTTACCCGATTGGAGAAGTTCCTGCACTTTGTCCAGCGCGGCAAGTGCCTCGCCGTACCGATCATCGGCAGAAAGGCACACAACTTCCGCCAGAGGTTTCGCCAGGGGGCGAACCTCGGAATCGTTCAGCTGTGAATAGACTTCCTTGATTGCCGATGACTCCGGGAAAATCACCCGCATGGCGCGAAGGCTGTCGAACATACCGACAAAATCCCGCTCCTTTTCGTACTTAGCGGGATCATCCTGCGCGGATTCGGCCAGGCGCTTATACGTGTCAATGGCGACTTTGGCGTAATCCCCGGTTTCCCACAAACTGTTGTGATAGAAGTGCAACGCCTTCTCATTTCCGTCGGCGATGGCTTTTTCGAAGATCGCATGGCTTTCCGCCTTCTGGCCAAGTCGCGCAAGCGTCCGCGCCTTCGCCAACTCCGCACGCTGGAAGGTCTTCGACTTCTTGTCGGCCTTCGAGAGAACGTCCTCGATTACGGCGAGTTTGTCTTCGGGGTTGTTCCAGAACTGCGCCAGGTCCGTGACTGCCTCCGCGACCACCGCATCATCCGTCGAGTTCTGGATCGTAAGTACAGCACGATCAACACGTTCCGCGACGGGGAGACGCTTGCTCTCGAGGATGAACGCCTGTCCACGTTCGGCGTCCGTCTGCGCAATAACCATGGAACACGGAATGAGAAAAATCAGACTGAAAACGAGAAATACATGTTTTGTCATCTTCGACCTCCGAACAGACCTCTATTATTGCCATTTTTGAATGGTGCATTTCCGGTCTTCATGCGCATGTAGTGGTTCTTGGTGGGCTAGCCCGCAGACGGGCTTGAGCACCACCCTACATGCTGTCACGCTGTCTTTTTGTTGTCTTGTCGCAGGGGGATTCTATTACAAATCCTGCAACCCTCTGCTCGCTACTCCCATATCCTTTGCTCCTCCTTTTCAATCCCGAATTAAAACACTTTGCGACCTTTCTGAGCATACGCCCCCCCCCCTTGCGTTTGTCAAGGGGGTTTTTGACTTTATTTAAACTTTTTTTCATGGAGTTGCGGAGGGAAATATGCAAGGCATAAATCCCTCACCTTAACCCTCTCCGTAAACACCTGAAGAACCCCTCCCCAACCCTCTCCCGTAAACGGGGGGGGGGAGAAGAGTTCCGTCATTCCAATGCACCCGTCCGGTCATAGACTGACTTTCAGACCCTTGCTTTGCAGGTATTCCTTGACCTGGCGGATGCTGAATGTGCGGAAGTGGAAAACGGACGCCGCCAGCAGGATCTCCGCGCCGCCTTCAACAACCGCCTGGTAGAAATGCTCCAGGGTTCCCGCGCCACCGGAGGCGACCACCGGAAGATCGACCGCATCGGAGATCGCCCGCGTGAACTCCAGGTCGTAACCGTTCAAGGTTCCATCGCCGTCCATGCTGGTAGGGAGAATCACGCCTGCGCCGAGGTCCTGGCATTGTATGGCCCACTCGACCGCGTCTCTGCCCACCGGTTTGGTTCCCCCGGAAACCACCAGTTCGAAGCCGGACGGCATGGCTGAATTCCGGCGCGCGTCGATGGCGACGGTCACCTTATCCGATCCCACAGCGTCCGCCGACTGCCTGACCAGGTCGGGGTTCTTGACCGCCGCGCTGTTCATGGAAATCTTGTCCGCTCCCACCGCCAAAACCTCTTCCACATCCCGCAGGCTGCCGATCCCGCCGCCCACTGTCAGGGGAATGTCGATCACCGAGGAGACGTTCTTGACCCACTCCAGCCGGGTCTTGCGGTTCTCCACCGTGGCGGCGATATCCAGCATGGCCAGCTCATCCGCGCCCTCCTGCTGGTAAAACATCGCGTTCTCGACCGGATCGCCCGCATCGCGGATATCCACAAAATGAACGCCTTTCACCACACGCCCGTTTTTCATATCCAGGCAAGGCATAATCTGAATGATCATTGTTTGAAATCCTTTCTTGTGCCGTACGCAAATCTATCATGTTCGGGGGCAAGATGCCCCCGCTCCCCTGTTATTCCACAACTAAAAACCGCTTCATTCCTAATGCGCCTTTGCCGGAGACGGTGACCGCGTAGTGACCCGGATAGGCATCCGCAGGAACGGAAATAGTGACTTGTTCCCCAATCCGCGCTTTTGAAGGCTCAACGACTAAACCGGGAGCCTCTACCGAGAGGCGCCCCTTCGCGGCATACTCCGACAATGAACGCAGCGAAATAGTAGTGGATTCGCCGCGCTTAATTTTCGGCATTGCGTCGAATCCCACAACTGCCGGACCATCGGAATCGCGAAGAATTACCAAGGCCCAGTTGCTCTTGAGAGTAAACGACAGATCATCGCCCGTACATGCAATCGGAATTGTGGACCAGGTCAGCGTTTCAATGTCGCAAAGAACGGCCTCCTGTACTTCCGAAGCGATTCCCGGAACAGTGACTGTGTATTCCCCCCGTTTATCCGACGGCCCGACGCCCCAAGGCCAGATCGGGTCCTGGCAAGATGGGCGGGCGGCGATGATCGCGCAGTAGTCATCGCCAAGAAACCGCCGGGTTACAATCTCCGGATCGGATGAGAGCGGATCATGGTCATCGACATCTCCCCAGACAAGCGCCTCATTCGCCGGATACCGTGCACACAGCCAGTTCGCATCCAACTCGGTAATGTCCGGACCCCCACAGCCACCGCCTGGAAAGCCCGCCAGGGACCCCCAGAATGCACCGCCCGCGTAGACATAGGGTTTATACGGCCCCATCGCGATACGCATCGGGGGCAGGTCGCGGGGGCAGCGGGCGGCAAGCGCGCCATGCACATAAGGCGCGAACCAGTCCGCCGAACCTTCGGAGCTGATCAACACATTCGGATTCGCTTTCCGCGCCGCCTTGGAGACCTTGAAAAAGAGCTGCTTGATCCATTCGTTATAGCCGAACGGGGTTTCATGGTGGTGCGTGGGGTTATAGCAGGGTAGATAGTAAAAACCAAGCGAGTCGATCCGAACGCCATCCGCGCCGGTTTCTTTCAGCAAGCGATAGACCGTATCGGCCAGATGGTCCTGCCATTCCACACATCCGGGACACATATGGATATAACCCTGATGGCTGTATGGCCCGTAACGGACTCCATCCTGGTTCATCACGGCCCACTGATCCGCCTTGCCGGTCTTGCCGATTACGCCATCTTTGAAAGCCACGTAGCCATCGACATAGAGTTGAGTATGAAGACCCAGGCGGTGCACGCCCGCAATGCCTTCCCGCATGGCCTCCGGGCCGCCCATGTCCTCACGAATCACATTGTCTCCATCCGTATGCACGGGATAGAACATCGAGGACCGGCAATAGAAAGCATATTCGGGGAAGTCGATGGGACAGCGGATGTGCTCCTTTGGTATCTCGCGGAAGCTCTCCAGGGCCAGTTGTCCCCCGTAGTCTGCCTTAATCCCCGGCCCGCCTTTCTTGAAATGCCGACCCACGCTGCCGCTGGATTGCCGGAACCACTCGGGCGGGTCCAGGTGAGAGAACGCACTGTTGAACCACGCATGATACGCACGCGCCGCCGGTCTCCAGTCGCCTTCATACACCGCAACGCGCGTGGGCGGCAGATCCACCGATTTCCCCGGAGCCAGTTTGAACGGCGGGAAATAGTTCAGTTCAACCACCGGCTCGTGAATGACGATCCGTTTGGGCAGAACATCCGGGTCCATAAAGATCATACTCAGTGCGCTTTTCGAGGCTGGGTCCCAGATCGCGTGCCACTGCATAGACATCTGGTTGCTCTCGCCCAGCACGCCGCCGGGACGTTCCCAGGCGGGGATAATCAGGCCCGCCTGGTCCATGGTTGTCGCGAGATTCTTGCTTGGGTCCGTGCCGAGACGGAGCCCCTCCAGGTACGGAAACGCGGCCAGAAATTCTTCCTCTTCATCCCCCCGATTGGTGATTCGGAGGAACCAGTCCGCAACGCCGGATTTCTTCTCCAGGACAACTCTCAAGCGGATTTCAAGATTCTCATGTTGATAGGTCAATGTGACAGTTCCGCCACGTTGCTTTGTTTCCAGCAGTTGGCAGGAAGAAGGTTGAACGATTTCTCTGCAAGTCTCAGCGGGGTTATCGAAAACCAGTTGATACTTCTCATTGACACGAATCTCGAATTCTTTGGTCAAGTCCGAGAAGATCCGAAAAGGCATCCCGCCGGGGACAATGTCTTTCAGGCAATCATCGCCGAGGGATTGATTGAGAATTCTGCGAAGTCCTCCGTTTTGCGGGTCGAATTCCATTCGGCAGATTTCGTTCTCCAGGACAATTGCCGAGTTATCCGAAGCGGCGGCGTTGCCGTTCATGCCGATGTTGAAGACAAGAAGAAGGGTACATACATAGGGGATGGTTCTCATGTTGCTGCTTCCTTTGATGATTACGTTCTATCGCAACAACCGGGGGTTGTTGAATTCGTAATTCCTTTCGTGACAAAAGGTTGTAAGATTCATGGGATATCTCGAACCACACATCTCCTTGCCCGAAATGAGATCATCGTGAGATAGGGCCGCGCCATATTCTCCTGGTTCTGATCGATCTTACAGATTCCTTCCATCGTGTCAATCAGGATCTCAACAAAGATCTGAAAAGGACGCACCCCCGGCATTCTTCTGACATGCCGAGCATCGTTATGATATTCTTTGATGGTTTCGATTTGGTCTTTCTGGAAATCGGATAATCACAGATCCAAGAGAGGAAATGAATGCTCCGGTTCGTTCTGGTCTTGATCCTCGCGATACCTGTGTACGGTCAACAGACCGTCGAAGTGAATCCCGGCGATGATATCCAGGCCGCATTGAACACCGCCGGGGCGGGCGGGACGGTAGTCTTTGCACCCGGCCGGTATGATGTGGTTCCGTCAAATCCGTACCAGCACCAGGCGGTTCGCATTACGCAGAACCTGGCAGGGATCACACTGCGCGGTGCCGGTTGCGGGACAGATCCGAACACGGCGACCATCCTGGACGGGGAAGCCGGGTTCCTGGAAACCGGTGTTCTCATCGAGGCGTCAAATGTAACACTGGAAGGATTTACGCTCACTCAGTTCTGGATTCAGGGATTCCTGCTGGGAGATGGAATCCGAAATGTGGAATGCCGAAACTGCTGGGTGCTGGCCTGTGATTCCGGTATGAATACGGCGGGAACGGCGGGGCTTTGGTCGGAAAGCAATCCCGACCGCTTCGACAACATGGTTCGGTTTCGCAATTGCGTTTTCGCGCGGGGTGGAGACGACGCCGCGGATATCGAGAACGGAAGTGTCGTGGTTTTCATTCAGTGCGATTTCCATGATTTCGATAATGACCTGCTGGCTCCGGAAGACACAAGCGTGATCCTCTTGCGGAACTGTATTCTTCATGCGGGCTTGCGGTCCGATAACATCCAGGCCGACGGCGCAAGCCTGATTGAGGCGCAAAATAGTGTCTTCTACGATCCCACCGCCGACGATCACGAAGGCTTGGGTGGGATGGATTTCCGTGGATTCACTTACACCCGCGACTGCATCGGGCAAGATCCGCTGTATATGCGCGTGGGACCGGATGTTCCATTCCTGGATCTCGATTTTCGCCTACAGCCGGATTCTCCGGCTCTCGCGGCGGGCAAAGATGAAAACGGCAGTCCCACATTTGCCGGTTCGATGGGAGGAGGGCAATAACCATGATCCGTATCCCTCCAACGATTTTCTGCTTTGTTGCGATGTTCCTTCTCACGATCATTGCATCCACAGCCTTCTCCCAGCAGACAGTCAGGATCGGCCCGCAGGATGATGTCATTGCCGTTCTGCAATCGGTTACACAGGCCGGCAGCACGATCCTCTTCGAGCCGGGATATTACTCACTCACGCCCAAAGCCGATGGCACGGGTTTTCCAAACCTGTTCCATCCTCCCTCCGGGACTGTGATACGCGGGTCGGGATCGGGATTCGGGCCGGACGCGACTGTCCTCGACTGCAATTACGCTTTCAATTCCGGCATTCGAATCGGCACCGGAACCGGCAATGTCACCGTCGAGAATCTCACCGTACTCAACACCCTTCATGCGCTCATTCTCATCGAACAGCGCACATCAAACCTGGTGTTTCGCAATGTCTGGGCGTTGAAATGCCTGGATGAATGCGTCCAGAACGAGGGGGGAGACGTGGTTTTCGAGTCCTGTGTCCTGGGCTGGTGTACAGATAACATCTTCTTTTCGGATGACCTCTACCCTTCGGTTTCCGTTCTGATGAACTGTGATGTTCTGCTCGGATTCGGCGACCTGGTTCAGGCGGAAACCGGGGCCGAAGTACATGTGCGCAATTCCATTCTGTATGCCGGGCCGGGAGAGAACGACATCCACGTAGATGGCGGGTGGATTGTGGTGCGCGCGTCCGTGGGGTGGGACCCGATCAACGAGTCTCCCCCGGGACTGGAACCGGGAGTCCGTTGGGGACGACTGGAACTGGATGGATTCCCCGATGTGAATGCAACCAATGTCGGCGAAGATCCGTTGTACGTGTCTCCCCCCGGACGAGGTGCCAAAGCCGAAACCATGGACCTGCACCTGCAAACCGGTTCCCCCGCGCTGACCGCCGGACGGGAAAGCTACACCCAGAAAGGCGAACCGACAGGAGGCGTCACTTTCGCAGGGTCTCAGGGTCCGGCTCCCGTCAATGTGGACCATTGGTCGATTTATTGACAGAATAAAGACTCCCTGAGAACCAACAAGGCAGCAGGAAATGGTTTTCCATACCGTTATTGTTTCAACTCTTTTTTGTGCGACCTCGTTTACTCCCGGATTCCTTCCCGGCGATGCAACCGGAGAGATTCTGACCGATCCCGGCATTCATCTGCTGGCGAAGATTGTCGCTCCGGCCACCGAATTCACCGATGGAACTTGCGATGAACTCATCCGGCAAATGCTGGCGGCGAAAGACCTGGCGCTCCCCGCAGCGAGTCTTTGGCTGGACGGATATATCGACCGTCCTGAAAACGAACGGACTCGATGGCGTCAACAGGCAGCCGTGATGATCCTGGCCCTGGGGTATGGTGGCGGGAAGGAAGTCCCGCCCATTCTCCCGAAAGTCATCGGCAGCCCCGCTGGACGTGCGTATGCGGAGTTCCCCGATTTTCAGGGCATGGAAACACGCGCCGGCTTACGGGAGTATGCTGCCTTTTCTTACCTGGCCTTTGATCCCATTCAAGCCAAGGCATTTGCGCTGCGTTTCATCGCGGATGATCCCTTTGCCTCGCGGATCTGCGCGCTGGCAATCGACCGAACCTGGGAACGCAAGGACTCCCGCGCCCTGTTGGATCTGGCCGGGAGAAGCAGCTGGACCACAACGATCGCCACCGCTCTTGCTGTGCTGAAGAAGCATGACAACGGAATGTATATCACCGCGCTGGAACTGTGCCGCAAGGAACTGGAGGAACCCGCACCCCTCTTTCGAACCCTCGAAGACCGATTCCGGTTTTTCGTCCGACGAGACCGACTTGTCGAGGCGCTCGGATTGGTGCGTGAGGAGGCCATGCTGAAGACGCTCATGAAAATTGCGGAACTCAACGAACGTGGCCGCTGGCAGGGAAGACAACTCATTCCGTCTGCTGCGAAGAAAGCGGAACGCCTTTACGACCGAACGACAAGCGAACAGGCCGTTCTCGCGATTCAGGATATCGCCCAACGGGATTTCGGCTACACCGACGGCCAGTCCGATGAGGAATGGAAATCTGTCCTCCAACGCTGTAAGGCCTACATTGCAGGGAAAAGATAATTGTGGATTGTGGATTGTGGATTGTGGATTGCAGACTACGGATTGCGGATTGCAGAACCGTAGGGGCGCACGGCTGTGCGCCCTTGGATCTTTCACCGGAATAACGTCAACGTTCCCTCTCCCTCCGGGAGAGGGGCAGGGTGAGGGTCTTAACTTCTACCTCTTACCGCCCTCCAACCTCAATCTCATACACAAACGCATCGTATTTATCCCAGGTATCGGCAATCCTGTTTCCGCTGATCTTCATCTCTCCTGGTAAATCAAATAGTTTGCGCACGGTTATTTGTTTCACTCCCTCAATATGAATCTCCGCGCTGGTCTTCGCCTCAGCGGCATTGGCGGTGAGCAGGTAATACTTTCCCTCCCATTTCTTGAGACGGGTCTCGATCATGCTCCCTGCGGGTGAGACGCGGATGGGATGCTCCGCATCATCGGAGACGAAAACCGGCCATAGGTAGTTGAGTTCCTGGAACCATCCGCGAAGACGCTGTAAGCCGCCCGCCTGCATACAGATGTAATGATACAGCCCGTTCGCTCCGTAGATGATCGAAAGATAAGACTCATTGCGGAATCCGCGCAAATCATCCGCCCGAAGTGATAGATATGTTTTAAAATGTTCCGGGACGATTTCATCGTCATGGTAACTGACATAATAGTTCACTTCGGCCAGCTTGAACTTATGCGGATCGAGCACCTGTTCGGTTTGTGTCAGGAACGGCGCGTTACGCCAGCCGGAGCCGGGACGACCCATGATTTTGACATAGCAATACCCTACCGGCGGATTCTCGATGGGCCAGGTTGGAAGGCCCAGATCGTAAAGAAAACTGGAATCGTGATGCCCCCAGATCACCAGGCGGGATGATGGTTGTTCGGCGAAAATGCGCTCTACCCTTTTTCGGTAATCGATAAGATTCTGATCCAGGTTCCAGTAATAAAACTGTTTGGCATAGCAGGACAGGAATCCCGGATGCGACAGCAATTTGGGCGCGGCATTTTGAAAATCATTGACCTGGTCCGGCCCCGGCCCAATAGTCAATGTGTACGCCCCCAGTGCCCACGCTTTGTTTGTCTCTTCCAGGTCGTCGAATTCTCCCCCGTAATAGGCGCGAAACATGTTCGCCCCCAGGTCGATGGCATCGTGCCATTCCATAACGGATACGGACGGGACAATCGGGAAGAAGCGAAAATCATCATTGATAATCAGTCGCCCCTTGTCGTCAACGCGGACACGTTCAATGGGCGGGATAGGCCGCCGCTGAGTATGCTCGATCCGACCGAACCGTGCAGACTGCGAACAAAGCAGGACACCTTTCGTACCAAGACCGGTGACAGTGACCCGGTAGTCTTGAACAGGCAATGGATTCACACGAAGTTCATTGAGAGGAAAAGTGAACTGGGATGTCGGCTCGGTAATCTGATGCGCTTTCTTGTAGACAACCTTGCCGTTCGTCATATCCTCTACAGAAAAAAGAAGCCGTACGGCCTTCGATAGCGGCCGGAAACGATTGTGTATCTCGACTGTGGCTTCCTTCTCTTCGGGGAAATAAAACTCCTGGTTGAGAACCATTTCAATCGCCGGGGGTACAACAAGAGGATAGGTACTACGGAGAATCTCTGATCCGCCAACGGAAAGCGAAATCTCAAACTCAGCGGACGTGCGAAGCCCCGTATTGTAAGTGAAAGTAACGGATTTCGTTTCACCAGGGGCAAGGGTAATGTTCCCCTGGAACGGATCTTCCCCTTGGACACCGGCAGTGACTTGCACGGTAATCGCTTCACCGGGGTTGGACAAGGTCAGATCGGCTTGATTCTGTCCGGCATAGATCTGCGGATGTGTAACAAAATCCTGCGACTGATCCGGTTCCAGATCATGGCGATTGCCGAATCGCAAGGATGCAACCCTGACCTTCGGCGGCAACGCGGGAATCAACGTTCCAAGATGATCGGCGTTGATTTCGTTACCCGTCCAGTAGATCGGTGCATTGGGTGTCTGCCATTGCACGTTAAACCCAATCGGGAAATCGTGTGGTCCATCCAGATTCAGCGCGCGAAACGGCACGGTGAGCACCTGGCATCCTTGTACATGCTCAAGCGTTACCTCAATATCTCTTGCATCAATCCACGAGCCGGTTGCGATATATCCCTGCTTCTCCGCTACCGTGCCTTTCTGACAACTACCATCTTCGGAGATCCGAATCACATCATAGAGATAACGGTAATGATTGGGAAATCCGGCATGGATACGACTGTTGAGAAATACATTGGTGTCGTGGTTCGTTGTGTACTTGGGAATCGCAAGGTACAGGTTCTCGCGGTCATTGGCGACCGTCACGCGGTCAGGGAGAGGATGATCGAGCGTTCCCCATTCGCTTGTCAGTTCACGTTCGGGTGCAAAGACCGCCGAAGGGAGAGTGGACGCGCCTGAATCCGGGAGTTCACAAACAGCAATATCATCTAGCCAGAGGCTTGTTGTCGGCTCGGAACCCAGGATTGTGATTTGTATACGAACGGACTCGACCGGCTTTTGCGGCAGGAATCCGAATCGTCGGTAATCCCAATCGTGGTCGCTTTCGCCAAGACAGAGGGTAGGCGATACTTCCTGCATAGTTCCATCCATGTGATAGACGAAGACTGTCAGGTTGGGAAGATTATCAGAACCGTTATATCCAGGCGGGCGATTGCCGACAGAATTATCCAATTTCGACCAGAGTCCTACCAGAACAGGTCGCGGGCGGTCCTGATTCAGTCGAATAATCTGCGACAGGCCGGAGACGTCGGCATACGTCACGCTGGCACGCACAGAACGGTTTCCGGTGATGGCATCGGAGGAGTCAAGAAACGGCGCACGATATTCCGCGCCGACCCAACTCACCCACTGGTCCTCCAGCGGCTCAGTCCATGCGTCGGGCCATGATGACTCCGGA
>JAKPYU010000023.1 GCA_029568995.1 Candidatus Omnitrophota bacterium | reverse complement strand
AAACACAAGGACTCCGCCCCGGTCGCAGGCATCATAAAAAGACGGCGATTCATATCGTCCGCCATTTCTCACCCACACGGCGTTCAGATTCAGCGAAAGAACCTCTTCCAGCGGGCGATACAGAGACTCTCGGAGATCCGTCTGAAACAGGTCCGTGCCGTCCCAGGCGGTTCCCCGGATCGTTGCGGGCTTGTTGTTGACCAGAAGTGTCCCATTATCCGACCACTCGATAGACCGAAAGCCAATGGAAAGATCGCGGTAGTCCAGCACCGTGTCGCCTTGTCGAAGCTGGATTCGGGCGGGATACAAATGCGGTTTGCCCATACCCGCAGGCCACCAGAGAACAGGATCGCTTTCCTGAATTGTGAGTCGGAACCGGTTGTATCCGGGTTTCACGGTCTGCGGCAGACCCCAGTTGTGGTGAAGAGGCAATCGTTTTGGCTTATCCGGCAGACGAATGGTCGCATACGTATGCACCCGGACTTCCTCCGGCGTGTCGTTCTCAACGCGAAGATCGAGCTCCACGGTTCCGGAACGACGGTCTGGGGAAAGAGTCGTGTATGCCCCAATCGCCAGGAACCGGATCTTGGGCGCAGCTGCAATTCGTACCGCCCCTTCAATTCCGCAGCGATGAAGCAAGACAAGATCAGGGCAGGGAAACGGCGATCCTTTCGAGGCAGCAAACCGGATCGCGAGCAGGTTCCGTCCCTCTGCACTCAAATGCTCCCCGAAACCGTACCTCTCAAATTCTGTTCTGTATTCCGGCTGTCCGAGTTCCTGCCCGTTCAGCCATACGCCGGTTATGCCATGCGCGCGCTCCAGTTCCAGCGCCTGGTCCTCCACCGGACGACCGGCAGGCCAATAGAATTCATTCACCATCCACCATTCCATTTCGAACAACCACGCAAACTCGTCCGGAGTCGTCGCTTTTCGTGGATCTGGGATGATTTGATTCTTGAGAAGAAGTCCGTGGATATCCCCGGTTTGTTCCACGGAGAGCCAGGGTGGCTGCGGACCGTCGCCTGTAAGAATCGGTTCGGGTTTCGAATCCGGCTCCAACGGAGACAAACACCATCCGGGGGGAAGAATTACCTGCTCTTCTTCAACGGTCGCCGTAACGCATGAAACCTCTCCTGTGGCGACCTTGAGAAAGCCCGCCAGGAAGGAATCCCTGTCCGGGAAGGGCGTCTCCGCCGAGGCAAAGTGGATAGTGGCAAGAAGGAGAATGAGTATAGCCCCGTAGGGGCAACCCCCCGTGGTTGCCCGTGCCCAACCCCCCGTGGTTGCCCGTGCATCAAACGAAACCGGGCAGGCACAGGGGCCTGCCCCTACGGCGTCAAATCGATTGCCCGACTGCAAATCCATGGCGCTTCCTGAACCTCCTCTTGGGATATTTGAAAGATCTCCTTTACGGATTCTGCCGAGATCGGTCTTGAAATTCGATACTTCTCCTGACCGGATTGGTGATTCGAGATAGATTGAGGGACAGGAGAAACCGCTGATGCGCGGAATGTGGTTGCTTACGGCTGTTCTGGTGGTTGCTTTGTTCGGCTGTTCCACAGCGGAAAACCGTACCGATCGCCCGGCGATTTCCATGCCCCAGAATGTGCGGATCGGGGGCGATATCTCCCTCACCGGCGGAGTATACAAAACCTATCCTCGGAGCGAAGCGGAACCATGACATGGTTGACTGAGAGAATTGCCCTTTCCACACGGGGTGACGGTCATATTGTGGACCTGACACCCAAAATCCGGGAGTTGCTGACACAGTCCGGTTTTCAGGAGGGACAGGTAACCGTGTTCGCCCCCGGCGCGACAGCCGGGGTCACCACAATCGAATACGAACCCGGCCTTGTGCGGGACCTGCCGCTGGCCTTCGAACGAATCGCTCCACGCGATGGTTACTATTATCACCATGAAACCTGGGATGACGGGAACGGCCATTCCCATGTTGCCGCCTCCATTTTAGGCCCCTCTCTGACGATTCCATTCTCCCGGGGCAGTCTCATTCTGGGGACTTGGCAGCAGGTGGTTCTGATCGACTTCGATAATCGCCCCCGCCATCGGGATATGGTTGTTCAATTTAACGGGGAGTAATCCTGCTTTCCGACAGTTCCTCCCGCGTATACAGAAACAGGTCCAAGGATTGCTTTAGATCCTCTCAAAGTAGAGTCGGTGGGGACCTCAGAAGGCAGGAATTGCCTTTTCGTGGTCTTCAGCGGTTCGTAATTGTACAAATTTTCCCGTTCAAGAACGATCATCTATCGTTGAGCGAGAGGTCAACGCCATGGTTCGGATTACCCAAAACCTCCTTAGTGAGCATTCCCTGCTGAATCTGCAGAACAATCTCTCCTACATCCTGAAATTGCAGGAGCGGCTCTCAACAGGCCTGAGCATGAATACGGCTTCGGATAATCCTCTGGATTTCCCGGTTGCGCTGAATCTGCGCTCGGACATCATGTCCGGACGTCAATTTGTCAGCAACGTCGAGTATGCCACAACGGATTTGGAATTGACCGAGACAACCCTGGGGAGCGTGACGGAGGTTCTGAAGAAAGCGCGCGATCTGGCCCTTCAAGGCGCAACCGATTTCAGCCCGGAGGCCAGGGTTGCGGTGGCCTATGAAGTGGGCGAGATCCTGAACCAGGTGATCGATCTGGCCAATACGAACTACAACGGCAAATTCCTCTTCGCAGGATCCCAAACGCAAACCAAGCCATTCGAGTCTGTCAATGGAACCATTCGATACACGGGAGATGATGCCACCCGTCAGACCCTGATCGGAACTCAATCCAAGATAGGAATCAACCTGAACGGAACGGAGACTTACCTGCATACGCAGAACCAGATCACCGCTCAGATCGCGGTAAGCGATGTGGATTCCCCGTTGGCCACCCAGTTGGGCCTGGTTACAGCGAATTTCCCGAATATCCCGCCTCTTCCCGATTCTCCGCAGGGTGCGCAAACCAATCCTTCCGCCAATCCATCGAACTACCCCGGCACAGCACCGGACAATCTGGCGACGTTCACCATATACGGCACCGAGATCCATGTGGATCTTTCCCAGGATTCCTTGCGGGATGTTGTGGAGCGGATCAACACCACCAGCCCGGATGTAACGGCCTCGATTGATGCCGATAATCGGCTGGTGCTGACCTCGAATCGGGCCGATGCCATTCAGCTGGAGGATGGTCCGAGC
>JAKPYU010000022.1 GCA_029568995.1 Candidatus Omnitrophota bacterium | reverse complement strand
AAACACAAGGACTCCGCCCCGGTCGCAGGCATCATAAAAAGACGGCGATTCATATCGTCCGCCATTTCTCACCCACACGGCGTTCAGATTCAGCGAAAGAACCTCTTCCAGCGGGCGATACAGAGACTCTCGGAGATCCGTTTGAAACAGGTCGGTTCCATCCCAGGCGGTTCCCCGGATCGTTGTGGGCCTGTTGTTGACCAGGAGCGTCCCGTTATCCGACCATTCAACAGACCGAAAGCCGATAGAAAGATCGAAATTGTCCAGTACCGTCTCGCCTTGTCGAATCTGAATTCGCGCGGGATATAAGTATGGCTGTCCCATACCGACAGGCCACCAGGGAACGGGATCGGTTTCCTGAATAGTGAGCCGGAAACGGTTGTATCCGGGTTTCACGGTCTCCGGCAGACCCCAGTTGTGGTGAAGCGGCAATCGCTTCGGCTTATCCGGCAGGCGAAGGGTCGCGTAAGTATGAACGCGAACCTCTTCCGGCGTGTCGTTCTGAACGCGAAGATCGAGTTCCACCGTGCCGGAACGACGGTCGGATGACAGGGTTGTGTATGCCCCAATTGCCAGGAACCGGATCTTGGGTGCGGCTGCAATTCGCACCGCCCCCTCAATTCCGCAGCGATGAAGCAAAACCTGCGGAAGATCGGAGTGCGGGAATGGCAATCCTTTCGAAGCCGCAAACCGGATCGCGAGCCGATTCCGTCCCTCTGCACTCAAATGCTCCCCGAAACCGTACTTCTCAAATTCTGTTCTGTATTCCGGCGGTCCAAGTTCCTGACCGTTCAGCCATACGCCGGTTACGCCATACGCACGCTCCAGCTCCAGCGCCTGGTTCTCCACCGGGCGACCGGCAGGCCAATAGAATTCATTCACCATCCACCATTCCATTTCGGACAACCATGCAAACTCGTCCGGGGTTTCCGCTTTGCGCGGGTCCGGGATGATTTGATTCTCGAGAAGAAGACCGTGGATATCCCCGGTGTGTTCCACGGAGAGCCATGCCGGTTGCGGACCTGCGCCTGTGAGAATCGGTTCGGGATTGAAATCCGGTTGGGAGGGAGTGAGAAGCCAACCGTTGTGTAGAATCACTCGATCCTCCTCGATGGTCGTCGTGGTGAAGGAAATCTCCCCTGTGGCGGCCTTGAGAAATCCGGCCAGGAAGGAATCCCTGTCCGGAAAGGACACCCCCGCCGTGGCAAGATGAGGAATGCTGAAAAAGAGGACAAGAATGGATCGTAGGGGCGACGCATGCGTCGCCCCTGCATGCGTCGCCCCTGCGGTCCATCTGGATTGCGTCGCCCCTACTCGGGAAGAGTCTCCATGCTCCCTCTCCCTCCGGGAGAGGGTTGGGGTGAGGGAAACAACACTAGCACTATCCCTCTTATGTTCCGTCGGGTGCAATTTCCAATCCATGACGCTTCCCTGAACCTCCTCTTAAGATAATTGAGATCTCCTTCGTGGATTCTGCCGAGATCGCTCCTGAAATTCGATACTTCTCCTGACCGGATCGGCGATTCGAGATAGATTGAGCAGACAGGAGAAACCGCTGATGCGCGGAGTATGGTTGCTCACGGCTATTCTTGTGGTTGCCTTGTCCGGCTGTTCCGCAGCAGAGAACCGTGTTGATCGCCCGGCGCTTTCCATGCCCCGGAATGTGCGGATCGGCGGCGATATCTCTCTCACCGGCGGAGTCTACAAGACCTATCCTCGGAGCGAACCAGAACCATGACATGGTTGACTGAAAAATTTGCCCTTTCCACACGGGGTGACGGCCATATTGTGGATCTCACCCCCAAAATCCGCGACTTACTGACACAATCCGGTTTTCAGGAGGGGCAGGTAACCGTATTCGCCCCCGGCGCGACAGCCGGGGTCACCACAATCGAATACGAACCCGGTCTTATACAGGACCTGCCGCTGGCTTTTGAACGAATCGCCCCACGCGATGGTTACTATTATCACCATGAAACCTGGGATGACGGGAACGGTCATTCCCATGTTTCCGCCTCCATTCTGGGACCCTCTCTGACAATTCCGTTCTCCCGGAGCAGCCTCATTCTGGGGACCTGGCAGCAGGTGGTTCTGATCGACTTCGATAACCGCCCTCGCCATCGGGATGTTGTTGTCCAATTCAATGGGGAGTAATCCTCCTTTCCTACAGTTCCTCCCGCGTATGCGGAAACAGGTCCGGGGATTGCTTTAGATCCTTCCCAAGTAGAGCCGGTGGGGACCTCGGAAGGCAGAAATTGCCTTTTCGTGGTCTTCAGCGGTTCATAATTGTACAAATTTTCCCGTTCAGGAACGATCATCTATCGTTGAGCGAGAGGTCAACGCCATGGTCCGGATCACTCAAAACCTGCTCAGTGACCGTTCTCTGCTGAATCTGCAGAACAATCTCTCCTACATCCTAAAATTGCAGGAGCGGCTCTCAACAGGCCTGAGCATGAATAATGCTTCGGATAATCCCCTGGATTTCCCGGTTGCGCTGAACCTGCGCTCGGACATCATGTCCGGACGTCAATTTGTCAGCAATGTCGATTATGCCACAACGGATTTGGAATTGACCGAGACCACCCTGGGAAGCGTGACGGAGGTTCTGAAGAAAGCGCGCGATCTGGCCCTTCAAGGCGCAACCGATTTCAGTCCGGAAGCCCGGGTTGCGGTGGCTTATGAAGTGGGCGAGATCCTAAACCAGGTGATCGACCTGTCCAACACGAACTACAACGGCAAATTCCTTTTCGCGGGATCCCAGACACAAACCAAGCCATTCGAGTCTGTCGACGGTACCATTCGATACAAGGGAGATGATGCCACCCGCCAGACCCTGATCGGAACTCAATCCAAGATCGGAATCAATCTGAACGGAACGGAAACCTACCTGCATACGCAGAACCAGATCACCGCTCAGATCGCCGTAAACGATGTGGATTCCCCGTTGGCCACCCAGTTGGGCCTGGTCACACCGAATTTCCCGAATATCCCGCCTCTTCCCGATTCTCCGCAGGGGGCGCAAACCAATCCTTCCGCCAATCCTGCGAACTTCCCCGGCACAGCACCGGACAATCTGGCAACGTTCACAATTTACGGCACAGAGATCCATGTGGATCTTTCTCAGGATTCGTTGCGGGATGTGGTGGAGCGGATCAACGCCACCAGCCCGGATGTAACGGCTTCGATTGATGCCGATAACCGGCTTGTGATTACCTCAAATCGGGCCGATGCCATTCAGCTGGAGGATGGTCCGAGCAATCCCGGATTCCCACCGGAACCGACATTCGGCGTGAACCTGATGAGCGCCCTTGGAATGCACCGGAGAATCGAATTCAACCGAAATCTCGATTCCGGATACCCGGCAAGCAATCCGTTGACGGGACCGCCCGCGACACGATCATTCATCACCGTACAGGAGGACTCGCTGCTCTTCGCATCTGCCAACACCGGACCACCACGGGACCCGAATGTCCCGTTTCCCGACAACCTGGCGCTGTACGACCTGAACGATAACGTCCTGAGCGAACTGGAAGGGCTGCGGATCACCCTGGATGATGAAGTGATCGACGTGGACTTGCGAGCACTGACTGTCGGCAGCAACGGCGTAGACGGTGTTGCAGGCACAGCAGATGACATACAGGGATCCAACATGCAGGATCTTCTGAACCTGATCAACAACGACCCGCGACTCGACGGCAAAGTGCAAGCCTACATTAACCGGGAAGGAACCGGAATCGGAATCACCGCCACAAGATCCACCGATGTGTTCAAAGTGGAGGATATCCGTAAGGTATTCGGGCGGGATCTCACGACCCAGCTGACCACAAATCCGGTGAGTGGCGTTCGCTCCATCACCCGCACCGATCCGATTACCGACTCAACACGCCTGTCAGACCTTCCTGGCGCACTGACCGACGGCACAGACAGCCTTGGGATTCGCCTGCCGCAGTTCCTCAGCCCGATCCCCC
>JAKPYU010000018.1 GCA_029568995.1 Candidatus Omnitrophota bacterium | reverse complement strand
CCAACCCAAACATAGCCGGAAAGACAAGTCCCGCCGGTAACGGCCTCATCGATCCAGTGAAGCTTGCCGTCTGCAATGGTCTGGCCCGCCACCCCGGACCATATAAGATCCCCCGGCTCTCCGGCGTCGTCCTCGTAAATGACAAATTTGATATTGTCCACCCCGGTGCCGGAGGTGTTCATGGTGGCAATATATATTGTTGGATTGCTTGCGGCGCATGAACCTGTGAGTTGGATGCGCTCGATACAGAATTCATTCTTCGAGAGCTCCACTGATGTTCCGTCCTCCCAAGTGTTGCCATAGGTGCCGGAACAAGATTCGGCGCAGGCGGCAACCGGAACAGCTGGACTGTCCGCTATGATGTACCCCGGACCCGCCCACGCCAGAGCGGGCAGGAGAAGAAGAAACGCAATCAGCTTCTTCATTGCGTCCACCCGTAGCGGATCGTAAGTTCAACCGGATAACTGTCAACCGTGGACGCGTCGTTCGTTTCATCGTCCCCATCCCGAGTGATGCGGATCATCCAGAGGTTCCCTGCCGTGACGTTGGACTTCCAGTCCGTGAGGGTGTCGCCTCCCGCCGTTTCAACGTCACCGGAAGCCCCGGAAGCGTCAGCGGAATAGGACAGGTTGATGGCGTTGCCGGGAGTCCCGGCCTGTGCCGCAGAGTCGGCAATGGATACCATGGAAATGATGTAGTCGTGGTCTGCGGTGTCCGCCCCGCCGAGCCGGAATTTGAACCACGCCACAAGGTCAACGGCGGTGTCGATGTCCCGGGGAACCTCGCAGAAATAGTCGATATAGTTGTTGGATTCAACGTCGTCCGCGAATGTCGGCATCCCGTAGTTGATATCCGTCTCCGTGGTGGTGACGGCGGTGGTAGCGGAACCCCGGTTGTTCGGGCGACGGAGGGTGATGTAACCGTACCCCTTCAGGACGTTACCGGTGCCGTTGGCATCGAGGGTCTTGTTGGTAAGGGTCTGCGTGTTGTCGAGAGTAACCAACTCCTCTGCCGCCGCACCGTTCCCGACGGTCAGGGTGTCGGTAGAGGTGTTCCAGTAGCAGAACCCCTCGGTCGTGGGGGCCGCCGCTGTTCCATACGGGAACGGAATAGACGATGTACTTGCGCTCAGATCAAGAACGGAGATATTCAGAGTATTGGAGGACGTCCAATCCGTCCCATCAGACTTCATGATGTTGCCTGATGTGCTTGGCGCGGGAACCTTGAAGGCGGACAGCGCCCACTTCGGGTCGGAGTCTGCGATGATGATTTTGCCTTCGGCCGGAGACAGCCCGGCAATCACTCCGAGGTCCGCGTCCGCACCTTGAAATGTCGCGGGATCGGTATATCCA
>JAKPYU010000017.1 GCA_029568995.1 Candidatus Omnitrophota bacterium | reverse complement strand
CACCGCCGATCCCCGTTCCATGTTCTGCTTCTCAAGAATGGGGTAAAATATATGTATGGAAATCGCCCACAGGCGGAAAGCATGGAGACAATCCGATGGTGCAATCAAGGCATTTTCCGGTCCTGGTTGAGATGGATGAGGACGGGTATTACATTGTGAGCTGTCCCCGGTTTAAGGGTTGTCGTTCCTACGGAGCCACGATTGAAGAGGCGATGGTCAATATCCGCGAGGCGATTGAACTCTGTTTGGAGGACAGCCTCTCCGAAGAAGAGAATACCTTCATCGGATTTCGGGAGTTGGAAGTCCATCATGCCTAAACTCCCGGCCATTTCGGGAAATGAGCTGGTCAGCATCCTGGAAGGACAGGGATTTTGCGTCCTTCGATGCAAAGGCTCTCATGTCCGTATGGCATCGTCGGACGGTCGGTTCGTGACCATACCCGGTGCATGGTTCGAGGGATCTCCCCAAGGGCCTGCTTCGAGCCATTATTCGGGAAGATTTGGACATATCCGTTGATCAGTTTCTATTGTGGATCAAATAACTCAAGAGATCTTTCCCAGATTCCGGTTGGATGCAAAGGGGGTTGAGTTTCCTAGACTTATCCTCCCTCACCCCAACCCTCTCCCGGTGGGAGAGGGGGCACTCCTGAGCCGTCTCCATTACGCCCCTTGCCCTCCACTCCCCGCCAACTCTTCGCTTATTTCTTTCGCAAAAATGAAATAGGATACATCGGGATGTCGTATTGAATCGGTAAGCAAGGAAACGGGAGAACCCGAAAGAGGATGCGGTGTCCGGCGGCGAGCAACGGAATACAGAGGATCTTGACCTGATCCGAAAGACCCTGTCCGGGCACACGGAATCCTATCGAATTCTTGTGGAGCGTCATTCCGGCATGATTTACAGCATCGCGTACGGCATGACCCATCACCGCGAGGAGGCACAGGACGCGGTCCAGGAGATCTTCTACCGCGCATTCCGTGGTCTCTCCGGGTTCCGCCCGGAGTACCCGTTCGGCGCGTGGATCAAACGGATCGCGATAAACTACCTGCTGGATCTGCGTAAGAAAAAGCGGCCGGTTACCGTTTCCCTGGAGGACTGCGGCGGGGACTCGGCGATCCACGAAATCTCCGAAGACACCCCATCCGCGCGGGAACGTTTGAACGAACGGCAGCGCGAGGTTTCGATCCGGAACGCCGTCGCCGCTCTTCCGGCCAAGTACAGGATTGTAGTTGTTTTGAAACATTTTGAGGAAATGAGTTGCGAAGAGATTGCGGAGTCCCTGGGCTGCCCGCTCGGAACGGTGATGACTCGCCTTCACCGGGGACGGCAGAAGCTCGCCGAGGCACTGGGGCCGATTCTGGAGGAATCCTGATGGCTTTTGCATGTCGCTCCATACGTAAACGACTACTCGCAAGCCTGATCTCCGGCCTGACGATGAGCGACTCCGACCAGAAGCATTTGGAGAGCTGCGTGGATTGCCACACCTGGTACGCCCGTCAGCAGGCCCTGGGAGAAGATCTGGACAAGATCGAACCAACCGAGGCATCTCCGTCCCTGGCCGGAGAGATTATGCTGCACATTCACCGCCAGGAAGAAATCCGGCGGAACAGAAGACCGGCCTGGAATGGATTCCTGTACTCGTTTGCCCTGTTTCTCCGACGGGAAGCGTGGCCGATTGCATTTGCGCTCTCGGTAGTTGTATGGGGATTGTGGATCAATCCGGCGGTCAATGCCTGGGAGGAGGAAAAGGGGGTAACCGTTTCCGAGTTAGTGGAAAGGGTTCCGCAGCATATCGACCGTCAGTGCCGGGAGATACAAAGTCGAGTCATTGATGGATTGACTTCGATACTCATTAAAAGAGAACCGTCCGATTCCAGCCAGGGCGGTGGCGGCCAGTCTGCGGGTATGATGATGGGGTAGTGGAGTGGAAACGAATGGTTTTGATATATTGCCTTTTTGGTGAGATTTCTCCCTTCGGTCGAAATGACAGGTCCATCGTAATACCGAACAAGGCTTGTCATTCCGAACGAATGTGAGGAATCTCAGTAGATACGTAAGGCGATTCAGGCATATAACACGAGAAAACAGGCTGCCGCATCAAGAAAGGTAGAGAAATGCCCTGCTACTATCATCCAGACCGTGATCCCATCGCCGGGTGTGTCGAATGCGGGCGTCTTGTGTGCGCCGAATGCGCGATGGAAGAGAACGAACGGACTCTATGCCGCAAATGCTACGAGCGCCGTCTGGCACGATCCGCTACGGGGATGTATGGTGAAGAACGAAAAGACCCCGTCGTTGCCGCGCTGCTTTCCATTATTCCGGGGATGGGACAGATGTATAACGGCGAGGTGGCGAAAGGATTGATCCTTCTCTTCATTTTTATTGTTCTTCTTATGTGGATGCTGGACTTAACTCCGTGGTTTTGATGGAAATAGATTATATAGTCACTTCACCGTATCCCGCAATGGAGCAGACCACATATCATGGATCAAATATTCCCGTTAGTTCAAGCACACAACAACCCTTTTGGCGTCGACTCATTCTTCGTAAGCAGCCAAGTCGATCCACAAATTGTGATTCTCCTCGTTATACCAATTGTGCTGCTCTATGCCTACGCCATTTACGATGCCACGACCACGGCATCCAAGAAGAACCGAAAGAGAGTCCTCAGCCCCGGCGAGCCGCCTTCTCAAGCGGTTCATGCGGAGGCCGATGCGCAATTGCGTAGTGAGGCAGCTGCTGTTATTGGAGAGGCGGAGCCGTCCCCCGGACCGGGCGACAGCACACAGCAGGGGATTCCGAAAAGCCGCGCCCATTATGCCTGGAGGGACCGATTCCACAATAATCCAAGATTTGGCTGGATTCTGGTCTTCATCGGTGTAATCTTTTTCGGGCAAGCCGCAAATATTTCCTGGCTGAAAATTGAGTATATCTGGCCTGTTATCCCACTGGCCTTTGGCGCCCGCCTGCTGAATGACTACCGGAAAACTCAGCATCAACCTCAATTGATTTCGGGATTGATCTTCATCGGTCTCGGACTTTATTGTCTATCTGCCGCATACGGGATTTTCGGTCAAATTCGAAGCCAGTTTGAAACGATGCTCCCTCTTGGATTAGTGGCTCTGGGAGTCATCATGATTGTGGGAAGCAAGAAGCATGGTCAGGATCGTCCTGACAAGCAAGGAGAATAGACTAATGCAGTGTGTAACTCATCCTGATAGACCTGCGGTCGGCGCATGTGTTACTTGTGGACATCTGGTTTGTACGGAATGCAAAATCGAAATCGACGACAAGATCTATTGCAAAACCTGTGTTTCAGGTCGTCTATCCAAGAAGCAGTCCGCGCAGCGCCTGTATCGTTCCGTAACCGATAAAAAACTGGCTGGTGTCTGCGGCGGCTTGGGGGATTATTTCAGCGTGGACAGCAACATTGTCCGCGTGATTTTCATCATATTCTGCATTGCCCCCGTCCCGCTCGTAGGTCTGATCGCCTATATCATTCTCGCGATTCTCCTGCCGATGGAGGATGATGTGTGAAGGGGGGACCCTCACCCCAACCCTCTCCCGGAGGGAGAGGGAGCAGAAGAATCCTCGCAGAGTGGGAGTAGCCGTTCCGTCGTTCCGGCGGACGCCGGAATCCAATGTAGTGTAAGTGAATAGTCTTGAGAATATCGTCATTGCGAGCGAAGCGTGGCAATCCGGTTGTTCGAACGCGCAAGCCGGAGATCGCCACGTCGCCACCCTTCGCAGACTCCGGGCGGCTCCTCCTAAGAAAGCTCATCTGCAACCGTCACGCCGAGTAGTCCTGTGTTATCCGGTCAACCCCCACCTGACCTCCCCCGATCTTCGGGGGAGGGACCTCTCCCCCACTTTCTTTAGCCAATCACCGGCCCCGCCGGAGCCGCGCTCGCGATGACGGGACTCGGTAAAGGGAATTCAGTTACGGAAAACTAGGAATAGAAAGGCGCATAATTCACATAGCGGACAAAAGTAACCGAAAAAACCAAAGAGACGCCGGACCATCGAACAATCTATGGGAATCGGAGAACACTTCTTCACGCCGCGCTGACTGATATCGTGTCTCGACAATGCTTTCCGAAAAGGCTATATTGCTTTGAATGCTGCTTATGATCGTGTCTTCATCTCCCACTCTTTGGTGAAGAAGGCGCTTTCGTGCTGTATCAAACAGACAATTATTATGGAAATCGCTCTACAGGAAAAGGAAATGAGAGATGGGTTTATTGCGAAAAGTGTTTGTCTTCGTTTCAATGCCGTTAGCCATCCTGGCAGTATTATCGGTAAGCGCAATGCCTGTATGCGCCGCCGACGTGGTTTTTTACGTTGCCCCGAATGGTAACGATCATTGGTCGGGCGCGTTGTCCGTGCCGAACGCCGAAGGGTCCGATGGTCCTTTTGCCACCCTCGAAGGAGCGCGGGATGCAATCCGTCTGGTCCGCGCTGCGCAGAAACCTCAAGGGACTGTGACCGTCCAACTACGCGAAGGAACGTATCGCCGTGATCAGCCATTTGTGTTGCGTCCGGAGGATTCAGGCAGCGACGCGGGGCCTGTCGTATATGAAGCCTATCCCAATGAAAAACCCGTCATCAGCGGTGGAAGGCCGATTACCGGCTGGAAGAAGGGCGATGGGGCACTCTGGACGGTCACCCTGCCGGAGGTCAAATCGGGCCAGTGGTATTTTCGCCAGTTGTTCGTGGATGGGCAGAGGCGAGATCGAGCGTGTCTGCCTGGGAAAAACGGCCTGTACGCCATCGCTGAATTGCCGGAGCTCGATACCAGCGGTTGGATGGCCGATACCCCTGAAGCCAAGGGCAAACTACCTCTACAAGCCTTCCAGTTCCATCCGGGCGACATCTCCAGGAATTGGACCAACCTGGATGACGTAGAGATCATCGTGCTGCAAATCTGGACGGAAGTCCGAATGCATATCAAGGACATCGATGAGAAAAATAACGTCGTTATCCTCACCGGCGAAAGCTGGCGGCCTCTCACCTGGTCGAACGGCTACTATGTCGAAAACATCTTTGAAGGAATCAATACTCCCGGCTCCTGGTATTTGAACCGGAAGGAAGGTGTTCTCTATTACCATCCACTTCCGAGTGAAGACATGACCAAAGTAGAGGTCGTGGCGCCGGTGGCGGAGCAGCTTCTCCGCCTCGAAGGTGATGCGGCGCGCGGCGAATTCATTCGTAATATCACATTTCGAGGCCTGACGTTCAGCCATACAACCTGGTCGCTCCCGGAGGAGGGATATTTATGTACGCAGGCCGAGATTATCCCACCGGCTGCCTTTCATGCGGACGGAGCGAAGCTCTGTCGGATTGAGGAGTGCGAGTTTGTGGGGCTTGGAACTTGGGGGATCGAACTGCGACGGGGCTGCAAGGACAACGCCATTGTACACAATAGAATGCGTGACCTCGGAGCCGGCTGCGTGAAGATCGGCGAGCCGCAAGATTGCAGCGAAGACATAGACGAAACAATACGGACAACCATCTCAGACAACCGGTTCTTCGATGGGGCCAAGGTGTATTTAGGAGCGCCCGGTGTGTGGATCGGACAGAGCGGCGGTAACACGATCAGTCATAATGAAGTATCGGGGGCTTTTATGTGGGGAATTTCAGTGGGTTGGCGGTGGTCGTATTTCCCACTCGGGCGCGCGCGCGATAATCTCGTCGAATTCAACCACTGTCATCATATCGGCACAGGAATTCTCGGAGCGCATGGGGCGATCTACGCGTTGGGTACATCGCCAGGCACGGTGATACGAAACAATTACATCCACCACGTCTATCGCAGTGAGCGCTGGCAAGGAGCCGGTGAAGGGATCATTCTCGATAACGGTTGCAGTGGAATTCTCGTCGAAAACAACATCGTGCACGATGCGATTGCCGGTGGTTATGGCAGCAACTTCAATTGCTATGGCAACATCATTCAAAACAACATATTCGCTTACGGCGAGGAGTACCAGTTGACCGTTTATGGTGATCGGCCATCGGGCAAACCGCAGCCAAAGGGCGAGATATTTACCCGAAATATCATCCTCTGGGATAAAGGCCCTCTCATTAAAGAAAGTGACTGGCCTGATTTCAAAACCCTTTGGGACTACAATCTCTACTTTCGCGAAAACAACCAACCGGTGACGTTTTTATCGAAAAAACAGTACTCGCTGGAAGAGTGGCAGGCGAATGGGCTTGATGAGCATTCCATCATCGCCGATCCGCAGTTTGTGGATCCGAAGAACCGTAATTTCGCGCTGAAGCCGGATTCACCCGCTTTTGAATTGGGCTTCAGACCGATCGATATCCGCGCAGTCGGCCCGCGCGATTAAGCGCCAGACGCATGAGAATGGCCGGGTGATTTATCGGCGGGCGAAGTCTTTCTTTTCCCTGGGTGGCCTGGGATTCCGATCTCCGGCTTTGCCGAGATTCCTCACATTCGTTCGGAATGACAATCGGCATGTCATTTCGACCGAAGGGAGAAATTTCATTCAAGCCCCCAGCCTTTGCCATCCGTTCGCAATAACGGATATGCAGGATCTTTCTCAGGAGCGAAGGGTGGCAATCTCGTGGTTCGAACTCGACATCCCGGCCCTTCGACAAGCTCAGGAACCGGGACTGAGCCTGAGATCGCCACGTCGCAGCCCTTCGCAGACTCAGGGCCGCTCCTCCTAAGAAAGCTCACTCGTCGATAGGCAGACCGGGGAGTCTTGTGGTACCCGATCAACCCCCACCTAACCTCCCCCGATCTTCGGGGGAGGAATCTCGCCCCCACTTTCTTTTCCCAATCACCGGCCTCG
>JAKPYU010000012.1 GCA_029568995.1 Candidatus Omnitrophota bacterium | reverse complement strand
GTCCTGGCCGGACTCTTGTCGGCAAAAACAGCCCTCCTCGCCCAATGGAAGGGCTTGGTATGCCAGTAGGCCAGGCGTCTCTGCCTGGTTTTTTACTCTTTCTTCTTCTCCCGCTGCTGCTTGATATACTCCAACTCCTGTTTTGCACTGGGATTGTCCGGTTCCAGTTTCAGGGATTCGTTGAATAATCCTTCCGCTTTATCGAATTCCCCTTCTTCAATGGCAATGTATCCCAGATGACGGCATAGACGGGACCGGCCCACAGGGGAGAATTGGCAATGTTTGTCAATGGCCTCCTGGGCGACCCTCTTGGCCTCCTCAAAATTCTTCTGACCGATCAATAGGTAGACAATCTCCCCGTAGGCCATCGTGTAGTCGGGCCAGGCCGCAACGGAACTTTTCAGGTTTTCCATTGCCTTTTTGAGATCGCCTTCCTCGGTGCAGATATGCGCCAGGGCGAAATAGGCGGTGGGAAGAATCGGATTCTCAAACGAGATGTTTTTCCAGGGATGCGTCTTTTCCAGTTCAATCGCCCATGGCCATACCTTTTCTTTCAGTTCTTTCCGTTTTTCTTCGGGAAGTTGGTCCAGGGTGCTGAATGCGATGATCTCGGACTGATCGTGCGAGTACATGTGAAGCGTATTGTTCTCCACATAAGGAAGGGCCGGCTTCTCTTTCAGCCTGTCCACAATCCCTTGAAGGATCGGCCTTGCCTCCTTGAATGCCCCTTTTTGTATCAGGCCGAAGGCTTTTCCAAGGAGTTCCTCGTCATTCGGCGGCGTGGCTTCCTGGACCGTGCCGGACGCTTTCTCCTGCGCAAATCCGACAACAGGAAGAAACAGTCCCATAAGAAGAAGGCTGACAGTCACTTTGAACGCGGTGGATTTTGGCCCCATCATATCCCTCCGAAGTACGGAAATTGGCGTTTCGATACTCCGATTATATAACAAATTCATCGAATCGAACACCGAAAAACACATTTATTCGTGGGCACGCGGCACGCGGCATGGACTTCTCCGCGTGACTTGCACAGAATGATCCAAGCGCTTACGGTAATCCATGCGTTTGCCTGATTGGAACGGTGAGTTCTCGTGAAGATCCTGCTGATTCAACCTCCCGACTCCCACATGATCACCACCAATGTGCCCGCTGTGGTGGATGAGGAAACCGGTCTGTATCCGCCGCTCGGATTGCTCTATGTCGCCGCATTCGCCGAGACAAACACCTCGCACACCGTGGAGATTCTCGATTGCCTTGCGGAACGCATCGACCATGACCGCATGGTGGATACCATCCGCGAACGCAAGCCCGATCTCGCCGGTGTCCAGGCGATGACATTCACCCTGATCGATGCCATTCTTACGGCTAAAGCAGTCAAAGAGGCAGACCCGTCGATCCCTGTCCTGCTGGGAGGGCCGCATGTCTACATCTATCCCGAAGAGACCCTTTCCATTCCGCAGGTCGATTACATTCTCCGGGGCGAGGCGGAAGAGACCTTTTCGCAGTTCCTTGAAACGCTCAACTCCGGCGGGGATCTCAATCTCATTCCGGGTTTGGGATACAAACAAAATGGCGAACTCCGCCTGAACCCTCTGCCTCCTTTCCTGACCGATCTGGACCGACTTCCGCTGCCCGCGCGGCATCTGGTTCCGCAGGAGCGTTACTATTCCGTTCTGGCGAAGGCATCTCCCGTGACCACAATGATGACCAGTCGCGGCTGCCCCATGCGTTGTATTTTCTGCGACCGACCGCATCTCGGCAAGACATTCCGATACCGAAGCGCCGAAAGCGTGGTCCGCGAAATGGAACTTTGCTCGAATAGCGGGATTAAGGAAATCTTTGTCTATGATGATACCTTCTCCATACGCAAAGACCGTGTTCTGGAGGTCTGTCGATCCATTCAAGAAAAAAAGTTGAAAATCCACTGGGATATTCGAGCGCATGTCAACACCATGGATGAGAAGGTCCTTGATGCCCTTTCGGAGGCGGGCTGTACGCGCATCCATTACGGTGTCGAATCCGGCAATCCCGATATCGTGAAAATCCTGCGGAAGGGGATCGACCTGAAACACACCGAGCGGGTCTTTCGCATAACCCGTGAGCGCGGTATCGCAACGCTCGCCTATTTCATGATCGGCAACCCGACGGAAACCGTGGCGCAGATCGAGGACACGTTCCGATTCGCCCGTAAATTGAATCCCGACTATGCGCATATTGCAATCACCACGCCGTTCCCTGCAACGGAGCTGTATCGCCTGGGTCTTGAAGCGGGTTTGTATGAACGGGATTTCTGGCGCGATTTTGCGAGAGACCCCAAGCCGGATTTTGTCCCGCGCGTCTGGGACGAGGTGTTGACCCGCGAGGAATTGATTGCCCTCATGCAGCGTGGCTATCGGCGTTTCTATATGCGGCCTGCGTATCTCGCCCGACGAGTCTTTGCGGTCCGCAGCTGGGATGAATTTCTTCGCAAGGCAAAAGCCGGTCTTCGGCTTCTTCGAATGAAAAAACCCGACGGGCTGAAACATCCGACGTGAAAGCGACCCTCTCCGGATTCGTTTTGTTTCTGCTGGTGTTGGCCGGATTGTGGCCCCATTTTTCCACGCAGGCCTCCTGGCTGGCGGCGGCGCTCCTGGCAGGAGTTGTCTTTTCCCTCAGAAAGGGATACGGACAGGCACAGGGGCCTGCCCCTACGGACCCACAACCTGTGAATGAGAATCCGAATTCAGATCCCCTCTCCCTCCGGGAGAGGGTTAGGGTGAGGGGCCAGTCGTGCGGTCCTGGACCCGATGAGTATGTGAGGGAGCAGTCGCGCAGTTCCGACAGCGATGACCACGCGAGCGAGTCGAGCATTCCCTCACCCCCACCCTCTCCCGGGGGGAGAGGGTGTTCCCGTGCGCGCCTTTTCTGGTTCTTATTTTCCATGGCTCTATCTGCCGCACTTTGGACTTTCCACTCCACGTCACAATGGATTGTCATTCCCGAACAGCTGCTCCCTCTTCTCGTCGAGGTCCCCTTTTCATTCACGGGCCTTATCTTAGCGCTTGGCGCTTCCGGCGCTGTTGTTGCAGTCAGCCACGCTCTTTCCGTGTCCCGTCCGCAATGGACTCCCCGGCTTCTTGCGGCCCTGGCAATTGTTGTGTTCTGTGTCTCCGGGATCGGGCTGGGAAACACAGTCCGACAACTCAGCCGCATGGAACCGGCCGACTTCAGCTACAACTTCGATGGAATTCGGTACCTGAAGTCGTTCTATCTGATGAAACAGGGAATGGATTGGTATGCGGCCTGTGTGGAATCCACGCGGGTCGATGCGCGCGGACCGTTCGAGGTTCCTCGTGTTGTCATGAATTATCGCCTGCCGACCCTGTACGGCCTGTTCTCCTTTCTGCCGGATGGCGGGTGGATTCAGATTCTTTTTGTGCTGTGTTCCTGCTGCGCAATGGGGGCGGTGTTCGATGCCGTTTTGCGGATCGGAGGAACGGACAGGTCCTGGCTATGCGGCCTTGCTGCAAGTCTGCTTCTCGGTTCGTATCTGCTGACTGGGGCGGTCACCTGGTACTACACCTTTCATGAATACTGGGCCTGGTTTGCAGCGGCGGGTGCGTGGTTCTTCCTTGTGCGAAGACTTGATCTTCCGGCGTTTGCATTGGCTGTCTTCAGTGCCGCCATCCGAGAGCATTTTGTTCTCGTGCTTGCTGTTCATTCTATTGCGATCTGGCTCGCAGGGGATCGCCGGAACCGGATGACGGTGGTGGGCGGTTGGCTGCTACTGGCTGCGGTATACCTGCTGCATGTCAATAATGCCATGCCTTATACGGGGCAGGGAATCGGGGAAGGCACTTCGATATGGTTTCATGCGCCTTCGCTGAACTCCATCCGGTATGCCACGCTGTTCGGAACGGTTCTCCTGCCTTATGCCCTGTATTGGATTCCGCTCCTGTTTCTTGGGTATGGCTGGGCGGCATGGAGATATCGCGCGCATCGCGCTGTGGCCTGTGTATCGGTCCTGATTGCGGTTCCGTTTTTGGGATATGTCTTCGTGGGGCCGTCGATCTCCTCCGGCGGCTATTGGGGGATTGTGTATATGCCCTGGGTGCTCACTCTGGGGCCACTGGCCGTGGACTTGGATAGATGAAGCAATGGTCTCTTTCTGGGTGGCACCGGCATCTTGCCGGTGATTTCTCCAAAACCACTTTCTCCCTCCACCACGTCCACTCTGTCCACCATGTCCACTGCGTCCACCCTCCCGCACCCCTTTAATCCATCAGCCGATCCGGTTCCTGTTCCTCTTTCGGAGATGGCCCTCTCATTCCCCGTGATTTCCGCAGGAAGTCCGGGGTAGATGATTTATCCTCTTCTTCCTCCAGTCCCAATCTCTCGACCACCACCATACGGCTGATCGCCCGTTTGGGATCTTCCGTGTCTGTTTCGATCTCTTCTTCCGGTCCCATCTTGTTCAGGATGTATCTCCGCAAGTGACTGTCCAGTTCCGGCGTCTGCCCATCGTCGATTTGGATCATGCCGTCCGCTCGCGTCTTGATCCATCCAAGACGTCTCCAGCGGCCGATCCGCTTCTCCGTAACCCCGTCCACTTCCGCACATATCTCATACATGTGCCGAAGCCGACCCTTTGCGCTCTTGAGGTACATGAGCACTTCCACGAGGACCTGGTCGTCCTCTGGCTCACATGAGGAACACAAAGTCTCGGAACAGGTTTTTTTCTTAACCGGTGCACCGCAAAAACAACAACGCACTTCCCCCATTAGGTCCTCCTGCGGATCCGTTCCGGAGTCTGCTCATCTCCTTCAAATCCATCCATACGACACGCTCATCACGATTTACTGAACGCGGCAACCGCTTCCGAACGATCCTCGAAAATATCCAGAATATGATCGATTCTCGTTGCCGCGAACGTATCTCGCACACGGCGCAGCAAATGCAGAAACTTGATGTCGCCGCCACGCTCACGCAAATCGCGCGCAAACGCCACGAACACGCCCACGGTATACGAGGAAATCAGGTCCACTTCTTTCATATTCAGCAGAATACGGACCCGCCCTTCCTTCAACAGACCATGGAGCTCGCCCCGCAGCCAGACCGTATTCTCAAAGTCCAGCTCGCCGGATAACTTCAGAATGCTGACATCACCGACATCTTCCCGTTCGATAGGTATCATGCATGTCCCTCCGCGACTGAGTCTGCGCCACTTTCGAGAAGAAGTTTCACTTCTTCTTGCGAAAGGATATTCTTCTCATGGAGTACCTCAATCAAGGTCGCCAGCAGATGACTGTTTGTCAAGAGAATTCCCGAATGATCGTCCACCGGGCTGGTAACCTCGCTTATTCTACCCGATTCCGCCCCATTTGCAGCAGGTTCCTCCGGTTCCGGCGGCGTGGGACGGGTTGCCCTCAGAACTCCCAGGAAATCGTTCAATGCTGTGCTTCGATCCTGGTAAATTCGAAAACGCCCCCAGACACCATTATTCTTTAAATATCGAACCACCGTATTGCCCGGACGAAGCAGCCGAAGATCCCCTCCCTGGGAAATGGCTTTCGTGGTTCCGTGCAGCAAAACCTGAAGAGTCTGCGATCCGATGCGGTCCAGGTTCTCCAGGTTGATCAGAATCCGCATTCGTTTCTGGGCCAGATTCTCCTCGATCAGCCTCGCCAATGCATCGGCAATCTGGTTTCCCATCCGTGGCATCGGTGTCAGGATAGTCACCGGGCCGCATTCCTCGTAATGGATTCCATACGAAATGTTGGAGATATATGCAGGCACCAGGTCTTTTCCTCACAGTATGATGCTCCTTCCCACAAGAGCATCATACGACCCGAATGGTGATTCCGTCAAGAAGTTGTTGACTGTGTGTTGACTGTGTGAGCTGGATAGAGTGGACAGAGGGCGTCAACTTTCAGTCGGCACCTTTTTTCAGATAATTCTCAACCTCTTCCGGTAGTTCCACACGGTCCCCGGGTTGGATTCCGTTTCGGTCGAACCAGCCCAGGTTCATCTCCAGGGCAAATTGGCATCGATATCTGGAACGATACCGCACAGAAGTATCCAGCGGTTTCATGTCCCGGATCACATCAATGGTTCCATCGGATTTGATGAACGCGATGGAAAGCGGCAGGCGTGTGTTCATCATCCAGAACGAGAGAAAAGCCGGCTCACGGTACACAAACAGCATCCCGTGATTCTCCTCCATGACCGTGCGATACATCAGGCCCTGGGTCTGTTCGCTTTCGCCGAACGCGAGTTCGATTTCTGCCGTCACATCCCCAATCCGAAGAGTCCCCGTGCGCAACGGCCCCAACGCATACGCCGGAATTCCAAGCCGTGCCTTGGCGTCATCATCCGGGACTCGTGACGGCTCGCCCGGCTGTGATTTCCCACAGCCCGCCGCCGGCAGCAACGCGATACACAGCCAGAGACTTATGGATACTTTGTTCATTGGACTATCCTAACAAATGCACTGACACGATCGGTCAGACGATGATAGCGATTTCGGGCACGGAGTGGAATTATCCATGCAGATTCGCGCTTTGTTGATCCGCCCATGGATCGAGGATTTCAGCGCCTTCGACCTCTGGATGCGCCCATTGGGCCTGATGCGCCTGGCGACCGTTCTGCGACAGCTTGGCGTTCATGTCGAATTATTGGATTGCCTGGACCGGCGCAGCCCGCTCCTGGAAGGGCTTCCTTTACCGCAGCGGCATCGTCTCAACCGCTACGACTGCGGACACCTCTACCGTGAGGAAATCCCCCGCCCGGAGATTCTGAAAGATATTCCCCGTCGATTCAAACAACATGGCGTGCCCCCGGAGCGCGTGGAGCAATGGCTTCGCGCACAACGCTCGCCGGATATGGTCTTCGTTGCCTGCATGGCGACCTATTGGTATACAGGTGCGTGGCGAATGGTGAGGCTGTGCAAGGCGATTTGGCCCTCGGTCCCTGTGACCCTGGGCGGCGTATATCCCTTGTTGTGCCCGGAACATGCTTGCGCGAACAGCGGGGCGGACCTGATCGCGCCCCAACCGGGTTGGGAATCCGTCCTTAACGTCGCCGCTCATGCGCTGGGAAATCCCGGTTCGGATGATATCCGCAACGCCGCCGCTGAACCGATTGAGCTGGCATTCGATCTCCTGTCGGACCGCCGTTCCATACCGATTCTGACACGAACCGGCTGCCCATTCCGCTGCACCTATTGCGCCGGCGAGCATCTGGCTCCCAAGTCCGTTCCGTTCCCGCCGGAGTGGGTGATCGGCCAGATTCAGAGAGGACTATCGAATGAGGGGATCACCGATGTGGCCTTCTTCGATGACGCGCTTCTGTTTGATCCTGATCGGTACGCGAAACCGTTCTTCGAACAAATCATCCGCACAAACCTGCCGGTCCGGTTTCATACTCCGAATGCCCTTCATGCGCGGTATATCGACCGCGAAATGGCCGATCTGATGCGCCGCGCTGGCGTTTGTATGGTGCGTCTGGGTTTGGAGTCCGACGACACCCAATTCCAGGTTGCTTCCGGCGGCAAAATTACCAATGATGAATATGCCGCCGCGATGGAGAACCTGAAATGTGCAGGATTCACGGCAGATGAAATTGGGACCTACATTCTGGCGGGCCTGCCGGGGCAGA
>JAKPYU010000006.1 GCA_029568995.1 Candidatus Omnitrophota bacterium | reverse complement strand
GTGGGATCGAATCCCGCACTCCCGACACAGTTGAACGGCGTGTCGAGCCTGCTCTGTCGTGGCGTTCTTTCCCATGGCTTGCAGGTGCTCATCCATCCCGGACTCGACCCCGAACCCGATGATCCGGCATCCCGCGCGTTTCATCCATTCCAGGCGTTCTTTGTCAATCGTATCGACCCGGCTGTTTGCCGCCCATTCGATGGCAAGTCCCTGTTCCACAATAGCCCGGCAAAGATCCACGACCCACTGTTTCTTGAGGGTAAACGTGTCGGCATGGAACAGGAAATGGCGGATGCCATATCGGTCGATGCACTCGTGAAGTTCCCCCAGGATGTTTTCGACGCTCCGATACCGGACCCGTTTGCCGGTGAGGGGAACCACGGGGCAGAAGATGCACTCGAAGGGGCAACCCTGGGAGGTGAGAATAGTGGTCATCGGGTCGCCGGTCTCCGGCCAGGGATAGAGTGAGTTGTCCAGCAGGTCCCGCGCCGGAAACGGAAGAGTGTCCAGGTCAATGAACTCGGTAGGGACCGGATTCCGCCGGATGCCGCCGTCGAGCCGGGAGGTCACTCCGGGAATGTCCTGCCATGCCATGCCCTCGACATGCTGTTTCACGATTCCTTCGGCCTCTCCGCGCAGGACAAAGTCGACGGCGGGGTAGTCGTGCAGTATTCGTTCATCGAGGAAATTCGCCGGTTCGCCTTTCACGGAGACGGAGAGGTTGGGTTTCCATTCTTTCATCAGTCCGGCGAGTTGCAGATCATTTTCCAGGGTGGGGGCGGTGCAAGTGTAAATCGCCTGATCTGGGGCAAATCCAAGGAGATCCTTCTGCAAATGCGAAATCCCCTGTTGGGATGCGGGGCAATCGGCGATGCGGACCTCGTTCCCGGCCTTGCGAAGAATGGCCGCCATGTACGCCAGGTCCAGGGGTGGAAACACCGCGCGGATGGTCTGATCCGCCACCCTGGACTGGCAGCGATCGTCCCGGCGATAAAGACTTCCGGGTGGAATGAACAGAAAAAAGCGGGCCATGCGGATTTCCTCTTGGGATTCAGGGTAGCAAAACAGCGGCATGATCCGGTAGACAGGCACAGAGACCTGTCCCATCCCGTTACCCCGGTAGGCCAGACGTCCCTGCCTGGCAAAACAAGGCAATGACAGGCACCGAGGCTTGTCCCTACACGGCAAGAAATCGTAGGGGCAATCCCCCTGTGGTTGCCCGCTGTGCAATCCCTCCCGGCGGAATCTGTGAACCGTTGACCCCTGCTACCGGATAATTCTATAGTAATCGCTTAACTCCACGGCGTTGACGTGTGCGGAGTTCAACACGCCATTTTGATCAAGGATTTTGCAAACGGAGGTTCATCACAATGTCCCCACGAGCTGATTTGAAGCCCCGGCTGTATTCACCCGGACCGACTGAAGTGCCGCCTTATGTGCTCCAGGCGCTCGGTTCGCCCATCACACATCACCGTTCCCCGGTCTTCAGCGAATACCTCATGGAAGTGAGTGAGAACCTGAAGTACGTTGTTCGGACGGAGCAGGATGTGTACATGGTTCTTGCCTCGGCCACGGGTACGATGGAGGCCTCGGTCTCCAACCTGCTTTCGCCGGGCGACAAGGCGATCTGCGTACGGGGCGGCAAATTCGGGGAGCGCTGGTCGGAAATCTGCACCGCATACGGTGTGGAGGCGATCAACATCGACGTGGAATGGGGATACGCGGTCGATCCCGCTGTGATTGCGGACACTCTCAAGAAGAATCCCGATGTCAAAGCGGTTTACACGACCCTGAGCGAAACCAGCACGGGAATTGTGACCGACGCCAAGGCCCTCGCCGAGGTGATCGGAAAAACGGATGCGGTCATGGTCATCGACGCGACGAGTTCGCTCGGCGCAACTCCGCTGCTGACCGACGAATGGGGAGTGGACGTGGTGGTCGGTGGTGGACATAAGGCTTTGACAATCCCGCCCGGACTGGCCTTCATCAGCCTGAGCGAAAAGGCGTGGAAACTCGCTGCGAATTCCAAATGCCCGAAGTACTACCTGGATCTGAAGAAATACCGTTCTTCGCTGGCGAAACAGACCACGCCGTTCACTCCGGGAGTGAACCTGATTATGGGATTGCGCGAATCTCTCAAGGCATTTCGCGAAGAGGGATACAATCGCACCATGCGTCGTCACGAGATTCTCGGCGAGGCAATGCGAGCCGGTGTCAAGGCGATGGGCCTGGAGATCTACCCGAAAGCGCCGTTCAACGGTTTGACAGCGATCCTGGCTCCCGATGGAATGGACGCTGGAGAGATTGTCAAGACGTTGCGGAACAAGTATGGAATCACCATCGCGGGCGGCCAGGACAGCCTGAAAGGAAAAATCTTCCGGTTCGCGCACATGGGGTATGCCGACCGGATGGACGTTCCGTTCATGCTGGCAGCGACTGAAATGGTGCTGGCGGATCTTGGACGGCCTGTGGCGGAAGCCGGGAAAGGCGTCGGCGCCGCCATTGAGATCCTCAACCGGGAATGGCCGAAACTCGCATCCATCACGGATTAACAACAATCGGAATCTGGGAGAACGGAGACAACCATGCCATTCAAAATCCTGATCAGCGACAAACTGGATAACGAAGCCGTTGAGATTTTCCAGAAAGCAAAAGACTTGGAAGTAGATGTAAAGGTGGGGCTTCCCCCGGAGGAACTGGCGGGAATCATCGGCGAATATGACGGATTGATCGTTCGAAGCGCCACCAAAGTCACCGCCAATATCATCTCCAAAGCGAGTCGGATGAAGATCATCGGACGTGCCGGGGTCGGAGTGGACAATGTCGATCTAAATGCTGCCACAGAGCGGGGGATTATCGTGATGAACACCCCCGGCGGGAATACCGTGTCCACGGCGGAACACGCATGGAGCCTGATGATGAGCCTGGCCCGGAATGTGCCGCAGGCCACCCAGTCCATGCGCGAAGGCAACTGGGAAAAGACCAAGTTCAAAGGCGTGGAACTGTTCGGAAAGACCCTGGGAGTGATCGGCGCGGGGCGTGTCGGGAGCATTGTCGGCAGCCGCGCAATGGCGTTCGGGATGAAGGTGCTGGCCTGCGATCCCTATACCGCCGAGGAACAGACCAGAAAACTGGGATTCGAACCCTGC
>JAKPYU010000775.1 GCA_029568995.1 Candidatus Omnitrophota bacterium | reverse complement strand
GTCCGGGGCCATGCGGGATGTCTCCGGTCCGGGTCCCACAAAAATCGCCCGACCGCCCTGTGCTGTCTCACCGATGGGCAGACGCAACCCCGTGCTTTTCTCGACATACTGCTGAAGTTCCTCGGCGGCATGTTGCTCGGCGGGGATGGCATCCCGCGCAAGCACAATCACGACATCCTGATTGACGGTGAACGAGGATTTCGAGATTGTCGCACAGCTGGAGGTCAACAGGATGAGAATACCTGAAAGGATAATGAGATATTGAGTTCGCATTGGGCAACACTCCTCTCGATTTGATGATCCTTAGAGTATCAACTATAGACCGAACAATGCCAAGGACTCCACAACCGGATATGATTTGTGTTCTTGACACAAGCCCCTTCCCCCGTCACCGTATGCAGTGGAATCTGAAATGCGCGCATATCACGTGAGAGAGCAGGAGTTGAGGTCATGGCGGAACACAGCAAAGGAACGGCGCTGGTAACAGGCGCGGGAAGAGGCATCGGCAGAGGGATTGCCCTGGAACTGGCCCGACGCGGCTTCGATGTCGTCATCAACGACATCATCGACAGCCCGGAAGACCGCTCAACCGGTGCTTATGAAGTTCTTGAGCAAATCCAGGAAATCGGGCGGACGGGCCTGTTCATACACGGGGACATCTCGGACGCGGACGACCGCAAGCGAATTCTTGACGAAACACTCAACACGTTCGAGCGGATCGATGTCCTGGTCAACAACGCAGGGATTCCTTGTCCCAAGCGGCTGGATATTCTTGAATCGACGGAACAGAGTTATGACCTGGTGATGAATGTCAATCTGCGGGGACCGTTTTTCCTGACGCAGCTGGTCGCCAATCAGATGGTCAAACAAGTGAAGGAGAACACCCCGGTTCCGCCGATCATTGTTTTTATCACGTCCATTTCCGCTTATGTGTCTTCTCCCTCACGACCGGAATACTGTATCTCGAAAGCGGGGCTTTCGATGGTAAGTAAACTCTTCGCGCACCGCTTGGCCGATGAAGGAATTAACGTCTATGAAATCCGCCCGGGAATTATTCAGACGGATATGACAGCGGTGGTAAAGGAAAAATACGACAGACTCATTGCGGACGGCCTTCTGTTACAGCAACGATGGGGACAGCCGGAAGATGTCGGCAAGGTAGTCGGCGCGATTGTAAACGGCGATCTCGCATACAGCACGGGGCAGGTGATCGAGGTCGGAGGAGGATTTCAGATTCCAAGACTCTGAACACAGGAAAGGACAGGAAGTATGGTGGAAGAACGACATATCCATTTGAAGGATCGAAAAAGAATCCCTCTTTATCATATCACTACGCTGATTGTCGGAAGCGGGGCAGCCGGGCTGAATTGCGCGGAGTATGTGTTCCGATACCTGGAGGAACGGGGAACGGCTAATCCACGGGATCATGTCGCAATCGCAACCAATTTCCTGGGCGGGGGAACCTCAAACAATTCCGGTTCCGATAAGCAGACCTACTATCGCCTGAATGTCCTTGGCGGGACGGCGGATTGCCCGCTGGATTTTGCGAAGACCCTGACCGCCGGAGGATGCATGCACGGCGACTTGGCCCTGATTGAGGGCGAGAATTCGGCGCGGTCGTTCTATCATTTGGTTGAGAACGGTGTTCCGTTTCCGCACACGCCCCATGGGAGTTTTGTCGGCTACAAAACAGACCATGATCCCCGACAACGCGCCACCTCTGCGGGACCATGGACCTCGCGATTCATGTACCAGAAATCCCTTGTTCAGATCCAACGCTACGGGATCAAGATCTTCCATCATTTGGAACTGATCTCCATCCTTACGGACGGATCGGGACCGAAGAAAAAAGTAATCGGAGCGATTTTTGTTGACCGTTCCCGAAGAGAAGAATCCCACCATGGTCTGACAGTCATTCAATGCCAGAACCTGGTTGTGGCAACCGGCGGTCCCGGAGATATGTATGAAATCTCTGTTTATCCCCTGGGGCAGATGGGCAGCCATGGCTGCCTGCTTGAGGCCGGCGCGGTTGCGCATAACCTCACGGAATCGCAATTCGGACTGGCCTCTGTCGATCCGCGATGGAATGTATCCGGTACATACCAGCAGGTAATCCCACGTTATTTCAGTACCAGGCCGGATGGAAGCGATCCGCAGGATTTTTTGAATCCCTACTTCCCGTCGATGCGGCTGATGGCAACGGACATTTTTCTCAAAGGCTACCAGTGGCCGTTCGATCCCGACAAATTAACCGAGTACCGCTCTTCGCTGGTTGATATTCTCGTACATAACGAAGTGTTTTACAGAGGCCGGCGCGTGTTCATGGATTTCCGCGAAAATCCCCGATCCGGTTCCGGCCTCCGCGAGTTCTCCCTGGAGGATCTGGAGCCGGAGGCACGGAATTATCTCGTCAATTCCGGAGCATTACAGGATACACCGATCCGGCGTCTCCTGAAAATGAACCCGCTCAGTATCGACTTGTACACCGAGCGTGGAAGAGACCTGTTTGCGGAGCCGCTGGAGGTCTCCGTGTGCTCGCAGCACAACAACGGCGGATTCAGAGTTGGCCCGTGGTGGGAATCGACGATTCATAATCTTTTCGTTATCGGGGAGCTGGCCGGAACACATGGAGTGAAACGTCCGGGCGGCTCCGCACTGAACAGCGGACAGGTGGGCGCTCTGCGGGCAGCGGAATACATCGTGTTTCATTGTTTTGCGGATCTGCTGACCGAGCGGCAATTCCGCTACCTGGCCAAGGATCAGATTCAAGTAGTCTTTGAACGAATCGAACGATTCCTGCATCAGGGAGAATCCGCTGCTCTTGGTTTACAGGAGACGAAGAGGGAAATCCAACACCGGATGACCGAACATGCCTCGCAAATCCGCCGGCCGGACGGTGTAAGGCAGGCCTTATCGGATGCAACACAGATGCGGAAACGAATAGAACAGGAAGGACTGAGGCTGGAGGAGAAGAAAGACTTCCTGAAGGCCTGGCAGATTTACGAAATGGCGCTGACCTCGGAGGCGTATCTGACCGCAATTGATGCGATGATCGCGCGGGGTGGCGGCAGCCGAGGTTCTCATTTGATTACAGATGAAAAGGAAGGAATCAGGCCCCATCCAATGCTGGGGGATGAGTGGAACTTTCTTCCGGAAAATAAAGATTTGCGCGGAGAAGTATTGGAAGTGTCCTGGGATGGAGAGGCCGGACAATTCGTAACGTCGGTCACACCCGTCCGCGCGATTCCCGAAGAACAGTACTGGTTTGAAAACACCTGGGAGGCGTATCGAAGCGGGAGGATATATGGGGAGTTGGGGTAGGATGCGAGAAAGTGTTGTCCACGTTTCACTCCTCCGTATCCCGAAACGCAACCACCGTTACCCCCGCGCCGCCTTCGTAATCTCTACCATTCCGAAAGCTTCTTACAAGCGGATGCGTTGCCAGGTATCCCCGGATAGCGCGGCGAAGCGTTCCTGTACCATGACCGTGAACAATCGTAACGGAAGGCGATTGTGACATCACGGCGTCGTTGAGGATGCGGTCCACGATGGGCAGTGCTTCGTCTACCGTAAGGCCGTGTACGTCTACCTGGGTAATGGATTCTTCCTTGGGAACGTAATCCAGGGAGGCTTGAGGGGGAAAGTGATCCCAGACGGCTTCTCGCAAGTCCACAATGCGTTCCACGGGGACCCGCAGAGTCATTTCACTGATGGAGAGTTCGACATCCCGTCCCCGATTCACAAGTTTAAGAATCTTACCCCAACCGGCCATTCCCTGAATCCGGGCTTCGAGACCTTCCTGAATATCCCGGGGATCGACCGGCTTTTCCTGGGATTCTTCGAGTGTCTCGCGGGCGGCGGCAGAGACATCTTCCATCTGGTTTCGCGCGACGCGGAGCTCCTGGCGCAGTTGTTGAAGAAGGGTTTCGGGCGGTGCATTGGAAAGCGCCTTCTGCTCCAACTCCGCCAGGCGGCGTTTCCATTCCTGCCGGAATTCCTGTTCCTGGCGGTCGAGTGCTTTCAACCGCCGCTCCATCTCGGTCAGCAAGCCTTGGGCCTTTCGTTCGGACCGTCTCAGGATCTGGCCCGCCTCCGAGTTGGCGCGGCGAAGTTGTTCCGTGCTTTCCCGTTCCACATCCCGCGCTTTGCGCAACGCTTCTTCGGCATCCCAGCGATGTTGCTGAGCCATCTTCAGCTCTTCCCCCAGGCGGAACAGCAAATCCTCCGCTTCCGCGCCGGATTCACCGACATAGCCACGCGCTGACTGGATAATCTCACTCGAAAGCCCAAGTCTCTGTGCGATCTGGATGGCGTTACTGCGGCCCGGAAGGCCCAGGGTAAATCGAAACGTCGGCTCCAGCGTATCCGAGTCGAACTCCATGGCTCCGTTGGTAACTCCCTCGGCATTGTGCGCGTACACCTTCAGATCATTCAAATGCGTGGTAATCAGCGCCATCACGCCTTTCTGATGAAGCGACTCCAGGATGGCCGTCGCCAAGGCACCGCCTTCCACGGGGTCCGTACCCGATCCGAGTTCATCTAACAGGATCAGGCTTCCCGGCCCTGCTTCCTCCAGAATCTTCCGTATCTGCGAGATATGCGAGGAAAAGGTCGAGAGACTCTGTTCGAGGCTTTGTTCGTCGCCGATATCCGCGCCAACATACCGGAACACCGGAATCCGTGTTCCGAATTGTGCCGGGATGTGCAGGCCGGATTGAGCCATCAGGATCAACAATCCCACGGTTTTCAGGACAACGGTCTTGCCGCCGGTGTTCGGGCCGGTGATTACCAGGATGCGGATGTCCCGATCCAGGCGGATATCCTGCCGAACTACCCGTTCCGCGCCCAGATGTTTCATGAGCAGCGGGTGTTTCGCTCCCAGCAACTCGAACGGGCCGTTCTCCACGAGTTCCGGCTCGGTCATATCGAACCGGATACTGAACCGCGCCTTCGCCGCAAGGAAATCCAGGTCCGCGAAGATCTCCTGGTTGCTCTCCAGGTCCGGTGCCGCCTTGCCGACCAGGTCGGTCAGCTCCCGAAGGATTCGACGGACCTCCAATTCCTGCTGTTTCTCCAGGTCTTTCAGG
>JAKPYU010000758.1 GCA_029568995.1 Candidatus Omnitrophota bacterium | reverse complement strand
CGGAATATGCCGGTCAAGGAGGCCATGCTGCCGGTTCGTGAGAGCATTGACGCCGAATCCTCACTGGGTGAGGCCATCCACGGATTTGTCGCATGGCAAACTCTTTCTCTTCTGGTTACCCGACAGGGTGAGATTGTGGGGATCCTTCGACTAGCCGACCTCTATCACGCTGTTGGTGCGGAGATCCGTAATATTCAGTGTGAAGGTGCGTAAAGGAGAGAAACATGAGTGATAAAACCGGCAAAGCGAGACCGTCAGGTTATGACAAATATATCAATTGGAGGATGTTCTCCATTCCGTTGGGCCTGCTGCTTTTGCTGACCGCAATCCCCACGCCACGGAGCATGTTGGATGTGGGCGTGGAGTATTCCATGGGGCCCAAATACGCGCAGGAGTTTTTCGCTTCCGAGCTGTTCGGGAAAAAGGTCGTTGAATTGGATCAATGGCAAGTGCAGATGGTACGGATGATGGAGCAGAGCGTACAGAATGCCTCTTTTCTTCAGGATAGTTTTCTCAAGCGCAGCCAGCGATGGTGTGAACAGAACGACATCCCCAGTACCCGCGAACACCTGGAACAGGTACATGAATTCGCCAAACAAATCCCGCCGGATGACTTCTTGAAGATTCTAAAAGAAGGACACGCATTAGTTGCCGAGAAACTTACTTTCGATCAATTGACCGACCAGGAAAAAGATGAAGCCAGAGCCGCCGGTTTTCACGTACAGGCATCTGTGGGCATTGTGCTGTTTGTCGTATTCTGCTTCATAACGGAAGCCATTCCATTGCCCATGGTGGCTTTCTGCATCGGGGTTATCGCCTTAATGACCGGGATTGCAGACCGAAGCAGTGTTGCCGCACTGTATTGGTCGGATGCCACCTGGTTTATCATGGGAAGCCTGATGTTTGCCACCGCCTTTGTGAAAACCGGTCTGGATAAACGAATTGCCATGTTGATGTTCGGTAACTTGAAACATCCCGATATCAAATGGGTAACTCTAATCATTATCCTTATCATCTCGCCCCTGACCATGTTTATGTCGGACCATGCCCTGGCTGCCATGTTTCTTCCCATAGGAATCATCTTGTATACAGCGACTACCAGTGCTTCGGGAAAGGAAGATCCCGAATTATCCAAGATGCTGATGATTACTATCGCCATGGCAGCCAACCTGGGTGGGTCTCTGGCCCCATCCGGTGGTGCCCGAAACCTGATTATGATGGGCTATACCGAGGACATGTTCGGCTTGTCGATTGCATTCATGCAATGGATCCTCTACTGTCTTCCCTTTTTGCTCTTTCTGGTTCCGGTTACCTGGATTGTACTCAATTGGCGTTTCAAACCGGAGCAACGTAACCTGGCCAATGCTTTGGCCCTGGTTAAATCGGAAGTCAACAAAGTCAGCGGGGGCGCCTGGACTCGCCCGCAAAAGATCTCTCTGGTGATTTTTCTGGTAATGCTGTTCGCCTGGATTACGGAAAACAGCCTGATTCTCAAGTGGACCGGAATCCGTTTCGGCATCGGTGTGCTGGCGGTCATGGGCGGGATTGCCTATATTCTCGCCGGGGTCGTCAACTGGCGTGATTATCAGACGAATGTCGATTGGGGCGTTGTATGGTTATATGCAGGGGCCATTATTTTCGGGCGGGTACTCGTAGAAACCGGCGGTGCCTACTGGATCGCCCAAACCCTGCTTAAGCTGACGATCCCCCTGGGCCTGGGGGATGGCCTGGGACTCCTCCTCTCCGGAAATGCCATTGTCGGCTTGATGACACAGCTTATGGCGGACGGCCCTGCGTGCGCCGCCGTGGGTCCTGTCACGATGGCCATGGCGGGCATTGTACACCCCGGCACATCCATGATTCCTTTCATGGCTATGAGTACTTCCATTGCTTCCTCCTTCGCTTATTGCCTTGTGATCGGGACACCTCCCAATGCGATTGTCTATGCCAGCGGCTATCTGAAAGCAAAAGATTTTCTGCGTGTGGGTGTTTTATTGTGGTTCATCAACATGGCCGGACTGATGCTGATGTCGGCGACTTATTGGAGATGGATCGGTTTTCCGGGCCTGCCAAGTTATTAGATTCCATTTATAGTCCTATTGGACAAGGATACGCCTGAATTCGTATAGGCATAATGGATTACACCAGAGAACACGTTCAAAACAGGAGAAACCTCATGAGTCATTGCCTTTCGATTCCATTACGGGTTGCGGTATCGCTGATCTTTATGTATCCGGTAGTTTATGTGGAATGCAGCGGAGAGGAATCTTGGGAATATCGGATCACCGGTGGATATTTTGACAGTTCTCCAGCAATCGCCGACGTGGATGGAGATGGGACGGTCGATATTGTACTTGGCGGGACATCGGGAATTGTCGTAGTGTTGGATGCAAACGGGAGAGAGATCTGGCAAGCCCATCCGGGTAGTCGGATCTGTGTTCCTCCTTCCGCCGGGAATGTTCTGGGCGATCCGCTCCCGGAGGTTCTTGTATTGACGGAGAACGGGCGGCTTGTGTGTCTGGCGGGACCGACCGGAGCCGTCCTGTGGGAATATCAACTCCCCGCCAAGGTCAAGTGGGCCTCGATGACAATCCTATTGGCAGATATGAACCAGGACGGTGACCTGGAGATCATTACCGGCGATCAGGAGGGAACCCTGGTTTGCCTGAGTGGAAACGGAACCCTGATTTGGTCGATCCAGGAATCCGAAGGGATTGGGTCGGCCCCCGCTGCAGGGGATTTGAATGGTGACGGATATGCCGAAATTCTGATTGCCACGGAGGAAACGCCGCTGATCTGTCTGTCGCATGAGGGAACCGTTCTGTGGCGTATGTCTCCCCCACCGGCCTCTTTCGGACCGATCCTCAAGCGAGAGGTCGCCGCGCCGGTGATCTGGGATCTCCAACACGACGGAATCCCCGAAATTCTCACGGGGTACGGCAAAAGCTTGGCCGCAGTTGATCCGCACGGAAATCTGTTGTGGACATATCCCATGAACAACCAGATCGACAGCGCCATTGCGGTAGCCGATGCGGATGAAAATGGAGAGGTCGAAATTTACGCGGCAGACCTTTCCGCCAAGTTCGTCTGTCTCGATCCCCAGGGCAAAGAGAAATGGTCGGCCGGTGTGGAGCAACGGGTCCGTCGATCCCCTGCCATTGCGGACCTGGATGGAGATGGAATCGCAGAAATTCTCATCGCCGGATATAGCCGAACACTCTATGTCTATCGCCCCGACGGGACGCAAAAAGAGGTCCTTCCATTGAAAGGGGCCACGAACGCCGCCCCGACCGTAGCCTATCTGCCCCACAACCAGACGTTTCTCGTTGTGTTGCCGGAGATTAGCGGAGCGGCGACCAGTCGACGTTGGAATACACCCGCCACAGAGCCGCTGATCCTCTGGCCGGAATACCGATTCAACGCGCAACGGACGGCATCCCAGTTTCCCCCATCGCCGGAATTAGAAAAAGCACGAATTTCCGATCTCTCGTTTGGGAATCTGTACACGGATTCGTCGGAATTTCAGATTCGAATTTCCAACCCGGATCGTCACAAGATCTCTACCGAACTGACAATTCTCTACAATAATGAACCTATCGCGCATACGGTAAAGAATTCTTCCAGGAAAGACATTGCGATTCAACTCCGGTACAGATCGGCCGAGATTCACTCCGGGGATCTCACCTTCCGATATGCTGTTCAAGACAACGAGCAGGAAATTGCCGCGCAGACCTATGTTATTCCGCGTATCCCCTTTAAAGATCAACAGAATCAAATCGGTACCCTTCTGACTGAACTGGATCGTCTTGTTCCGCAACTGCCGGATCCCACCGGAATGACGGAACAACTGCATTCGCTCAAGATTCGACTGGAAGATTCGGGAAAATCGGTCGATCGAATTGCCTTTCTCACCCCGATGGAAAGGCGGGCATTGCGCGATGAGTTGTCCGAGTTGAACGGCAAGGCGGTACAGATGCGACAGATTTGCGAACAGGTTCTCAAAGAGAAGATAATATTGGCTGTTTCTGCTGCGAATCCCTGGGCGCCCTTCGGCGGGATGGAAGAGATACTCGAAGGCCTCATAAATGGCACGGTTGCGGAAATTGAGGCCTTTCATGGAGAAACGGAATCTGCGGCATTCAATCTGTTCAATTTCAGCGGTGTTCCCCGAAGCGTCCAGGTTGAATTACAGGATCTTTCAGACGGCTCCGATACCCGGTCGCTCGAAAAGGCTATCTCGCTTCACGAGGTGATTTCGGTGCCGACCCAACGTTCGGATTTATCGGCGGATGCGCTTCCGCAATTGGGACCGGCCCGCATAATGACCCTTCCCGCATGGGAGGCGCGTCAACTTTGGTTCTCGGTCGATACCTCTCGACTTCAACCCGGATCAAGGAATGTCAGAGTGAAGTTGCGAACGGTGGAGGTGGAACCGGTAGAGGCGGAAGCGGAATTGCACATCACGGTCTGGAAGACCCCACTGCCCCAGGAGCGCACGTTTTCGCTCTGTCATTGGAGCGGAACCGATCAGCCCGAAGGTGCGTTGGAAGATCAGATCGCCCATGGAGTCAATGTGTTTGTTGTCGGTGTCCCGGCAAAAGGGCAATTCGACCCGGAAGGCAATCTGGTCGGAGAGATCGACTATCTATCGCACGATGCAGTAATGACCCGTCATACACCGCATGGGATTGTACTGTTCCACCGTCTTGCTCAATTGGAAGGCCCCGCCCCGGAGTTCTCGCCGGTGTGGCAAAAAGCATATAATGCATTCATTCACAAGTGGGTAGCGCATCTCAAGGAAATGGGAATCGGGTACGACCGATTTGCTTTCTACCCGATCGATGAACCGGGACTCAATGACGGCCGTGGAGTAGAGATTTTCATGCAATGGGCCGTGGCAACACAAGAAGCCGATCCCGAAGTGCGCATGTATGCGAATCCTGTACCGCAAATCACCTGGAACGATCTGCAGCGAATGGCCCCATACGTCGATATCTGGTGCCCCTACCACTTAAGCTGGTTTCCCGAAGATAAACTGGCCTTTATCCGAAAGACGGAAACGATCCAATGGACGTATGCTTGCGCAGACAATGCAAAACATCTGTCTCCCCTGGCATATTACCGTGCACGCGCCTGGCAGGTACGGCATTTTGGTTTCACCGGAATGGGTTTTTATACGTATTATTTGCCGGGCGTGAACCCTTGGCTCATCCCTTCGATCGGATTCGATTACCAGATGGTGTACAGCGGAGAGAGTGTTGTCATCAGCAAACGATGGGAGGCGGTGCGGGATGGAGTGGAAGATTTTGAGATGCTAATCGCGCTGAATTCCGTAGCGGAAAAGGCCCGGCTTGAAGGTACACACCTGCGTCTTGTCGAAGAAGTTCAGCACTTGCATGAAAACAGCGTCAGCGAGATCGCGCGCTTTTGTGAAGGAGATGAGGACGGAACAACGCCTGGCCCGGATGGGTTCCCCCATGCGCGTGTAGTTGCCGATAAACGATGGAGCAAGATCCAGGCAGCGCGGCGTGTCATGGCGAATCTGTTCGCGGGATTTGCGGAATGAACGATTTCGCTGCGAAACCCTGTTCCTCGGCTTATTCTGTGTCATCGGGTGCAAGCCACTTCAGCTGCACGACGTGCCCTTTGCGCTCCTCGAACAGGTTCAGAATTTTCGCGGCGATTTCCAGGGGCAGTTCGCTGAAACCCAAGTCATCGCCCCATCCGTTGGTTACAGGGATTGGGACATCATATTTTCTGACATCATCCGGCATTTCGCTGAAATGGGTAACATGATTCCAGCTACAGGACCAGAGGACATTTCGATAATTCGGAAACAGTCCATAAGGCCATGCTTCGGAACGAAAATGACTGTCTTGATAGGTCCCGTCCACCACAAGCGCATACGGGGCTTTTCGATTCCATCCGAACACACCGATACAATCCGAGGCCAGGAATGCGCAATCCGATCGATAGTCATGGACCTTACGGGCCAGATCACGGCACAGGTACATCATCTCGCGTGACGCGTATCCCGGAAATGTTTGCGTCCCCAGATGTTGCGGCTCGACATGAAACGTTTCATCCCAGACAAACCCGTCGGTATTGTTTCCGAATGCCTTCAATAGCGCGTCCATGTAAGAGAGAAAGTAATCTTTTACCTCCGGATTGAGCGGGTTTTGTATATGAGTCGGGCCGATGGTATCCGGCCCCTGCCATCCGCCGGAATAGAGAATCTTTTCCGGTTTGTAGAATTCCTTCGCATCTTCACAGATCGCCATGCCGTCTGCAAAATAGAGGACGACGCGAAAACCTCGATCCTTTGCGTATTGCAGCCGTCGATTCACCTCTGCCGGCGTCATCGCAACGGTCTTGCTGTTTGGAAACTTGTCGATTACATTCGGCGCGTTCGGGAACGCCTTCCATTCCGATTTCATCGTGCCGGTCCCGGCGTCGAATGCATATTGTCCCAGCAAATCATACCAGCC
>JAKPYU010000751.1 GCA_029568995.1 Candidatus Omnitrophota bacterium | reverse complement strand
CTCCAATGTCGATACTGTCCTGGTGGCGGAACAGCCTAAACTGTCGCCCCATATTGAGTCGATCCGGCAGTCTCTCGCGGGATACCTGGGCCTACCGATCGACTGTGTCAGTGTGAAAGCCACAACTACGGAAGGGCTTCTTTACACAGGAAATCCGGGCGGAATGGCGTGCTATGCGGTGGCAATGGTGGCTCCAAAATAGCGGGGGATACTAAATAAGTTCTTCATACGAAACAACTTACGGACCGATAGTGATAATGTCTCCCCGGCTGTACGTGCCGTTGGATGGTGCATATATCAGTTGAGCGAGACGGAACTTGTCTGTGTCCGGGGCTATATCGGGGACCCCATCAGGACCGTAGCTGACAATGGCGTAATAGCTGCTGCCATCCGACATGTAAAGATAACCATACTCATTTCCTCTTCCACGGTGTGGATCTGAGGGAACTTGGGCAATGTAGGCAATCGGTGTGGTCATATAGATTCTCTTTATACTCGAACCGGAAGCGTTTTCAATGTGGGCCGATGTCAAATTTCCGAACATATCTTTCATCAATGCGGCGTCAGTTCGGCTCGCATCAACGGAAAGTGGGTAGCAACCGTTATCCAGAAAGAACGATTCAAGAGCCACGGCAATCTGGCGTTCCTCAGCGAGCGCGCGCGAAATCCTGGCGCGAACCTGCGCGTTCATGAAGCCGGCCACGACCATATTTACGTACGCAGCAACAAGATATACCACCACGACTCCAATAATCGCCCATATTGTCAGGCGCTCGGCTCGCGTAAGACCGCTCGAGATCATCATTTCTTTGTCCGCCTCCTTATCCGACATTCCTTATCATATCGAAGTCTATTGAATTCAATAACTTACGGACCTGCAGTGATGATGTCCCCCCGGCTGGATACGCCGTTGGAGGGAGAATATATCAGAAGAGGCAGGTTGAAGCTGCCTCCGTCGCGGATGATGTCCGGGACTCCGTCGGGTCCGTAGCTGATGATGACGTAATAGCTGATTCCATCCGACATGTAGAGATAGCTGAATTCATTGCCCCTGCCGCGAAACGGTTCAAAGGGAAGACTGGACATGTAGGAAATCGGTGTCGTGAGATATATTCTCTTCGCGCGT
>JAKPYU010000685.1 GCA_029568995.1 Candidatus Omnitrophota bacterium | reverse complement strand
CTCCTTGAGATCCAAGTTATTCGCTGTGAGCGACTTTATTTGAATTGTATTTCGCAGTCAACAAATTTTGCCAGATTGACCGCTCGACCATTGACTATGTTAAACCTTGAGTATTCAGCTATTTTCCCGCTCCCAACCCACAACAACCCGCCAATAAATTCGCCTGCGCAAAACAACTCCTCACAATAGCTACCGGGCCGGCGGCTCTGAATCCGACAACCAGACTTTCCTTCGGCATCTGATTGTCTGGCTTTCACGGATACAACCGGTAATCCGGCCTTAAGTCGGCATGTCGGATTCGGCTGCCGTGGATGGCCCGGGCAGTGACCAGGTCACGGAAAGGCGCTCCAATTCAATCGACGAAGACTGCGACGGGGTTACCAACGAAGCGGACTGCCGGTAACAATCACGAATATCTTTCAGGACCTCCGCACGAAATGCGGCATCTCGAGCGTGTAGGAACTTTCATCCACAAAACGCCTCCATGGGACGAGTATGGTCGGGGTTCCAGCGGGTGTCAAAGTGTCAAAGTCGGGAATCGGAACGAACGGGTGTGATGCGACGGGAGTTGTTTGCATGACCGGGACGGATCGGTGGATGGTTCCCGAAGCGGGTCTTTGGGGGGCCGGCGGCCGACTTGCGCTGGAGAACGTCAGGAAAGTGCGACGGCCGGCGGGTCCCGAGCTGGTCCTGGGCCAGGACGGGAAGCCTTGGCGCCGAGGCCATGCAGTGCCCATCGCCCGAATGTCACGTATCCGGATGTTGGCTCCCGGACGCCGTTGTCGTCCATGGCCCACGTGATAAGCACAGCGAACGATCAATACCCCATCGAATGCCTCGTCGCAGGCCGGGTTTTTTCTGACACAAAAGCCACCTGACAGCCGGTCAATCACGACCGGGCGTGGCGACGGTTCCGGCAAGCCGTCGGGGCTTTCCGGTTCGAAGCCCGGCAGGAACGATGTACGACTTGTTTTTGCCGTCGGGCCGGACGCAAGTTCCGACGCCTTTATCGCGAAAAACTCCGCGAGCGACAACTCACCAGACCTTTCCGTCCCACCCTTGATCGCCTTGATGATTTCCAGCGGGACATGCCTGACGAATTCCAGCAACTGACTACCGTTTTCGTACTTGCCCTTGAAATTTCCACCGTTGACCCAGTCCGTATGGGCCGGGTTTTCCGCGTCGCCCAGGAAGTTAGCGATGGCTTCGTCCTCGGCCACGACAATCGACCTTACGCCCCTTAACGAGCTGGCACCACGCTTCCTGCGTATAGGAACTTTCATCCACAAAACGGCTCCTTGAGACGAGTATGGTCGGGGTTCCAGCGGCTGTCAAAGTCGGGAATCGGAACGAACGCGGCGAACGCGGGGGATGCGACGGGAGCTGCTGGCATGGTCGGGACGGATCGGTG
>JAKPYU010000674.1 GCA_029568995.1 Candidatus Omnitrophota bacterium | reverse complement strand
GCCCCGCTTTTTGATACTGAGATCCCAGGCTCCTTGCTCATGGCCAACCTGGAACCCGGCGATGTCCTGCTGTTGGCAGCAACGCTGACCGCTGCGCCGATGGATATCCTCCAGGATCTGGGCACAGCCGCAGCCGACTCTCCGAGTTACCGTGCTGCGCTTGCTTCCGCGACTTCATTGGCCTATGCCACCTTCGACGTGGTGGGATCGGGGGTTGTGATTGAGGATCTCACATCGGGGCAGAGAATCCATCCGACGGGGGCATTCCCGGCACCCGGCGCGCCGGATGACCTGATCCTGCAATGGAATGGATTCCAAACCGAACCTCCGTTGGCAGTCAGCACACACTCTGTCGCCATGACTACGGCAGCGAATCTCGCCCAGGTCTTCCCAGCAAATCGGCCCGACTTCCCGCTGAACGCAAACGCGATCGGCGTCGACAAAGCCGGACCTCTGTTTGCCCCGCTGAACGGCGCTGCCACGTCCTCAATCCTCTCCATCGTTCGAGCAATCGAGCCGAGCCTGCCGCCGTTCACATTGACTCTGTACCCAAATCCCGACGGTCCGGGGTATCTCAATGAAGTGATTGCCGGAGATATTGTGACGGTCAGTGCCGGTGTGCAGGTTTGGGCGGATCTCGATGGCGAAGGCCAACTGAACGGCGATGCTCTCTCCCGAAGTGATTTCATTTTCGATGCCGACCGGCTGGAAGGAGCGCCGCGCGAAGGCGGCCCGGTTCAACAGGGATTCTTGCGAGTTGAAAACGGTCAGATCGTCCAGGTCGATGAGCCGGTTGCGGGCGAGGCATTCTATTTTGCTGCGGCCGTTGTTGCCGGAATGACGGATATCGTTACCCAGGGCGATTACAGCGATATCGACTTGTATCTCATGGTCCGAGACGATGTGGGGCAATTCGATTGGACCGACCTGACTGTCCGGGCAGACACCTTGCCGCCGATCCTCGAAGATCTTGTTGTGCAAACCAATTCAGCGCGCACAGTGCAGATCAGCGGCCAACCGCGCCCCTTGCTGATTCCCGGCGATCAGGTCCGGATTCGTATCGTTGTCGGGCTGAACGGAGATCCGGTTGATGCCCCATCGGCCGTCTTGCTGGATTCCTCCATTCGACCGGGTCAACCGGAGGTGAACTTCCCCGGATCGCCCGTCGTGCTGGACGATCAGCGGGTGCAGTTTGAGATTTCCACCACGGTCGCCGAGAACGCCCCGCTCAACGCAAATGCGACTGTCGGGGTCAGGATTCGGGACGACGCCGGGAATCCCGTCACCGCCGATTCCGCTGATTTCGGTTACGTGTTCGTCGTAGATGTTGTCCCCACTCCGACTCCTCTGCCGCCCAATAACGGAGACCTGGACAACAATGGAGTTGTAGACCGGAGCGACTTGTTCCAATTCGTTCGCGACTGGCTGGATTTTGCTGTCCGGCCCGGCGAGCGGGGAGATCAGGTTCCGGATTCGGATCGGGAAATCAATCCGGCAGACCTGTTGCATCTGTGGAATATCATGCGCAACCCGACGCCGACGCCGGTTCCGACACCGACGCAAACCCCGACCCCTGTCCCGACTCCAACCCATACGCCGACACCGACAGGATAACGGGGGAGCGGGGGCGGGACGCTCCCGACACACAGGAGCGGGGGCGTCCCGCCCCCGAACTCTGCACAACATGACCCAAATTCAACGCGTGCAAACCGTGTTCGGCGGTTCACCGCCCGCTCCTTTATCCGACCCGGTGGTTCTGTCCCGCCTGGAGGACCTGTGCGCCGTCCTTGGCAATGAATCCATCGACCCCCATCGACTGAGCGATGAAGAGTTTCGCAGACTGACCCTCCTGGTCTGGCAAAGTCCACACCTCACCCAAATGGCTTTAGGCGATATCCGAGGCCTGGCATCACTGCTTCGAGAAGGAAACCTGGAACAGAAAAGAGCCTATTCCGATTACGGGAAGATTCTCGATCTGCCGATAGACTCCCCGTCGGAGGAATTCGACCGGGAGTTGCATATCGTTCACAACCGGGAACTGCTTCGCCTTGCCTGGCGGCATATCTGCGACCTGGCCGAAATCGACGAGCTCATGAGGGAACTCTCTGACCTGGCAGATCATACCGTCCGAATCGTCGTACAGCACCAGTTGCAAGAAGCCTTGTCGCAGTATGGCCTTCCTCTAGCCGAAGGCCAAATCGAAGCGTCGTTTGCCGTCCTGGCAATGGGCAAATTGGGGGGGCGCGAACTGAATTTCAGTTCGGATATTGACATTCTGTTTGTCTATCGAGGGGACGGGAAAACAGCGGGGGGACCGTCCGGGCAAATCGAGAACCCCGTATTTTTCGAGAAGGTTGCGACCGCGACCTGCGATCAACTCACCCGCCCGACTGCGAGTGGATTCCTGTATCGCGTGGACATTCGCCTGCGCCCACAGGGAACGCGCGGCCCGCTGGTTCCTTCGCTTGAGGCGGTTGAGACCTATTACCATAACTGGGGCGAGGACTGGGAACGTCAGGCACTGCTGAAGATCCGTCCGATTGCAGGAGACTCCGCCCTTGGGGAAGCAGTTTTGCGCACTCTGATGCCGTTCACTTATCGCAAGTATGTGGATGAAGTGGAGATAGCCGATACGCTGCGGTCCATGCGCGAAATGCGCAGACGAATGATTCAGGAACTCCCACCGGATGAACAGGAAAGCGACCTGAAAACCGGCAGAGGAGGAATCCGCGATATTGAGTTTATCGTTCAGGCAGTCCAGATGCTGTATGGGGGACAATATCCCGAAGTGCGCCTGGCCGGAACTCTTCAGTCGCTGCGAAGGCTCTATGAATGCGGTCTGCTGCACAGTCGGGATTATGAGATCCTCCGCGATGGGTATCGCTTTCTGCGCCGGGTGGAGCATCGCCTTCAGATCGACCAGGTTCGACAAATCTACCGCTTGCCTGCCTCCCCGGAGGCTAGAGCGGATCTGGCTTCACGCCTGGGATTCAGCTCCGATGAGGAGTTCAATCGGAAACATCAGAACATCCGCTCCGAAGTGCGTAGAATCTATGTCGGGATTTTCGGACGCGAGGAATGGGAAGACCAGACAGAGGGATTGCTTGACCTCCCCCAATTGTCCGCCGCGCATCGGCAGTTGCTCATTGACCATGGATTGAAGGATCCCGACCATGCTCATCAGCATCTGCTTTCCCTGGCGGATAACGCCTCCAGTCCTCATCTGAAGGCGAAAACAAAGCGGCTGTTCAAGGAGTTACTGCCCAGACTCCTGCTCTACCTGAAAGACAGTCCGGACCCGGACATGGCACTCAACAACATGGATCAGATTATCGACCGCCTGGGGGCAAAAACCACACTCTATGGGATTATGACAGAGAATCCGCAGCTGGTTGAACGGATGGTCATCCTGACCGGCGGAAGTCGGTACCTGTCGGAAATCCTGGCAAGAGATCCCTCTCTCATTGAAGCTCTCGGCAGGACGGATGCTCTCAATGAGTCTCCGCATTCGGATATTCTTCGTACCCGTTTGACAACCATCCGAAAAGCTTATGAAGCACGAGAGAGCCTCCACGAATCGCTCGCACGGCTGAAAAATTCAATGGAGCTGGAAATCGGGATTCGGTACCTGCTTGGAATCAGTGAAGCTCGCGAGTCCGGTTCCGACCTGGCGGTGTTGGCAGGGTTCATCCTGCAAGAGATGGTCCGAATTACCGGCGAAGAGATGCAGTCGCGTTACCCGGATTTCCATGAACGATTCGCCTCTCGGTTCGGCATCGTTGCGGTGGGGAAATTCGGGGGACATGAACTGAATTTCGCATCGGATCTCGATCTGCTGTTCCTGTACGATGACTGTGAAGACACACCGGAAGTTTCGGCCTCCGAATTCTTCTACCGATGGGCGTCGAAAATCTCCTCGCTACTCCATGAGCCGACTGCTTTCGGAAGGCTTTATGAATGCGACACTCGTCTTCGACCTTACGGAAAGAGCGGGGCACTCTGTAACAGTTTTCCCATGTTCAGTCGGTATGTGCGGGAAAGCGCCCGGGTCTGGGAACGCCTGGCATTGACGCGGTGCCGACCGATTTCCACGAATGCAGGATGGTGTTATGCGTTCTATCGGACCTGGTTCGCCGCTCTCTTCTCGCGTCCTCTCACATCGGAGGACTGCGAGGAAGTGGTGCGGATGCGCTTTCGGATCGAGCAGGAGAAGGGCATCGAGCAGCTGAAAGCGGGGCCGGGCGGATTGGTCGACGTGGAGTTTATCGCCCAGACTCTTCGCTTGAGGCACGGCAAGGAG
>JAKPYU010000299.1 GCA_029568995.1 Candidatus Omnitrophota bacterium | reverse complement strand
ACCCGGGGGCCGAAGGAGGGAAGGATGAGTAAATACTATCTGGACAGAACACGCATTGACCTTGAAGACGACAACGAGTTGAATCTTGGCGATCCGGACATTATCCCGAGAACCAAGCCCCTCCGTTGGCGGACGGGGCCGATCCGGGAGGACGGTCGATCTAAGTTTCTTGTGAGGCGAATTGATTGTAATGGGGAGATTTATTATGATCTTACACACTTTGACCCAAATGTGCGAGAGGGTTACGATCCGGCGGTTGCATGGCTCCCCCTGTCGGAGATCCTTGCGCTGGTTGAGGGGTAAACGCTATGAGAAACCTTGGCGATATTATCGAAGCCGCAAAAGACGGACAGATGCCGACGCACGAGGAATGTTACTGGGCAATGTTGGCCCTTCATTCCTTGGCGTGGTTCGGCAAGAACGACCTTTTGCAGATCGCATACGATGAGAGGCCCAAGCTTTTTTTGACGCCCCAGCGAAGATGCGATGAGTCGGTTAAGCGGTGGGGCTTGGCATACAAAAAGGACCCGAAAGAATGGGTTGGCCCGAGCTTTGATCCGTCGAATCCCGAATATCAACGAGAGCGGGCCGTCCACAAAAAGATAGCCGATAAGTTTTTGAAGAAGGAGAACCCGCAGGGGGGCGAGGGGTGAACATGAGAATCTTCCAGGTTCCGTACAGATGGATGCCGCGCACGTTCTTTCCCAACATTATATCGTGTGTCAGGGATGTCTTTCGCGGAGTACGAAACGTAATCCGATGGATTCCCGTGATTTGGGATGACTGCGATTGGGATTGGGCACCGTTGGCAAGAATCATGGAATACAAGCTGCGGAGGATGTCGAAGGTGTTCGCTAACGGGGACCTTGTGGGGTGCGGGAAGGAAGCCAAGCGTACCCTGATCTGTGCCGTACTCCTGAAGCGGTTGCATGAAGATAAATATTGGGAAACTCATGGTGGAAGGGACACGGAACGGTTGGAACAATACGACCAGGAATACTGTTTTAAATTGATGGGAAAATATTTCCGTCAATGGTGGGATTAAATGATTTCCGACGACATATCCAGCATCATGGACGACGTGAAGGAACTGCTACACTTCACGGACCCGGACAGGGGGGAAGTTCCATATACCCCAAGTCCGTCTGCGATGTTGGTACGAGAGCATTTGGACGATGCGTTGGACGAGCTGGAACAGGCGATGATTTACGCGGAGGAGGTTGAGGACGAGTGACTTTACACCCCCGACATAACCGTGCTACCGTACCGAAAAACGAGTACGGAGGCGGTGATATGTCTGGTAGCGTTTTCCAGGATAAACGCACGGGGCGGTGGGGTGTTTCAAAGT
>JAKPYU010000668.1 GCA_029568995.1 Candidatus Omnitrophota bacterium | reverse complement strand
CCGCGCGGGAGAAAAATATCGCCGTGGTTGGCAGCCTTTCGGTCAAAGTGGATGAGGGAACGGCCAATACCGGCTTCTTCCTGGACCGATCCGGTGAACTCAAGGGAATCTACCGCAAGAAACACCCGGCTCCCAGCGAGGAATACATTGTCACCACTCCCGTTTCCGGCGACCCGTTCCCGGTTTTTGAGTTTGAGGGTGTGAAATTCGGGATGGCCATCTGCATGGACATCCACGTGCCGGAAATGTTTCGAATTTACGGCCTGAAAGGCGCACATATCGTCCTGGTTCCCACGATGTATTTGGACTATACGGGAGACATGCTGGAGAGCATCGAAAAAGCCAGGGCCATCGACAGCCAGATGTACTTCGCCCTGTCCCGATACCTGGATTTGCCGTACCTCGCCGGGAAAAGCATGGGGTACGCCAAGGTGATCGCTCCCGATGGTCGAATCATTGTCTCGACGGCTCACCGCCCCGGTATCGCCATCGCGGAATTCGACCCCGATTGGCGGATGCCGTTTTGGGGCGAAGGCTATCGCGACATGCGTGAGATCTACGACAAAATCCGCCGCCCCGATTTTTATGGGGATCTGGTGAAACCGAAGTCCGAAGAAGGAACAGTGTGATGTGGAAAGACGGGAAGAGATGGGTGTATTCGATCACGTATGATGAAGGCTGCGCGGCACTATTGGAGCACGCGGTTCCCGTTCATCGAAGGTACGGGATTCCGGGGCATGTCGCACTGGTCGCCCCGCAGATCGGGGTCCCGCGAGACGTTCCGGGAAGCAGCTACCACGGCATGATGATCCTCTCCAGGGAGCAGATTCACGGTCTCGCAAAAGAGGGATGGGGAGTCTCCTGCCACAGCATGACCCATCCGAACATCACGGATGAAAACGCGGATTACGAGGTTGTGGAGAGCCGCAAGGTTCTCGAAGAGAAACTGGAAATGCCGGTGACCATCTTCTGCGTGCCCGGCAGCAACCAGAATTACCCGGCATCTCTCAAAGTCGCCAGGAAAGCTGGATATCGCGCAATTCTGACGATTTACGACAGGGTCAACACACGGGAGACGGATTTGATGTGCCTGGGCCGATGCCCCGTGCATACGGAATACCCGGAGCCGTTTTTCTCCGTCTTCGATCCCTATAAACGCATCCACCAGGCCATCGACATGAACGGCTGGATCATTGACTACTGCCATTGCCCCATGCCCGGCAAGGCGATTCATCCTGCCAAGGACTGCTCCCTGGAAGAACTGGAGCAGCGTTTTGAGACGGTCTGTCGCATCGGCGGCGATGAGGTCTGGCTGGCGGAACCGAACCAGGTCGTTGAGTTTCTTCTCAATAAATAAAGGAGCACAGAACATGGCAATCACACGAGCGAAGTATGGTGCGGAAGCGCACAAAAATGACGTGGGGGCTTTACCGACGGCTTTTCCCCGCACCATGGGGCCGAACTGCATGAAATACCTGCAGGAGATCGTGGACAGCGGCCTCATGTGCAACATGACCGAGCGGTTCGAACAGGCATTTGCCCGGGAAATCGGGATGAAGCATTGCATCGCCACGCCGGGCTGCACACCGGCCTTGCATGTTCTCGCGGCGGCGTTCCCATTCAAACCCGGCGATGAAATCATCGTCAGCCCGATCACCGATTACGGCACACTCCTCGGCGTGATCGACCAGAACTATATCCCGGTCTTTGCGGACACCGCTCCGGGCACAGTCAACATGAGTGCGGAGACCATCGAACCGTGTATCACGGACCGAACACGGGCCATTCTGGCCGTTCATAAGACCGGCCTGATTTGCGACATGGACCCGATCAACGCCCTTGCTGAAAAGCATGGCTTGATTGTGTATGAGGATGCCTGCCAGGCTGTCTTCGGTGAATACAAAGGTCGGTATGCGGGGACCCTGGGTAAAGCAGCCGGATTTTCGTTCGACTCGGAGAAGACCATGGGGTCCGATGTCGGGGGATGCGTTGTCACGAATGATGACGATCTTGCCGAACGGACTCGGTTCATCGGCCAGAGTCGTGGCGCTCAGATGCGGCCGCATTTCGGTCGCCTGCACACGGAGCTCGGATTCGCCTACCGGATGCCGTTATGTACGGCGGCAGTCTCTCTGGCGCAGTTGGAATTGATTAAAGACCAGGTGGCCCAACGGGACAAGATGATCCGGCTCCTGTCCGAGAAACTGGGAGAGATCCCCGGCATTACCCCGCTGCCTATCCCGGACTATCAAAATGTCTATTCCTGCTGGATGGTCGGAGTCAGCCTGGCCCCGAAAGCGTTCCGGTGCAGTACGGAGGAATTTGCCGATCAACTGGCAAAAGCCGGGATTCCCGGTGCGGGCTTGGGAAAATACTATCTCATGCCGGAAGCGCTGACTTTCCTGCAAGAGAACGCTCAACAGAAAATCTACCCGTATTCCATGCCTCCCGCATCCCGCGAATACCGATACGATGAAAGGACTTGCCCAACAGCCCATGCCTTTCTGGAAACTTGGGTTCGCTGGTCCACCTTCTGCGAACGATACACGGAAGACGACTGCGAACTGGCGGCGGGCATTTTCCGTAAAGTCGCCGATCAAAACCGGGTCTGAAATCCGCGGACAAATCCTTGGCAAACACAGGGCGGTGAGAGCGATCTGCTCGCCGCCCTCCCTGCTTTTGCTTGACAGGAGTTATGCAACCCGTATCATTCGATGGGAATTTTCTCGGAGTCGCATGAAGGGACTGTCAACGATGAGTTCCGATAAGTCGTCCACTCATTTCGCACCGGCGGAAACGGCCTCGCCGGAGGAGGTGGAACGGCAATTTCGGCAATTCTCCGGTTTCTCCCTGCTGAGTCTACTTCTGGACGCGATTCCGGATATCGTTCTGATCTTGAACGAACAACGCCAAATCGTTTACAGCAACAAATCTCTCCTGGATTTCCTGGGTCTGAAGGAACGGGAGTCTCTATGCGGTCTTCGCCCGGGAGAGGCCTTCCAATGCGCCCATAGGATCGAGACCGACAGCGAATGCGGCACCACGGAGTTCTGTACCACCTGTGGTGCGGTCCGTGCCATCCTGTCCAGCATTCATGGAAAGCGCGACGTCCAGGAATGCCGCATCCTTCGCAATGAACACGGAGAGGCCATGGACCTGAGAGTCTGTGCCACACCGTTTGAGATGGATGGGGAGAGTTTCACTTTTTTCACCGTGACCGATATCAGCCACGAGAAACGCCGAGCCGCTCTCGAACGGATCTTCTTTCACGACATCCTCAACACAGCGGGAGGACTTCTGGGATACTTGCAGACTCTGGGCGATCTTAGCCCCGATGAATGGCCCGAATACCGGCGTGAACTGACCGATATCACCAATCAGATTCTCGAAGAAATCAAAGCGCAAAGCGAATTAGTGACCGCGGAAAGCGGCGATCTTGCGGTCCGCCCCACATCCATTGACACAGTCTACCTGTTGGAGGATCTCGTTCGTCTGTATGAAAAACATTCTGTGGCCGCCGATCGATCGATTCGAATCGATCCCTCCTCGCAGGATCTGCAATTCATCTCCGATCCCCAGCTGCTGAGCCGAGTTCTTGGCAACCTCATCAAGAACGGATTGGAGGCCTGCCAAAAGGGTGAAACCGTGACAGTCGGCTGCGAACGAGAAGACGGAG
>JAKPYU010000645.1 GCA_029568995.1 Candidatus Omnitrophota bacterium | reverse complement strand
TCCGGCCAGATAGAGAAATGCAGCCAGAAAGGCAAGAATCACCAAAACAGTTGACACAGGTTGACGGCTCCGGTCCATGGGAAAGGATGGTAGCGTTTAAGCGGCGGGTCTCGGAAGATCAGGGCGGACGATATCAGGAAGAAATCGGAGATATCCGAACGGTCCAATCAGACAACCGTTGGCTCCCCTTCGGATTTCCGGTGAAGAAAAGTGATCTGGTTCCCGATTTCGTTAAATGTGACCTCAGACATGAATTCACGAATCAGAAAGATCCCCCGCCCATGGGGGTCATGAAGATGCTCCTCGGTCGTCGGATCGAAAAGGCAGCTCAGATCGAATCCGTTTCCCTCATCCCGAACGGAGATCTCCACCCATTCGCTGTTCACCTGCAAATTAACAAAGATCCGTTTGTACTCATGGCCATGATTGCCGTGCATGATTGCGTTAATCAGGGCTTCATCCATGGCCAGACGGATGCCAAAAACCTCATCATCGCTGTATCCAAACGAGCAGATGACTTCAAGGATTTCCTGTTCGAGGGGATAAATAGACTCAAGACGGCTTGAGATCTCGTATTTCTGTTCCGCTGTTGTGTAGGACAGAACTTGTGACATGTCTCTGCGGACCCAACCGTTACCGCGATAAAGTGTGCGCGAGAAGGTGAAATACTTTTTTCATAGTACCGTAGGTTTCCTGTGAGTCAAGCTCAAGGAAGCAATCAAAATGCAGGAATTCTCGTCACCGGCGGATTGAAACACCCCGTTTTGTCACGACAGAACAATTTGTGATACTATTCCTTTCGGGAGACAGGTGAATTGCAGACAAGATCTTTATTGCATAAATGCTTGGCATATCTCATTGATATGAATAAAGTTGCGTTCATTTCCATGGTTTTCTTGATCTGTCAGATTGCCCTTTCCGGGACGACTGAAGATACGGACCTGTCCCGTGCCTTTGAGGAGGGACTGTACCGCAACGCAACCACAATCCACGGGATACCGCTGGGAGGAATCGGATGCGGCTCCGTGGATCTTGGTACGGATGGATGGTTCGACCGCCTGACAATCAACAATAATTGGCGTGGCTTCATCCCAAAACCCTCTGCCTGCTTCTTCGCGGTCCGAATTGAAGACCGTGAGAAATCTATTTCCAAAATCCTCCGGCGTGGCGATACGGAAATGGACGATATCGAGAACATCGCCTATACGGGGGTTTTCCCGTTTGCAGATCTCACATTTTCCGACTCCGAACTCCCCATCGAGGTCCATCTGCAGGCATGGAGTCCGCTTTGCGCCTGGAACCTGAAAGATTCCACCTTGCCGGGGGCATTTTTTGTTTTTCAGTACAGGAATAAGACAGGTCGTCCGCTGAAGATCTCACTGGCCTTTGCCTGGGAGAACCTGTTGGGACTGGGAGTGGACCTGCAGAGCGGGATTCCCTGGGAAGATCGGATCGGAAATTATCAGCAGCCTCGAAGCGCACAGTCCACGAGTGGTCTGGTGTTTGGAACCACGAAGACGCTTGAACCGAACAATCCGCGACGAAGCACCCTCGGTACTTATGCAATCGCAGCGGAACAACAGCAGAACCACACCGTGACCTTCCTTCCCTCGTGGAACGCACAAACCCTGGACACTTTTATGGCCCTGTTCTCGAAAAACGGTCGTTTCTTCGATGAAACGGAGCCGGGGCCCTGGCCCGTGGGAAGTGAGGATGTGCACACAGCGGGGGCCATCGCCGACCAGGTGGAATTGCCTGCCGGGGAGTCTGCACAGACCGTCTTTGTCCTGACTTGGCATTGTCCGGTGGTTGTGGGACCAGACGGACGCGAGCATCATCAGCTTCCGGCAATCTATTTCAATGACGCCTGGGATGCGGCGGTTTATCTCTTGAAGCATCGTGAACGCCTTCGGATGGAAACGAACCAGTGGCGGGAACCGCTGTTGAGCAGTTCTCTTCCCTCCTGGCTGAAAATCCGTTTGCTGAACGATTTGCCCCCGCTATTCTCACGATCCGTGATTATCGACAACCGTTTCGCGTTTATTGAAGACCCGTTTCTGGGAATGCTGCAATCGACTTTCGCTGCTTCGATGACAGATCAATTCCTGATGAGAATGCTGCCGGACCTGAGTGTCGGGAATATGCAATTCGTTCTGGACAGCCAGCGGGAGGATGGCGAAATTCCAGCCGGTCCCGGTTCGATTGCCGAGATTGTCTGCGATGCGACTGCTGCTCAGAACCTCGACCGAGATGCGCGAGCCGCCTGTGGATTCATTCTTCGCTATTCCCTGTACGATCACTACATGGGGCAGGATGAACTGCGCGCAGAGATGCTTCCTGCGATACGAAAAGCCGTGTCGCGATTAATCGGATTCGACGCGGACGGGAACGGTATTCCGGAGAGCGGAGGTTCTGCGCTGGACCCTGAAGGGCGGAGAAATTACGCCGATGTCGCCGGGATGTGGCTGGCCGCTCTCGCCGTCACAGAGGAATTCCAGTCATTGGATCGGAACATCGAATTTCTCGGTGAGATTCAGGCGACCGCTCACAAAGCGGAAGAAAGCATGTTGGTTTCGTTATGGAACGGGCGCTATTTCAAGGCGTTCTTCGACCCGCGCTCACCGTTGGATGCACAGGCGTCTCTGCTTCCGCCGGAGCAACTGATCGGTGAATGGTTCGCGCATCTCCTGGGGCGAAGGAATCTGCTGCCCGCCGAGCATGTCAAAACCAGCCTTGGAACGATTTTGGATCTTCTGACCTCCAAGGACGACGCGTTCCGTTCCGATGTTCTGGCAGAGCCGGATAATCGAATCCTCACCGCCCTCGCCGCATTAGCCGTCTACGAAGAGCGTGCCTCGGAAGGACTGCAAATCCTTGAAGCCATGAACCGGAGAGCGATATCCGCTGGCTATGGTATGTCTCTTCCGGTGCGCTTCCAGTCTTCAACCGATACAAACGAGGCCCTGGCCGGGCCGGTCTCCTGGTCCATGCTGACTGCACTGGAGGGATTGTTCTATGATGCGCGGCTCCAGCGCCTGATTCTCAGTCCGCATCTTCCCGCGCATTGGGAGGAAATTCACGCTCCGGTTTACTGTCCGACTTTTCAGGGATGGGTGGACTATCAAGCGGCATCGCTGGAAGCCGCACGACGAATTACGTTCCGTCTGGACAGGACCGCAGACGGTCGCGCTCTGGAGCTCGCTCAAGTGGGAACAGAGGTTCCTCCCTCGTTCCGCAACCAGAATCCACTTCTGTTCCTGGAGGGTCAGCCGCACGATGCGGGTATTCAGCAAACCAGCCTGGATAACCTGGTTTATGTTCTGCAGAAACCGATGAAGATTCGGCCCGGCAATACGTACACAATGATCCTTGCCACGGAGAATACCGGCAGAATCGACATTGACCTTGAGAATCACAAGGCAATGCCGAAAGGTCCCTTCTGCGCCATCGATTCTCTCTCGGACTCAAAGATCGGTTTCTCTATTTCCAACCGTTTGCCGCGTTCGCAAATCATCAATCTCCATTTCACGAACCTTCCCAAAGAACCGGCCTATCGTGTCGCCCTCAATGGGCAGGACAAGAAAGCAATTGCGGCCGAGGATTCTGTTTTGACATTCACTCTGTCCGGGGGATCGTTCACACAGTCGCAGGAAGAACGGGGGAGCTGGGTCCCGAACCGAATTATGGAGATGATTCAAATCCTCTCACTGTATCCCAAGGAGATCGACGCGCTGAAAGAGGTTTGGAATCTGGACAAGACCGCACAGGAATTCGCATCGGCGATGGTCGGCGGCAGAACAGCGTGGGTGGACATTGTCGAAACAGGACAGAAAATCCCAAAGCGCACGGTCGAGGAGACGATTTCACCGGAGAAAGCCGAGAAACTAACCGTCAATCTGGAGAAGGCTCTTCTGGAATTCCGTAAGCGGATCGTGCAGGAAGTTCTCGATCCCTCACTGAACGCGAAATTGATCGGGTTGACTTTGCCCCTGACTGTTCAACTGGAGCCGCAGGGAGATCCCGGAAAAGACCTTTCTTTTGGTGTTGTGGCGACTGTCAGAAATCCGCAAAGACTATCGTTCACCGGTCGGCTGCTTCTGACCTGTCCGCGAGACGACTGGAAAATAGAGGCTCAAGATCCCGTTGAACTGAATGCGAGTGGCACTGGAATCGCTCTCGCGACTCGGCGATTTCTGGTGCGTATGCCCAATCCGGCTTTGGATGGGCGTGTGGAAATCACCGGGCGACTGCTGGGGGACCTGGAGGGTCAGCCTTTTGCAGTGGATGGGTCGATGGTAGTCGGCCATGGTTATCTGCGGGACTGGATGGTACTGGGATCGTTTCCCAATCCGGAGGACAAGGGGCTGACAGATGAGCTTCCGGCAGAGACAAAAATCGACTTAAACGCCCGTTACAATGGAGTGAATGGGGAAATCCAATGGCAGCCCCATTACTCAGGGGCCGGTTACGTGGATCTGGCGTCGTTTTTCTCGGCAAAGGACCCGGCGCTGGCCTATGCACATGTGTACGTACAGTCGCCGAATGACCGCCCCGCCGTGTTGCACCTGGGAGCCTCTGAGGGCATACGCATTCTGTTGAACTACCAGGAGGTGTTCATGCGGAATGGCTTGCGTACGGCTGTTCCGGGTCAGCATGTCGTGCCGGTGAGACTGCAAAGCGGCTGGAACAGCCTTCTTCTGAAAATCTCCCATCTGCGCGGCGATTGGGGCTTCTACCTGGAAATCACCGATCCGACCGGAAAGCCCATCCCGGAACTGAAGGTTGCACTGAAGCGGTGAGGAGATGACAGAGATCTATCACATCACGCATATCAGGAATCTGCAGAGTATCTGCTCAGCCGGAGGAATATTCAGCGACCTTCAAATGAAGGTGCGAGAGGTGAACCTGAATTCAATCGCTCATGAACACATCCGGCAACGTCGTGCGAGCCGGTCCGTTCCCATAGCACCTTATGGAACCTTGGGAGATTATGTTCCATTCTATTTCGCTCCCAGATCGCCCATGCTGTATGCAGTTCGTGGGAGGCAGGTGGAGGGATTCTCCGGAACGCAGAACGACATCCTTTATTTTGTTTCTTCCGTGGAGCAAGTTATTGCGCACAAACTCCCGTTCGTATTCGCGGATGGACATGCCGCCATGGGGATTTCTCGGTTCTTCAATGATCCAAATGACCTCAATCAGATCGACTGGGACATCATGGAAGTTCAGTATTGGCGTGATACGGATCAGGACCCTGACCGCAAGCGACGTCGGCAAGCGGAGTTCCTGGTAAAGGACTTTATCCCGTGGGATCTGTTCGATATGATCGGTGTATTCGATGAGAGCATCGGAAACCAGGTTCTCGAGTTCATTCATTCCGCAAGACACCAACCGGAGGTGTCGGTTCACCGCGATTGGTACTATTAGGAGACTGAACCATGATCGAGATTTTATGCGGAAATCTCCTGGATGCGGACGTGGAGGCCCTCGTAAACACCGTGAATACGGTGGGGGTTATGGGCAAAGGAATCGCGCTTCAGTTCAGGCAGGCATTCCCGGAGAATTTCGATGCTTACAAACGAGCCTGTGACCGGAAAGAGGTCGAACCGGGGAAAATGTTCGTTTACAATACGGACTCGCTGTTGAATCCGCGTTTCATCATCAACTTTCCCACTAAGCGCCACTGGCGTGGGCGATCCCGAATGCAGGACATTGAAGAAGGGTTGAGAGACTTGGTAAGGGTGATTGAGAGTAATCATATTCGCTCTATTGCATTGCCGCCTTTGGGGTGTGGAAACGGCGGATTGAACTGGGACGAGGTTCGAGACCGAATTCAAAAAGCGCTTGAAGATTTGGGGGATGTGCGAATTCTGCTTTTTGAGCCTGTCGGTGCTCCTCGTCCCGATCACATGAAAGTTGCAACAAAAGCCCCCGGGATGACCTCCGGGCGAGCGGCAATTCTGGCGGTTCTTCACCAATATGCAATCCCCGGCTACCGACTGTCCATGCTGGAGATTCAGAAGCTCGCCTATTTTCTGCAGGAAGCAGGCGAACCGTTGCGTTTGAACTTCACGGCAAATCAATATGGTCCTTATGCTGAGGCTTTGCACCACGTTCTTCAACGAATGGAGGGACATTTCATTCGGGGATATGGAGACCGCTCGCAGAAGGCACTTGAACCCACCATTTTTGTATTACCGGAGGCAGTTCAAAAAACAGAGGAATTCTTGGCAGGGCAAAAGGAAACACAGGATCGGATCGATCGTGTAAATCGGTTGATCGAAGGATTTGAGACTCCTTACTGTCTCGAAATGCTGGCAACTATTCACTGGATATCCAAAGAGAATCCCGACCGAGTGGAGTCTGCTGAAAAGGCCATCGAAGGCGTACAGAGTTGGAACGAACGCAAAAGAAGGTTGTTCAAGGCAGAACACATTCGGGTCGCATGGCAGCAGTTGCGAAATGAGCGCTGGATATAACTCAAGCGCTCGTGGTCTCACTCCCCGCCCACAACGACATTCTCCACCAGCAGATGCGGACCGCCGGCGGAAACCCGTAACGGTGACTGCCCGCCTTTCCCGCATCCCCCCAGGCCCGCGTGAAAACTGAGGTCATTGCCGACCGCCACAACATTCTTGAGTGTTTCGAATACATTGCCGGTCAGGGTAACATCCCGCAGACGTTTTCCGATTCTGCCGTTCTCGATCTCGAACGCCTCCATTCCGGTGAACGTGAACATCTCGCAATCCGTCATCCCGGCCAACGCATTCTTGACATAGATCCCCCTGTCGATCCGGGCAAGCATTTCCTCGTAAGATGTTTCCCCGGCCTCGATGAATGTGTTGGTCATGCGGACAATCGGCGGAAATCGGTAGGAAATCGCGCGCGCGTTTCCCGTGGGAGTCTCGTTCATTTTGGCCGCCGTTTCCCGTGAATGCAGCCTGCCAACCAGAACACCGTCGCGAATGAGATCATTCTTTTTTGTCCGGGTTCCCTCATCATCAAACGGCAGATACCCGGCCTGATTGAGATTGCCCTGGTCAACAACATTCAGGATTTCCGGTCCGAAGCGACGTCCCAGCTGCATAACCTCCTGCAGCCGGGGATTCTCATAGAGGAAATCGCTTTCGGAGAGATGCCCGAACGCCTCGTGTATAAAAATGCCCGTGAGAATCGGGTCCATGAGGACGGTATAGGTTCCGCCTTTCACACGTTCGGCGCTCACCAGATCGACGGCGCGATGGGCGGCATCCTCCGCCAGCGCCTCACGCCCGGTCACCTCATCGAATCCCACCAGGTTGCCATACGTGTGATGATAGGTTTGAACGATATTCCCTTTCCGGGCAATCGCCGCAAGGCTGACCCCACAGAAGATCTCTTCAAATTCGGCCGTTGTGCCGTCGGAGTTCGCATAAACCTTGCGTTTCCAGCGATCCTGATAGCGGACACTGCTGGTCTGTATCCCATTTGCTCTCAGGATGAGTTGATTGTATCGGTGAGCCGTGTCGTGTTTTTCTTCAAGAGGAACCTGGCGCGGATCGCGCCCGGGCAGCGTGGCATGTTTCGCCTCGTAAGGCTCCGTCGGAGTGAGCGTCGTTTTCTCGCGCCCGACCTGGCGTGCCATCGAGACAGCGCGTTTGGCCTTGTCCGCCAGGTTCTCCAGGCTATTGAACGACGCAAATCCCCAACCGCCGTTGACCGCCGCGCGGACACACCCGCCAAGACTGGAAGATTCGCCGATGTTCTCCAGTTCCTTGCCGATGTACGTGACCGATGTGGTCGCGGCATCCTCAATGCGGATTTCGAGATAGTCCGCGCCGCCGACCGATAATGCCTGTTTCAGTTCCTTGTCCATGCGATCATCCTTTCCTGAAACATGAAATCACAAGTGCGGCCTGTTCGGAACGGGTGTGGCGCTTGCCCGAATTGGGACCTTCTGATAGCCTCTTTTCGCGCCGATTCGGTGATGGAACATGACGGCGTATCAATCGAAACTCAGGAAAACGGATCATGATCGCGATTATCGACTATCGTGCGGGAAACCTGCCCAGCGTGGAACGCGCCGTGCGACATTTGGGATATGAGGCGGAAATCACCTCCGACCCGAAACGGATTGCGGCAGCCGAGAGTGTCATCTTTCCCGGAGTCGGCGCGGCGGGGGCCGCGATGGAAAGCCTGCGGGATTTGAAACTGGTGGAGGTCCTGCGCCAGGATATCTTCGAGGCCGGGAAACCGATGCTGGCTATCTGTATCGGCGTTCAGATTATTTTTGAATACAGCGAAGAGGACGACACCGACTGCCTGGGACTGTTGCCGGGACGGGTGCGCAAGTTCAGGGGACCGGAGATTGACGGGAAACTGAAAGTGCCGCAGATCGGATGGAACCAGGTATTTCAAAAGCAACCTCATCCCATTTTCCAGGGAATCCCGGATGGTTCCGAGTTCTACTTTGTCAATTCATTCCATCCCGTACCGGATAGCACGGATATCATAATTGGCGAGACCGAATACGGCTACCGATTTGCCTCGGCAGTGGCGCAGGACAACCTGGTTGCCACGCAGTATCACTTAGAGAAAAGTGGTCCGGTGGGACTGAAAATGCTCTCGAACTTTTTGGCGCAAGGGCGGAGGTGAAGGGGAACACATTTTCCTCACCCCCCCAACCCCCTCTTCAAGGATGGAGAGGGGGAGCGCGTCATTCCGGCGACGGGTGCTCCCCTTTTTCCCTCACCCTAACCCTCTCCCGGCGGGAGAGGGAATTCCGATCCGTCATTCCGGCGGAAGCCGGAATCCAGGCCAATTCTTCCGTCATTCCAGCACAACACGAAATCACGGAGTGGCCCCTGTTCGGGCCTGTTTGTAATTCACTCCCGGCAATCCCCGGAAATGCTCGTCCTGTGTCCACAGCGTTCCGTCGCATGCGCGCGCCGTTGCATAAATCAGACTGTCGGCCATTGGCAGTTTATGTTTCAGACTGATCAAGACTGCGCTGAGAGCGATATCCTCTGTCAGATCTACGACGCGTCCGTGTTTCATCTGGGCGACAGATTGCAGCGCTCTGGCTTCATCGGCGACGAGGTTTACTTTCTTGAAGACCTCATACAGACAGATTACGGGCACGACCAGTTCCTTCGTGTTTTCAATCGGTGGAGTGAAGTGGGTAGCGTTCGGACCGGCAAAGAAATATTCGATCCAACCGGACGTATCAACGAGATTCATACGCGGTCGTCCTCGTCTCGAACAAACGTCGCATCCAGCCCCTGGAGGAATCCGCGCATCTTCCGCATCGGCTGTGTGCGAACCAGCTCGATCCGGTCATCAAAACACAGCACCTGCAGTTTGTCGCCCGCGCGGATGCCCAATCGCTCCCGCACGATCTTGGGAATAACCACCTGGTATTTCGGGGAAACCGTTACGGCGTCCATATCGTTCTCCTT
>JAKPYU010000290.1 GCA_029568995.1 Candidatus Omnitrophota bacterium | reverse complement strand
AGATCCCGCATGTTCATCATCCCGAACGATGGCAAAAGCTGGGCGCTCGGATGAGATTTCTCCCTTCGGTCGAAATGACAGGCCTATTGTCATTCCGAACGAATGTGAGGAATCTCTGCAAGGCCTGAGATCGCCACGTCGTCGCCCTACGCAGACTCCGGGCGGCTCCTCGCGATGACGGGATGGGCACAGTCCCGGCAAGTAAATGGTAGGCTATCGCTCCACCCACTGCGCCGCCACCAACCCGACCAACAGACAAACCATCCCTACCGCAGATACGAATCGTCGCATCTCCATTTCCTCCTATAGAGATAAGTGTTAGTAAATAAAGGATTTCCAGCCGCTACGCGGATCTCCTTTCCAGGCCACATTCAAACCGCTACTTCCGTTTTGTTCCGGTCGGTGGAGTGTGCTCGCATTCCCCCGACCGCTCGCACATTTCAGAATTCTTCGGTAAAGAGTATATCGCGGGTTTTGGGGCGTGTCAACAAAAAAATAGCGGTTTCACAAAAATAATATTCCTCGATGGATTTGGGCATTTCCGGTAATAGATCTTATGTACATGTATATGTTAAAGCTGCGGAATCGGTTAATTATGTATGATGAAATGCTGAGGATGACGGGCAGGGTAAGGAATAGCAGGCACGGAGGTCTGTCCTACTATGTCGGAAAAGGCGGCAGCTGACGCTACCGCACTCCAAGGGCGCACAGCCGTGCGCCCCTACGGTTTCCAAATAACCATTGGTAATTCGTAATTCGTAATTGTTTACACCGGTTGCATTTGGGTTTCATAGAGACCGGAGTAAAGGCCACCCATGGCGGCTAATTCCTGGTGGGTTCCCTGCTCGATAATTCGTCCTTTGTCCAGGACGTAAATGCGGTCTGCGCCCGCGACCGTGGAGAGGCGATGGGCGACTACAAAAGTCGTTCTTCCCTGCATCAGGCGCTCCAAGGCACTTTGTACGACGCGCTCCGATTCGGAATCGAGAGAGGATGTGGCCTCATCGAGAAGCAGAATGGAGGGATCGCGAAGAAGCGCGCGCGCGATGGCAATCCGCTGTCGCTGCCCGCCGGAGATCATCGAGCCGCGTTCCCCTACAATGGTCTGATAGCCATTCGGCAACTGCAAAATAAAATCGTGCGCAAACGCGGCGACCGCCGCATCATACACCCGCTCTTCCTCAAAATGCTCCAAACCGCAGGTGATGTTGTTCCATACCGTGTCGTTGAAGATGATGGGTTCCTGGGTCACCAGGGCCATGTGGGATCGCAACGACCGAATCTGCATCTCCCGGATGTCGCGCCCGTCGATCAGAACCTGCCCCTGCGTCGGATCGTAGAAACGAATCAGCAGGTTAATCAATGTAGTCTTCCCTGCCCCGCTGGGTCCGACAAAGGCAATCGTATCGCCGATATTCGCCCGGAAGTCGATATCCTGCAGAACACAGTCGCGGTCATAGGCGAACGACACATTCTGAAACTCGACGGCATGAGACGGTGCGACCATCGCTACGGCCTGGGGATGATCCCGAATGGTGGGTTGTTCATCCAGCAACTGAAAAACTCGTTCGGCTCCCGCGAGGGCTTCAATAATGCTGTATTGAATATCGGTTAAATTATTGATGGGTTTGAAACTCATAAAGGCGGCGACAAAAAACACACCCTTGTCGCCCAGGGTCATGCTGGTCATGAATCCGAGCACAATCCAGGCAACTACCGCGACACTGCTATAGATGATTACCTCCATGAGGGGGGAGCTCATCGCCTGGAAGATGTGCGAACGAATGGTAAGTTGAAACAACCGTTCGGTCTGCTGCTCGAATCGGTTCTCGTGATATTTGTCCAGGTTGAACGCCTTAATGATCCGCATGCCGCCGAGGCTCTCGGAGATCATGCCGTAGAGAGCGGCGTTTTCGATCCGCCTGGCACGGCTCAGGTGTTTCACGGTCTGACTGATCCATCGAATCACCCAGGAGATCACCGGCACACACGGCAGCAGCATCAGGGTGAGCTGCCAGCTATGCGAAGCCATCAGGCCGATGTACACGAACAATTCCAGGGGTTTGACGAAGATGCTGCTGAACAGGAGTTTGACCGACTGACGGACTTCATTGATGTCTCCGGTCAGCCTTGCCAGAAGATCGCCGGACCGTTGACGGTCAAAGAAACCCATGTTCAGAGACATCATGTGTTTGTATACGTCGTTGCGCAGGTCACGAATGGCCCGGTGTCCGACATATCGAGTCAGGAAAGAGTGGGTATAGTCCACGGCACCGCGCAGCAGGGTCATCGCCAGGGCGAAGAGGAGAATCCAGGTGAGGTTCTCCGCAAGCGTGCCTTTCTCGATGGCATCGAGTAGCGGCTTGATGACCCAGATCCGTCCCGCCAGGAAGCTCATCATCAGGATCATGCAGATCATGGAAACAACGCAGAGTTTCCAATACGGCCGCACATGCCGCCAGAGACGGGCGTAGAGACGCCAGAAATTGTGCTCCAGGAAAAACGGACGCACTTGCGAGTGTTCAATCATGTTGTATACCCAAGACCGGAAATGGCACTGTCTGGAAGCATCATCGGCAAGATGCCGGTGCCACCCCGAATTGCCGTCACGCTAACTGTCCTGCTTTCCCTCACCCCAACCAGCCGGAATCGAACGGCGAGATCGCCACGTCGCAGCCCTCCGCAGACTCCGGGCCGCTCCTCCTAAGAAAGCTCGCCTGCAACCGTCACGCGGAGGAGTCTTGTGATATCCGGTCAACCCCCACCTAACCTCCCCCGATCTTCGGGGGAGGAACCTCTCCCCCAAAGTTTGGGGG